>NZ_JAGWCU010000007.1:0-168141 GCF_020657755.1 Clostridioides sp. ZZV15-6388 | reverse complement strand
ATATTTAATATAGGATAATAAATACATGTTGCATTTATTTTCCTATATTTTTTTATGTTGTATAGTTGAAAAAATATATAAATTTGTCAAAAAATAAGTTTATATATCAAAAATAATTGTTATAAGTAATTTAATCGACAATTTAAATTTATATCAAAATTTAAATATAAAGCTAGCTAGATACAGTTTGTAAATTGAAATAAAGTAAACTAAATGATATTTTAGATTTGGAGGTGATATTATGTTTAGGGTAGTTATATGTGATGACGAAAAAATACAAAGAAGCATACTAAAAGAGTTTGCAGAAAAACTGTTGTCTGAAAGGTGTCTAAATTATCAAATATTGGAATTTTCCTGTGGAGAAGATTTACTCTCCAAATACCCAGAAAAAATTGACATTATATTTTTAGATATCCAAATGAAAGATATTAATGGAATCGAGGTGGCTAAAAAAATAAGAAAGTTTGATGAAAAAGTAGAGATTATATTTACAACAGCTTTTTCAGAGTATGCCCCACAAGGTTATGAAGTTCGTGCTTATAGGTATTTAGTAAAACCTATAGACTATAGTAATTTCGCAATGGGTGTAAATCTTTGTATTGATAACCTTCAAAGAAAGAAGGAACGTTATATAGTTTTGTACAACAAAAAAGGATTTAACAGAATACTGATAGATTCTATTTTGTATGTTGAAACTGTAAAGAGAGATTTAGTTGTACATACATCAGGTAGAGATTATAAAGCTAATATGAGTATGAAACAAGCGGAAAAGTTATTGTGTGAAAATGGCTTTTTTAGATGTCATACAAGTTTCATTGTTAACTTGAGAAGAATAGAAGATATTGGAGACAATATGATTACTATTAATGAAAAATTTATACCCATTAGTAAGTACAGACTCAAAGATTTAAAAGCAACATTAACAAGCTTGTTATGTGATATAATGTATTAATTTTGAAAAAGGTAAAGAACTATGGTAAAAAATATTTAGTGTCATCACAAAGCTATTGATTCAAAGCTGTCTTAATGTAGAAGAATTTTTCTATATTAAGACAGTCTTTATTGTGTAAAATGGTAATTTAGCAGTTATCAATATTGTTTTATATGTAAGGTATGCTAATTATAATATGTATTAATTTAATTTTTAAATATTAACTTCAATATAATGTATTTTATATTTTGTACTATATCATATGTTGTATATAGTATTATAAATTATAATATAATTCCAAATAAAAATATGGATATTGCACCTACAGCTATTGATACTGCAATAGACTTAAATTTATACGCTACTAACAGTACTATTATACCTGAAATAATCTTAGGATTAGTAAATGAAAGGTATAGATTATCTCCATTAAAGAAAATATCTTTTGCTATTAGTGAACTAAGTATAGCAATAGGTATAAATTTCATGATATCTTTAATAGATTCAGGCATATCATTTTTTGAGAATATTATCATAGGTAAAATTCTTGGAATATAAGTAACAATTGCCATGCCTAAGATAACGATAATTATGTAATTATTATTCATAGTTGCATTCCTTTCTATGTGTTAATTTTTGAATATAAAAACCAAATAAAGAAGATAAAATAGATGCTATTATAATAACTAAACTATTCTTAAAGAAAGTATATAAAACTACTGATAATAATATAGAAAGTATAGAAACAAGTACATATATTTTATTTTTAATTTGATTAACTATTAGAGTAATGAACATAGCTGTTAACAGAAAGCCAGCAACAGAATCGCTTATATGAACAATCTCTCCAAGAAATGCGCCCACGAAGCAACTTACAGCCCATACTAATATACAAAGGTTATTTAAGTATAAAGCATGTGTATCAGTCCAATTTCCATAAGTATATTTTTCTAAGTTTATAGCAAATGTTTCATCTGTAACACCATGACAAAAATACATTAAAAATTTCATGTTCTTATTTTTTATGTGCATATGTAAGTTAGAGCTCATTAGGAAGTTGCGAAGATTCAATATAAATGTAGTTAAAATTATCGAAGTAATACTTCCATTTGAAGCGAGCATAGAAGCAGCTACAAATTGTGAGCTACCAGCAAATACTATAAATGACATAAATAATATATAGAAGGCTGGTAGACCTGCTTTTTGAAGCATAATACCACAAATAAGTCCTAAGGGAATATATCCTAGAAATATTGGGATTGATGCTAGAAAGCTTTCCTTTAAGATTTCTCTTTTTGACATGTCTTTTTTCAAATACAATCACCCCTTAAAAATAATGAATATTTATAAAATTCTATAAATAATTGCTTCATTTTATTATAGCTATTTTAGCTAGTTATATCAATGCTTAAGATAGTAGCATGTAAGTATCAAAAAATCCACTTATAGTCTGTAGAACTTATGGTAATGATTTAATAAATAGTTTAATTCTATTAAAAGATTTCCTTTTATGCAATTTATTTATTGAAATATGATATAATGTATTAGGTATGTGGTATTATTTAACATGCAAGAGAAATTTTATTTGATTGGATTTTTTAGATACTAACAAAATATAGTTTTTTAATATTATTTTTTAATATTACTTACTGATATTAATTTTTAGAATAGTGCTTAAATGGGTTGTACAACATATAAAGATAATTATTCCCCCTAGATAAATAAAATTAAGATATATAATATTTAAATTACAAAATATGAAATATAATTAATAGTTAATTGTGAATAATGAATAACAAAATATACAAGGGGATTGTCTAATAGAAAAGACAATCCCCTTTTTACAAATAATTCTAAATTGTGATATAAATCTAAAAATTTTATCGTAATATTTAACAATTTGATGACAATAATTGATATAATTAAGATAAATTAAGTATATAGTGTACTTATTTTATGTTTTTAGCAACAAATAGAGCATTTAAAAGATAAATTGTGCCACTTAAATTAAGGTTTAAGATGAACTATTAATGTAGATATATTAAAAACTTTTAGTAATGGAGAATATATGTGATATGAATAATAAAGTTAAGGTTGCAGTATTAGATACAGGAATAGATAAAGAACATGATTACTTAAAAGATAACTTAGTTGGAGGAATTGCTTTTGAATGTATACATGACTATATTTTTATATCAGACAAATTTGATGATGAAGATGGTCATGGAACTGCTTGTGCATCAATAATCAAAAAGGAGTATGAAGATGTAGAGCTATTTGTGATAAAAATTTTATGTAATAAAGATAGTATTACAAATATAAAGGTTCTTGAAGAGGCATTAAAATACCTTTTGGATACTAATATAAGACTGATTAACTTAAGTTTATCAGTTATAGGTGTAGAAAGTGTTAAGGGCTTATTTGAAGTTTGCTATGAATTGTTTAGAAAAGGAAAGATAATAGTATGTTCCTTAGCTAATAACTTTGACTTGAGTTATCCAGCTATGTTTAACAATGTCATAGGTGTAAGGGCTTCTACTTTGGATATAGAGAATTCTTTTTGGTACAATAAAAAATATGATGTTCAATGTGTTATGGATAGTAATTCATATATAAGTTGTGATATAAATAATTCTTTCAGATTACCACCAAAATGTAATAGTTATGTAGTTGCAAAATTTACTGGGAAAATAGCTAAAATATTGTCAGAAGAGCCAAACATAACAATATACGCGTTAAATAAAAAACTCGAGTCTCTAGCAACCAAAAATTGTTGGAGTAGTTGTGATTTAGACAAGTATAGTAGGATTCCAGATTTTAAAGTGGATTTATATGATAAGGAAAATGCTCTGCTTGTGGAAGTTGCTGATGTTATTAGAGAGTGTTTAAATACTGAAGCTGATAATGAAAAATTATTTCAATGTAGCCTTTTTAATAAAGAGATAGGATTAGTTTATGATAATTGTTTTAATCTATTAGAAAAATTAGAGAACAGATTTGATTTGAAATTTAATTATATGGACATATCAAAATATGACTTAGTTTCCATATATACATTAACTGAATTAGTAGAAAGATATACAAATACAAAAGATAAATAAAAATTTATGAACCAAATTTAATGTAGAAGGTGTTAGATTATATGTATTCTTTGTCAGTAGATTAAAAGTGAAAAATATACTATAATTAGATAACATAAAATAAAATGCCAATACAGGGGGAATTAGATAATGAAATATGAAGAAGCATTAGAATATATATCACAAACCAATAAGTTTGGTATAAGATTAGGTTTAGAGAATATTGGGAAATTATTAGAACTGTTGGGAAATCCACAAGAAACTTTAAATATAATACATGTAGCTGGAACTAATGGAAAAGGTTCGGTGTGTTCTTTTATTTCTAATATACTAAGAGAAAGTGGATATAAGGTCGGCCTATACACATCTCCATATCTAGAAACTTTTACTGAGCGTATAAGAGTAAATGGAGAGAATATACCACAAGAAGATGTTGCTAGAATAATTGATTTAATAAAAGAAAAGATAGAAGTTATGGTAAGCCAAGGTTATGCATATCCAACTGAATTTGAAGTAGTTACTGCAATGGCATTTTATTACTATTCAGAGCAAAAAGTAGATTTTGTAGCTTTAGAAGTTGGATTAGGTGGAAGATATGATGCTACAAATATAATAACAAAATCACTTGTAAGTGTAATAACATCTATAAGTTTAGACCATACAGGAATACTTGGAGATACAATAGAAAAAATAGCATATGAAAAAGCTGGTATAATAAAGGAAAATGGAGTAGTACTTGTATATGACCAGACTGATGAAGCAAAGGATGTTATAAAGTCAGTTTGCAAAGAAAAAAATGCAAAATACATAGAAGTTAATTTTGAAAATATAAATATAAAAAAATCAAACATAAACTTTCAAGTGTATGATTGTAATGTAATGGGAGAAACTTATAAGAATCTTGAAATAACGTTGATAGGTGAACATCAAATAAATAATTCTATATTGGCAATGAGTGTACTAAAATATCTAAAAGATACAAAAAAATTAGATAATGTAAGTGAAGAATCTATAAGAGAAGGTCTCATAACTACTAAATGGCCAGGAAGAATAGAAAAGATAAAAGAAAGTCCAATTTTTATAATAGATGGAGCACATAACGAAGATGGAGCAAAATCTTTAGCAAAAGCACTTGATAAACATTTTAAAGATAAAAAACTAACTTTATTAATAGGTATGTTGGAAGATAAAGATATTGATGGTGTTTTGGACATACTAATGCCTAAATTTAGCAAAGTAGTGACAACAACTCCTAATAATCCAAGAGCTATAAATTCAGATATATTAAAAGAAAAAATATTAAAATATGTAAGTGATGTAACGTCAAAATATGAAATAGAAGATGCAGTTAATTATACATTGGAAACATCAAATAAGGATGATATTATAATAAGTGCAGGTTCTTTATATATGATAGGCACAGTAAGAACTTTGGTAAAGAAATTATAATCTTATAAAATAAATACATATAAATATATAGATAAAAATAAAAGACATATAAAGAGGAGTTGGCTAAAATAATAGACAACTCCTTTTTTAATAAAATCAGTTTTTAGATGAGTGTATTACTATATATTATCAATATCTAGATAGATTGACGAATGGCTTTAGATAATTGGTCTGGGCAAGAAGTACCTTTACCTCCACAATCAATACCATTTAATTTATCAGCAATTTCAAGAGCATTTTGACCAATTATTAAACTCTTAAGCCCTAATAAATTTCCATTACATCCGCCTATAAACTCAGCATCAACAATCACATTATTTTCATCAACTTCAAAAAACATCTCTCTACAACAAACACCACTTGGGTTAAAAGTAACCTTCATAAAAAAGACCTCCATTAATTATTATTTCATTGTGTCAACATCAATAATAATACCAAATATATGTATAATAATGCAACTATAAAGCATAATACAAGCTAATAAAATAATATATTATTGTAGTATATGTATTGTAGAGAGGAGGGGTTATATGAAAATCTATATTTCTAACTACCTATCAAAGAGCATTAGTATAGTTGATTATTCTACGCTTGAACTAGAAAAAGAAATAGTATTAGAGGATAATATATATCCACATCATTTTTGCATAGAAAAGGAAAAAAATTTGATATACATACCTAGTTCGAGCAATGGAATACTATATGTTTTAGACTTAAGTAATGATAAAATAATTGATACTGTTTCTATAGGAGGAAGTCTTAGTCAAGTTATGCTTAGTGATAATGAGTTATTTGTAGCAAATGAAGATTCAAATAGCATATATGTATTGGATAAAAACACATTAAATCCAATAGGAATCATTGGCGTTGATAATATGCCACATGGATTTGATTTTGACAGAGAGAGTAAAAAGCTATATGTACCATGTATAAATTCGATAGTATGTATAGACACAATAAATAAAAGTATACAAAAGAAAATCAATATGGACTTTAGAGCATGGCATATAGCACTTGATAAACAAAAGAAAGAAATGTATATATCAACACTTGATGGAAAGCTTGTAATAGTTGATGAAGTAAGTATGGATATAAAAAAGGTATTATATGAATTCTTATTGCCAGTAGAAATAAGGTTTAATTATAGTGGGAAAAAAGTTTATGTTGCTGACTTGGGTTATAATAATGTAAGAATTTTGGATTATACAACAAGTAAATATATTGGAAATATTGAAATAGATGGAATTCCTCAGGGATTAGAAATATCTAAAGATGAAAAGTTATTATTTGTATCAGATACTCAAGAGAACTCAGTTAAAGTCTATGAAACTGCAAATAACAAATTAATAAAGGTAATCAAGGTAGGAAAAGAGCCTACAACTATAGTTTGTTTGTAGGCCTTAATGTATGTCTCTTATAAGTAAGTCGATAACTTCAGCATACATATAAGATGCATTGTTTTTCCAATTGTTACAAATAAGTTTTGCTTGTTTCTCTGATGAAACATTTAGATTTAAATCTATTAAGTTAGATTGATTTTCTATGACTCTAAGATTGACAATGAATTCATTATCACTTTGTTTTACGAAGCTAGATTTTACTTGAGTATCTGCTAGTAAATTTTCTTTATTAGAATCTATATACTTGTCTATTTTTTCAGTAACACTAGTAGGTATTCGATTAAAAAAGTATTCTAGACTTTCTACGCCTCTTTGAGTAAGAGCATAATATTCTCTGTCAGAGTCTTTATATGTAGTCAAAAACTTAGATTCCATAAGCTGAGATAAAAGTTGTTGTAATGAAAAGTAATTCATCATTTCAGTCTCTAATACTACTTGAGTTATTTGAGAATTAGTTAAGTCCATTTTAATTTTTTCCAATATATACAAAATTAAAAGTTTGTGATAAGCTAATTCTTCAGATGAGTTTTCAAACATAAATATCATCCTCCGTCAAACTATTTCTATATATAATATATTAAACTAATTTATACAAAATTAAAAGAATAATTTGTATAGTATCATTAATCTTTAACAAATTATATAAAATTAATTTTATAAATGAAGACAAGAAAACAGGGCTACCAATCGGCAGCCCTGTTGATACCCAGGTGTCAAAATTTACTATCTATTTTCCAGCCATTTGTCTTTCAGCCATTTCAACTAATTTCTTAGTCATGTATCCACCAACATATCCATTTTCTCTAGCTGTTAAGTTACCTTTGTCTATGTTTTCATAGTTAGATAAACCTATTTCGTTAGCTATTTCTAATTTCATTTGATTTAAAGCTGCTTTTGCCTCTGGCACTACTGTTCTGTTTGAATTTGACATAGTAAATTTCCTCCTTAAATAATTAGTTTATGATGTCTAACAACACTTTTATTTATGTGATGTTAATACTAATTTCTCCAAAATAAAAATAATATATACAGAAAAATAAAGGTAAAAATGTAAAAAATATAAAAAAATTAAAAAAAGTAGTATTTTAAAGAGGTTAATTGGTCTAATATAGAGTTTATTTTTTTATTTGTTGTCCTATAAATTAAATATTACAGTACTTTTTTGAGCTAAAAAAAAATAAATTTTAAATATAGAAGAATTTATTTAAAAGGGGGAATAGTATGAAAAGAGAAGTTAAGAGAACTAAAGCTTTAATATATAGTGTTTTATTTTTTTCATTGTTATTGGTATTAATATTTGCTCTTGTTTATGGAATAAAATATGTATGCTCTAAATCTGATAACTCAAAAATGCCTATATATAGAGTTGATACAAATGAGAAAAAGATAGCTCTGAGTTTTGATGTTGCTTGGGGAACTGATAACATGGATGATATTCTTAAAATTTTAGATAAACATAACATAAAAGCTACTTTTTTTCTAGTTGGTAGTTGGGTGGATGATAATGAAGAAATTGTTAAAGCTATAGATGAAAAAGGACATGAGATTGGAAATCATTCAAATACTCATGCTAATTTAAAAGAAATATCAAAAGAGGATATAACAGAAGAAATAGAAACTACATCAGAAAAAATATTTAATATAACAGGTAAAAAGACCAATCTATTTAGACCTCCTTTTGGAGACGTAAACAATAAAGCTATGGACATTTGTGGAGATTTAGGTTATAAAGTAATTAAGTGGGATGTAGATTCGATAGATTGGAAAGAACTTGGCCCAAATCATGTAATTGAAAAAGTAATAAAAGAAGCTCAGCCTGGTTCAATAGTTTTATTTCATGCTAATATAAATGATGTAGATAACTATTTGGATACCATAATAAATCGACTTAAAAAAGATGGATATAGCTTAGTAAAAATATCTGATTTATTATATAAAGATAATTACATAGTTGATTCTAATGGAGTACAAAAACCAAAAAATTAATAATCAATAAATGTATATTTTTAGTAGTGTTGTGGAAAATTGTATAGTATATGTTAGAAAAGTGTCGATAAAAAGACGGTGTCTATTTTTTGACACTTTTTTATGCATGTATGTAATATCAATAATTATAGATTAAATCAGTAAAAAAAGCGTCTAATAATTGACTTTTTTTTATTGAGTTTAAATGATTAAATTGAACTACAAACGCTGTAAGATAGTATTTTCAAAGGGTATAACTTTGTTTAAAAGTTGGCATAGAAATTGCTTTGATAATAAGCGATATGTTCTATAGAAATAAACAATATGTTAAAGTCTTGTAATAGAAAAACAAGATTAATATTATTTGAACAGCTTATAAAAAAAATTAATATATTTAAGGGGGCGTACTAGTTGAACAAACTATATTCTATTTTATTAAAACAACACGTTGGTGGTCCAGATAAGCCAGTAGTAAGTGTTGGAGATGTAGTAAAAAAAGGAACTCTAATCGCAGAACCAGCTGGATTAGGAGCAAATATTTATGCCAGTGTTAGTGGAAAAATAAGTGAAATAAATGACCAAGCTATAGTAATTGAAGCTGATGAAGCACAAGATGATACTTTTGAACCATTAAAAGGAGAAAGTATACTTGATTTAATTAAAGAAGCTGGAGTTGTAGGAATGGGTGGAGCAGGATTCCCTACTCATATAAAATTAAATATAGATTTAAAAGGTGGAACAATATTAGCAAATGCAGCTGAATGTGAACCTTTACTAGCTCATAACATAAAAGAAATAGAAGAAAATCCAGAAATAGTTTACAAAGGTATAAAATATGCTATGGAAGTTACTAATGCTGGAAAAGGTATGCTAGCAATAAAGAGCAAACATCCAGAAGCAATAGCAGCATTCAAAAAAGTAATAAAACCAGGAGATAATATAGAGGTTGCTGAACTAGTTGATATGTACCCAATGGGAGAAGAAAGAGCTATAGTAAGAGATGTTCTAGGAAAATTACTTGAGCCAACTCAATTACCTTCAGAAGCTAATGCAGTAGTAATAAACGTAGAAACATTAACTAGAATAGTAGAAGCTGTTGAGCAAAAAAGACCAGTTATATCTAAAAATATAACTGTAGTTGGTCAATTAAACAGTGGAAAAGAATCTATAGTATTTGAAGATGTGCCAATCGGAACTACTGTTGGAGAATTAATTGAAAGAGCTGGTGGAATAAAAGGTGAATATGGTGAAATAATCCTAGGAGGACCTTTCACAGGAAAAGCTACTACTTTAGATACTCCAATAACTAAAACTAGTGGTGGTATAATAGTTACTATGCCATTTGTTAATGAAAAGAGAAAGATGGGTCTTTTAGTCTGTGCATGTGGACCTAACGAAGAAAGAATGAGAGACATAGCAGCTAAAATGGGCGTTACTGATATAGTATCAGTTCAAAAATGTAAACAAGCTCAAGAAATAAAAGGTGCATTAAAATGTGAAAATCCAGGACACTGTCCAGGACAAGCTCAAAAATGTATAGAATTTAAAAAAGCTGGAGCAGAAGTTATATTAATAGGTAACTGTACTGACTGTAGTAATACAGTAATGGGTTCTGCACCAAAATTAAAATTAGGTGTATACCATATCACTGACCATGTAATGAGAACAGTTAATCACCCATTAATAAGAAGAATAAAAGGTGACGTAAGATTAAAAATAAAATAATTAATTAATGTAAAGCCATATAATAAAAACATCTTTAGAAGTGAATCTTAAAAATTACTTCTGAGGATGTTTTTTGATGTAACATATAAGTTAAATTGATAAGATGTGCAAATAAGATGGAAAAAATAGACAAAAATTCATCTATATTGTATAATAATGACAATAGCTATTAAAATTATATCAGACAAAAATAGTAAAGCTCAAATATGTGATTTGTATTGACATATCTAAATTAAATTTAGTCAACTATCCAAATAGAGTAAAAGTTTTTGTGTTATTTAAAGATACTCTATGGTATCTTTTTTAGTATAAAAACGAATTTTTGTCTTATATTAGAAAAATTATCTTGAAATATTAGTTTGTATTTTAATACATTCATAAAAAGTGCACTTAAAGAGTTAAAACATTGAACAAAACATTAAAAAAATAAAAATTACAAAAACCTATTTATAGAAACTGTGAAGTATATCTTAAATTTGGGCACTTAAGGGATATATGGAGTTAGTAGTGCAACCTGCTATAAATATAAATAGGAGTAACTTTTAATTATCAAAAATATATAAACAGACATAATAAAGTACATAAATCATAGTAAATATAGATATAAAATATATTTTTGAAATAGCTCCCTACATTCATAAAGAGTGTAGAGTGGTAGAACATCTGCCCAAAACTCCTTTAATTGCTGGAAGTTCCTAAAGCTAACTAAACCACAACATAATCATGAAATAAGGATAGGTGTGATAGAGTATCTATTTGATAGATACTTGACGGTTACGAAAGTAGAAAAAATTAGTTAGATAGCATAAGGTTAAACCCTAAGTGCCTTAAAAATGGATAATCAGCAGGTAAGCTTCGAAAAGAAGAAACTTCAACGACTAGAGAGAAATCTCGTACCTACAAGTGTGGGGAAATGGGGAGTACCTAATTATTAGGTAATGATATAGTCTGTGCTTAATAGAAATATTAAGAAGTTCATTAGAGAACTGGTTAGGATTAACGACCCTAATTGAACATGCTAAAGATGTATTGTGGAATCAAATCTATACAATAATATAATATTTTGAATTATATTAGATAGATACAATATATATTTTTAGTATCAGGAGAATTTTGAAAGTAAAAATTAAAAAATCAAGTATAATTAGTTTAGCCATCGCTTTTAGTATGGCATTTACTACATTTACACCAATAGTATCTTATGCTGCTGAAATGAATGGCAAAGATGTAGTATTTGATGGGGAGAAGCCATCAGAAGGACAAACTCCAGAAGGAGAACAACCATCAGACGGACAAACTCCAGAAGGAGAACAACCATCAGAAGGACAAACTCCAGAAGGAGAACAGCCATCAGAAGGACAAACTCCAGAAGGAGAACAACCATCAGACGGACAAACTCCAGAAGGAGAACAGCCATCAGACGGACAAACTCCAGAAGGAGAACAGCCATCAGACGGACAAACTCCAGAAGGAGAACAGCCATCAGAAGGTCAAACTCCAGAGGGAGAACAACCATCAGACGGACAAACTCCAGAAGGAGAACAGCCTTTAGAAGAACAAATTCCAGAAGAAGAACTAGTAGTAGAAGAAATGAACTTAAAGCATAATATTGAGAAAATTCTTGATATGACTTTATCTCAGATAAATAAAATTGTATATAATTTCTGGGAAGATGAAGACTCTGTAAAAAAAGATGAACAATCAGAAATTAGACAAGTACTTACTCCACAAGATCAAAATATACATCTATGGTATGATAAAAAAGCAAAAGTAAAAAATACATGCTTACTAAAAGAAGATGGTTCAGATAGACCTTATTATGATATAAGATTTGATAATGTTACAAAGACGCTAACTTTTGATTACATAGTAAAGGGTCTTATAGGTGCAAGTACTAAAGATAACAAATATATTATAGATGGAGAAGATGGCGAACAAACTGCTTTTTGTTATAATAATCATTTAAAATCTCCAACTAGTGATGGTAAGAGTCCATATTTACCAGCAGAAGATTTTAATGGTCAAGAAAATCAAAATGAAGATGCAGTTAAATCTATAATCTATGCAGGTTCTGAATTTGATGGATTTGGATATAAACAACAATTTAACTTGGGTGGAGAAGAGAATGACTATATAGTTCATTCAGCTACTCAAAGTGCAATATGGATTATACTTGGACAAGTGGATGAACAAGCCAAACTTAACCAATATCAAGGAAGTATAAACCTTTACGATATACTTATAGAAAGTGCAAAGACTGAAGAAGAAAAAGCTAAATATCAAAAAGGTAAAGAACAAGCAATAAATACAAAAGCTTATTTAGAAGCATTGTTAGAAGCAGGTCATAAACAACTAAAACCAGATGATACAGGAAAACCTAGCCTAAGCAATGGTTCAACTGATATTGAATTTGATAAAAATGAGGATGGAACTTATGAAACAAAAGCGATAGCTTTAGTGGGTTATAGTGGTGTAGTTAAATTAAGATTACCAAATGGAGTAACTGCTTATGACGAAGATGGTAATATAATAGGTACAGGTGAAGTAGAAGTTTCAACACAACATAAATTTATACTTAAAAGTGTTGAAAAGCCAGATGTAAAGGCTAATATCTCTGCGGTATCTTATGATTATATTTTCCCTAAAGCTATTCAATATTATAAGTCAGTTTTTGATTTTGGAAAGAAAGACCATTCATCTTTATTACCAATGAGTAAACAAAATTTATTGAGCTATACAATAGAACAAAAGAATGGTGAAGAAGTTAACTTTAATATAGGTTTACCAACAGATGGAGGTTCAGATGTAAATCCACCAGTGCCACCAACAGATGATACTGTAAATCCACCAGTACCACCATCAGGAGGAGGAGACTCAAATGGACATAATCCATCACCACCGACAGATGACACAGTGATAAACCCACCAGTACCACCAACAGATGATACTGTAATAAATCCACCAGTGCCACCGACAGATGATACTGTGATAAATCCGCCAGTACCACCAACAGATGATACTGTGGTAAATCCACCAGTACCACCAACAGGTGATACTGTGGTAGATACATCAGTAAAACCAACAGATGATACTGTGATAAACCCACCAGTACCACCAACAGATGATACTGTGGTAAAATCGCCAAAAACAAGTGACGAAACTCAAATAATGTCATATGTATTTATTGGTATAATTGCAATTTGTGGATTAGGGTATCAATGTAAAAGAGCAAAAAATTAATCTAGATTATTATTTATTATTAAGTTTAAAAATACATTGTCTCAAATTGATTTAAAAATCGTTTTGAGACAATTTTTTTTGCGTAAGTATAACTTATTTTAAAGTATACACTGACTGTTTTATGAATAGAAAAATGGTTTGAAGGTGAAGATAGTATTGAAAAAGTAATATACTAAGTATATAATTCATTTCATTTTATTTGTATGAATTAAATGTCAATTTTAGGGATTATACAAATTTAGATATTAATCTCTTAAGAAATTTTAATATTAATTATTCAATAAATTATTATTATAATATGCTAGAATAAATATGTATAAATAAGTTTTGATGAGGTACTACTATAAAGGGGGGACTTTATGTTTTCGATACCAGAAGTAAAAAAAGTAGAAGAAGTAATGGATACAAAATTTACAACTATAGACGAAGACACAAAAATAGAAAGTGCAATAAAAGAAATGATAAGAAGCAATACAAAAACTCTAATGGTAATAGATTCATCTAGTGAATTAAAAGGCATTATATCTATGACTGATATACACAATCTTTATGAGATGCATAAGAAATATGAAGGCCAACCAGTAAAACTTATAATGAAAAAAGATGTTATATATGTCAGTGAAGGCTTAACCTTAGATGAGTGTAGAGATATAATGATATTAAAAAATATAGGGATTCTTCCTGTGCTTAGAGATAATAAAATTATTGGTGTCTTGAAACAAGAGCATATTAGAGATTATTTATACATGCACTTAGAAGATTATGGATTGACTTTAAAATACATTATAGGTCAGATTAAAGAAGGAATTTGTGCTATAAATAATGAAGGTGTTGTAATTTTATGGAATAATTTTATGGAAGAAAGGTATGATATAAAGTCTGAAGACATAGTGGGTCGACCGATGAACGAGTTTTTGGAAAATACTATTTCAGAAAAAGTATTGAATAGTAAAGTCGGTATGAGTGATTTATATTTTACTGACAAAAAAGAAAACATGTATGCATTAGTTCATGCAAATCCTATATTTTATAAAGAAGAATTTATTGGTGTTGTATGTACTGAAGTAGATGTTACAGAAGCTAAAATATTAGCTCTTGAACTTGAGAAAGTAAATGATACATTAAAATATTTAAAAGATGAAGTAAAAAATTTATCTAAAGGTAGCTTTGACAAGATTTTAGGTAAAAGTTATAAATTGGAAAAATCGAAAGCGATTGCAAAACAAGTAGCTAGAACCAACAGTAGTATATTCATTTGGGGCGAAAGTGGTACAGGTAAAGAAGTATTTGCTAGAGCTATTCACGATTATAGTGAGAGAAAAGGTCAATTTATACCTGTTAACTGTAGTGCTATACCAAATGAATTATTTGAAAGCGAATTTTTTGGTTATGAATCGGGTGCATTCACTGGAGCAAGTAAAAAAGGTAGAATAGGTATATTTGAACTTGCGAAGGATGGGACAGTATTTTTAGATGAAATCGCAGATTTACCTCTTAGTATGCAAGCTAAATTGCTTAGAGTATTGCAAGAAAAAGAAATAAGACGAGTTGGTGGAGATACCACAATAAAAATAAATCCTAGAATAATATCAGCTACTAATAAAGATTTAGAAAAAATGGTAAAAGCAGAAAAATTTAGAGAAGATTTATATTATAGATTAAATGTTGTGGAAATAAAAATACCACCCCTTAGAGAGAGAAAAGAAGATATAGGATTATTAGTGCATAGTTTCTTGGAAGAAATATGCAAACAAAATAATAAGCCTGTTCTTACAATAAGTAAAGATGTAATTGATATATTTCAAAATTATAGATGGAAAGGGAATATAAGGGAATTGAAAAACACAATCGAAAATATTGTTGTCTTATCCCAAAATCCTAGAATAGAAGTAGATGATGTACCAAGCTATATGATGGATTCTAGAAATAACAATACGGAGGAAGAAGAATATCCTCTAGATTTGACGAAAGCTACTCAAAAGATTGAAGTAAAAAATATAACAAAGGCACTTAAAATGTCTAATGGAAATAAAGCTAAGGCTGCTAAAATATTAAACATACCAAGAACAACGTTATATTATAAGATAGATCAGTATAAAATAGATGTGTCTAAAATATGACACATGACTAAATTTTGACAAAATAATAATCTTTAATTTCAAACCAAGCAAAATCAATGATTGGAGTGGTGTGATATATGTGGCTGTGTTAAAAAAAATAAAAAAGTGTTGATTAATTGACACTTTTTTTGTTTTGAGAAAATGTTTCCAAACATAAAAAACAGGGTATTGTAAATAAATATTTATATAATATTTGGCTAAAAATAGCGATAAAGGAAGGTTGTATTATAGAAAATATCTTTTTGTTAATAAGTTGGCATAGGAATTGCTTATATATAAAGTGACTTCAAATGAGAAAAAAATAGTATTAATTATGATGATTTATGTAGGTTAAAAGGTCTTGACACTTTGGGCTGTTAGTAGGGAACAGTAAATATGTTAATTATTGAGAGTGTTGAGGCATCAATATAAATTAAAATCAAATGAAGGAGGCATTTTATTATGTCAATAACTTTAGAAACAGCTCAAGCCCATGCAAATGACCCAGCAGTATGCTGCTGTAGATTTGAAGAAGGAACAATAATAGCACCAGAAAATTTAGAAGACCCAGCAATATTTGGAGATTTAGAAGATTCAGGATTATTAGTTATTCCAGAAAATCATTTAACAGTTGGTCAAGTATTAGGAGCTAAATTAACAAAAACTTTAGATGCACTATCTCCAATGACTACAGATAATGTAGAAGGATATAAAGTAGCAGAAACAGATGCTGAAGAATCTGCTAAAGAAGTAGAAGCTCCAGTCGCTCAAGTAACGCCAACTCAAGGTGCGACAGTTCAAGCTACAACAGGTCAAGTAATAAAAATACACATAAAAGAAGGTAAAGATATAAACTTAGAAATACCTTTGACAATAGCTGCTCAAATGGGAGTAGTATCACAAAAATAATAGTCAAAATATAACTATTAAAGCCGGTTTTAATTTACTTGATTCCTCAGTTAAGGGGTTACCTGTTGAGGAATCGAGATTTAAAATAATAAATAAGAAAATAATGTAAGGAGGTATTTTATACTATGTCAATAACTTTAGAAACAGCTCAAGCCCATGCAAATGACCCAGCAGTATGTTGTTGTAGATTTGAAGCGGGAACAATAATAGCACCAGAAAACTTAGAAGATCCAGCAATATTTGCAGACTTAGAGGATTCTGGATTATTAACAATACCAGAAAATGGATTAACTATAGGTCAAGTACTAGGAGCTAAGTTAAAAGAAACTTTAGATGCTCTATCTCCAATGACTACAGAAAATGTAGAAGGATACAAAGCAGGAGAAGCTAAAGAAGTAGTAGAAGAAGCAGTAGTAGAAGAAGCTCCAGCAGCTTTAGAAGCAGTAGTGCCAGTAAGCACAGGAGTTTTAGGTGAAACAGTTAAAATACACATAGGTGAAGGTAAAGATATAAGCTTAGAAATACCTTTATCAGTAGCTGGTCAAGCAGGAGTTGTTGCTCCAGTAGCAAACGTTGCTGCTCCAGTAGCAGGTGCAGTAGCAGAAGTAGCTCCAAAAGCTGAAGAAAAGAAATTATTAAGAAGCTTAACTAAAAAACACTTTAAAATAGACAAAGTTGAATTTGCTGATGAAACTAAAATAGAAGGAACTACTTTATACATCAGAAATGCAGCAGAAATATGTAAAGAAGCTAATGACACTCAAGAATTAGTTGTTGATGTTAAATTAGAAATAATAACTCCTGATAAGTATGAAACTTACAGTGAGGCTGTATTAGATATACAACCAATCGCTACTAAAGAAGAAGGCGAATTAGGTTCAGGTATAACAAGAGTTATAGATGGAGCTATAATGGTATTAACTGGTACAGATGAAGATGGAGTTCAAATAGGTGAATTCGGTTCTTCAGAAGGTGAATTAAATACTACTATAATGTGGGGTAGACCAGGTGCTGCTGACAAAGGTGAAATATTCATCAAAGGTCAAGTAACAATAAAAGCTGGAACTAACATGGAAAGACCAGGACCTTTAGCTGCTCACCGTGCTTTTGATTATATAACTCAAGAGATAAGAGAAGCTTTAAAGAAAGTTGACAACTCTTTAGTAGTAGACGAAGAAGTAATCGAGCAATACAGAAGAGAAGGTAAAAAGAAAGTTGTTGTTATAAAAGAAATAATGGGACAAGGTGCAATGCATGATAACTTAATATTACCAGTTGAACCAGTTGGTACATTAGGAGCTCAACCAAACGTTGACTTAGGAAACATGCCAGTTGTATTATCTCCACTTGAAGTATTAGATGGTGGTATCCATGCATTAACTTGTATAGGACCTGCATCAAAAGAAATGTCAAGACATTACTGGAGAGAGCCATTAGTAATAAGAGCTATGCAAGATGAAGAAATAGATTTAGTAGGTGTTGTATTTGTTGGTTCTCCACAAGTAAATGCTGAGAAATTCTATGTATCTAAGAGATTAGGTATGTTAGTTGAAGCTATGGAAGTTGATGGAGCTGTAGTAACTACTGAAGGTTTCGGAAACAACCATATAGATTTCGCATCTCACATAGAGCAAATAGGTATGAGAGGTATACCAGTAGTTGGTGTAACTTATTCAGCAGTTCAAGGTGCTCTAGTTGTTGGTAATAAATACATGACTCACATGGTAGACAATAACAAGTCTAAGCAAGGTATAGAAAATGAAATATTATCAAACAATACATTAGCTCCAGAAGAAGCTGTAAGAATCATGGCTATGCTTAAAAATGCTATTGCAGGTGTAGAAGTTAAAGCTCCTGAAAGAAAATGGAATCCAAATGTTAAGTTAAATAACATAGAGGCTATAGAAAAAGCTACAGGAGAAAAAATAGTATTAGAAGATAATGAGCAATCTTTACCAATGAGTAAGAAGAGAAGAGAAATATACGAAAAAGACGAAAACTAAAATTTAGATAATAACTAAGATTTAGATAACAATATAAATTTAGATCCAAGTTTAAAATAAGTATAGAGAGGTAAAATTATAATGGATAGATTAAAATATATCTCATCAGAGACTTTTTATGAGGGTGTTATAGTCGAAATCATGGGTGGTGGAGTAACTATAGACCTAAAAGGTAGACTTGGACAATTTAAAATACCTAATAGAATGCTTATAACTGACTACGAACTTAAGATAGGTCAAGAGGTTGGATTCATGCTAAGCTATCCTGAGGTATTAAGTCCAGAACCTAATCATGAGTATGTAGAAAATATTAGGAGAGAAAAAGAAAAGCAAGCAGAAATGCAAGCTAAAAAGAAGCAAGAAGAAGAAAAATAATAATTAATCGTTTGAAAATAGAAGGGAGAGGAAATATATGAGCCTTACAACAGTACAAGGACTTCAATCTGAAATATTTGTTCCAATAACACCTCCTCCAGTTTGGACTCCTGTAACTAAAGAATTAAAAGATATGACTATAGCTTTAGCTACAGCAGCTGGTGTTCACTTAAAATCTGACAAGAGATTTAATCTAGCAGGAGATACTACTTTTAGAGCTGTACCTAACACAGCTACAGTTGATGAAATGATGGTATCACATGGTGGATACGATAATGGAGATGTAAATAAAGATATAAACTGTATGTTCCCTATAGATAGATTACATGAATTAGCTGCAGAAGGATTTATAAAAGCAGTAGCTCCTATGCACTATGCATTCATGGGTGGTGGAGGAAACCAACATGTCTTCACTGAAGAAACTGGTCCTGCTATCGCTGCTAAACTTAAAGAAGAGGGAGTAGACGGTGTAGTCATGACAGCTGGCTGAGGTACTTGCCATAGAACTGCCGTGATCGTGCAGAGAGCAATAGAGGAAGCTGGAATACCTACAATAATAATCGCAGCTCTTCCTCCAGTAGTTAGACAAAACGGAACTCCTAGAGCAGTTGCTCCATTAGTTCCAATGGGTGCTAATGCTGGTGAACCACATAACATAGAAATGCAAACACATATATTAAGAGATACATTAGAGCAATTAGTTGCAATACCATCTGCTGGTAAGATAGTTCCATTACCATACGAATATAAAGCTCACGTTTAAAATGTAATTTATATTTGAAAATATAGAACCCTTCTCCTACATAATTAGGAGAGGGGTTTTAAGAACAAAGGTGGATATTATGGAAGAAAAAATAATGAGAAGACTTGTTATAAAACCGTTTCATATGAATGAAGTTAATTTCGGTTCAAAAACTTCTATAAAGAAAGATGTACTTACAATTGATTTATCAAGTATAGATGAAATAAAAGCAAGAGAAGATTTAATAACAGATATAAAAGTAGATATTATAAAACCTGGAGATTATGACAGGGAAATTAATACTATTATGGACATTATACCAATATCAACCAAAGTTTTAGGCAGATTGGGAGAGGGAATTACACATACTTTAACTGGTGTATACGTAATGCTAACTGGTGCAGACGAAGATGGAAATCAGATGCATGAATTTGGTTCTTCAGAAGGAATTTTGAGTGAACAAATGGTGTTTGGTAGATATGGGACTCCATCAGTTGAAGATTATATAATCCATGTGGATGTAACTCTTAAGGGAGGTTTACCTTTTGAAAGAACACTTCCACTTGCAGCATTTAAAGCATGTGATGATTTTATACAAG
The DNA here is from genome assembly GCF_020657755.1 of Clostridioides sp. ZZV15-6388. Taxonomy (NCBI): domain Bacteria; kingdom Bacillati; phylum Bacillota; class Clostridia; order Peptostreptococcales; family Peptostreptococcaceae; genus Clostridioides; species Clostridioides sp. ZZV15-6388. The sequence goes on along the minus strand of NZ_JAGWCU010000007.1, from coordinate 147,624 downwards.
AAATAAGAACGTCTTTGAAAATGGAAGACGGAAGAAATGCTACTCAAGTTCGTGAATATTTTGACAAAATTCGACCAAATGCAAAAAAGGTTGTCATAGTAAAACAAATAGCAGGTCAAGGGGCTATGTATGACAATCAGTTATTCTCAAAGGAACCTAGTGGTTTTGAAGGAGGAACATCAATTATAGATATGGGAAATGTACCTATGATTATATCTCCTAATGAATATAGAGATGGTGCCCTTAGAGCTATGACTTAAGAGAGGTGGATATTATGGGAATAGGACCTTCAACAAAAGAAACATCTCTTCATCACTTTAGAGACCCACTTTTGGATATAGTTGAAAGTGATAAGGATGTAGATTTACTTGGAGTAATAGTAGTAGGAACTCCAGATGGAAATGAAAACAAAACTTTTGTAGGACAGAGAACAGCCGCTTGGCTGGAGGCTATGAGAGTAGATGGAGCTATAGTATCTTCAGATGGTTGGGGAAACTCACATGTTGACTATGCTAATACATTTGAAGAAATAGGAAAAAGAGATATACCTGTAGTTGGAGTGACATTTAATGGTACTCAAGCTAAATTTGTTGTAAGTAATCAATATATGAATACCATAGTTGATATGAACAAATCAAAAGAAGGTATTGAGACAGAAGTTGTTGGAGAAAACAACACAAATGAGATTGATGCTAAAAAAGCTTTAGCGTTTTTAAAATTAAAAATGAGAAAGCATGGATAAAAAATTTAAATAAGGGATGAGTTTTGTGGGAATTTCTACATCAATGAAAAACACATCACTTCAGATTTTTAGAGACCCATTACTTGATTTAATAGACAATGATCCTGACGTAGATTTGCTAGGAGTAGTTGTAGTTGGTACATCAGAGCACAATGAATGGAAATCCTTTTTATCAGCCAGGCTTGGAAGATGGATTGAAGCATTGCGACCTGATGGAGTGATTATAACCTTAGACATGGCAGGAAACCAGCATATTGATTTTACAAATGCTATATCAGAGTTTGTAAAATCAGACATACCTACAGTAGGTCTTACTATTATGGGAGCAGATGGTTTAGTAGTTACGAATCAGTATTTAGATAAAGCTACCATAATTGATTATAAAAAGACAACAGGCTACATAGAAACAGAAGTAGTTGGAGACAATCACATGGATGAAGTTGATGTAAAAAAAGCATTAGCTTTTCTAAAACTAAAAATGCGTAAAAACGCAAAATAAACCTAAGGGGGAATTTGATATGAAATTTAGCAGAAGTATACAAGCTATAGACTCTCATACAGCAGGAGAAGCAACTAGAATAGTTGTGGGTGGAATACCTAACATAAAAGGAAATTCTATGCCTGAGAAAAAAGAATATTTAGAAAAAAATCTAGATTATTTAAGAACTGCTATAATGTTAGAGCCAAGAGGACATAATGATATGTTTGGTTCTGTAATGACTCAACCTTGTTGTCCAGATGCTGACTTTGGAATAATCTTCATGGACGGTGGCGGATACCTTAATATGTGTGGCCATGGTACAATAGGAGCTATGACAGCAGCTATAGAAACAGGTGTAGTTCCAGCAGTAGAGCCTGTAACTCATGTAGTTATGGAAGCTCCAGCAGGAATAATAAGAGGAGATGTTACAGTTGTAGATGGAAAAGCTAAAGAAGTATCATTCTTAAACGTACCAGCTTTCTTATATAAAGAAGGTGTTGAAGTTGACTTACCAGGTGTTGGAACAGTTAAATTTGATATATCATTTGGTGGAAGCTTCTTTGCTATAATACATGCAAGTCAATTAGGTTTAAAAATAGAACCTCAAAATGCTGGTAAATTAACTGAACTAGCTATGAAACTTAGAGATATAATAAATGAAAAAATAGAAATACAACATCCAACTTTAGCTCATATAAAAACTGTAGATTTAGTTGAAATATATGATGAGCCAACTCATCCAGAAGCTACTTACAAAAACGTAGTTATATTTGGTCAAGGTCAAGTTGACAGATCTCCATGTGGAACTGGAACAAGTGCTAAATTAGCTACTTTACATGCTAAAGGTGAATTAAAAGTAGGAGAAAAATTCGTATATGAAAGTATATTAGGAACTTTATTCAAAGGTGAAATAGTTGAAGAAACTAAAGTTGCAGATTTCAATGCTGTAGTACCTAAGATAAGTGGTTCTGCTTATATAACTGGATTTAATCATTTTGTAATAGATGAAGAAGATCCACTTAAACATGGATTTATTCTTAAATAGAAACAAATAAATTGGGAAATTAAAATAGAATAGTAACCTCTTGTTGGTTACTATTCTATAGATTTTAGGCTATAAGATTCAGAATATATAAAAAAATAAAAAAATAGGAGGATGGATTATGGTAGCAATCTTAAAGGCATTATACGTAGTATTCGCAGCAATCTTTGCAGTTGTATTTGGTAAAGACGTAGCTAAAGCAAACAAAGAGGGGAAACTAGAAGAACAAAGTACTCCAAAAGTTGCTGTAACAGGATTTATAACAGATTTCTTTGATACATTAGGAATAGGCTCATTTGCTCCAACAATAGCAATGTCAAAAGCTTTAAAATTAAACATACCAGATAAGAAAATGCCTGGTACGTTAAACGTAGCACATACTATTCCAGTTGTTACTGAAGCATTTATATTCACATCAATCATACCAGTTGATGGTGTAACTCTAGTATCTATGGTTGTAGCAGCAGCAGTTGGTTCATACATAGGTGCAGGAATAATAGCTAAAATGGACGAAAGAAAGATACAAATGGTTATGGGTGTGACTCTAGCATTAACAGCAATATTAATGTTATTAGGTCATCCTTGGGTTAATGTATTACCAGGTGGAGGAAATGAATTAGGTCTTACTGGTGTTAAATTAGTAATAGGTGTATTAGGTAACTTTATATTAGGTGCTTTAATGACAGCTGGTATAGGTCTATATGCTCCAGGTATGGCAATGGTTTACTTCTTAGGAATGTCTGCAAAAGTTGCGTTCCCAATAGTTATGGGTTCTTGTGCATTATTAATGCCAGTTGCAAGTATGAAGTTCATAAAAGAAGATGCATATACTAAAAAAGCATCAGTTATAATAGCTATCTGTGGTTTAATAGGAGTTTTCGTAGCGGCATATATAGTAAAAACTTTACCAATGGATATATTAAAAGCATTAGTAATAATAGTTATAGCTTACACTTCTGCTACAATGATAATGGCTGCAAATAAAAATAAAAAGACTGCTTAGTATTTATTAAATATTACAGCTAACAATAAAAATTATAAACTGCTTTGGAACGTTAATATTAATGTTCTAAGGCAGTTTTTTATTTATTAGATATAATTATATAAAGCAACTAGTGTGCCAATTATGCAATATATATATAAATTTAGTATAAATGTAGCTATATTTTCTAAAGTTAGGCTGTAAACTGAAATTAAATATTTAAATTTAATGCTAGATGAAATAAAAAGTTAATATATTGATGTATATTAGCAAAAATATTAGTATAATAAGTCGAATATAACTTATAACTGAAGAAAATTGAGTTTATAATGACTTGATAATTATCTGAATCGTTTGAATTAATTTAAAATATTGATATTGCTTATGTGTATAAATTAGTGTTGAGTTATATATGACTTAAAAAGTGGATAAGAAGCAATTTAATAATCAATTTTGGTTAAAACAAATAATATATTATATAAATAATAGGACAATTTTATAGGCTTAAATCAAAAGATTAAATGAAATTTATAAATAAATAAAAAGTTTTAAACAGCAATCAAAGATTTGTAATAAAATACATCACTCACAAATATATTTATTATATAAGCTGATACCAGAAATATAAGAATTAACAATTGTGGAGGGATAAAATATGATAGCTGTTAAAGATGAGAATAACGTAGTAAACTTAAGAGGGGAGTTAGACAATAAGCTAGAATTTAGCCATGAGATATTTGGAGAGAAATTTTATAACGTGAAAATAAAGATAAACAGATTAAGTGATTCCTTTGATACACTTCCTATGACTGTGTCAGAAAGACTTCTTCAAGATATTGATATTAATAAACAAAATTTAGTCAATGTTGTAGGTCAATTGAGATCATATAATAAAACCTTAAATAATAAAAATAGATTAGTGCTTACAGTATTTGTTAGAGAAATAAAGGCTATAGAGGAGGAAAATAAGGACCCAAACAGCATATTTCTAGATGGGTATGTATGTAAAGAACCTGTGTATAGGAAAACTCCTTTAGGAAGGGAAATAACTGATTTATTAGTGGCTATAAACAGACCTTATAATAAATCTGATTATATACCATCAATAGTTTGGGGAAGAAATGCAAAGTTTGCAAAAAACTTAAAAGTTGGTGATAGAATACAGCTTTGGGGTAGAGTTCAAAGTAGAGAGTATGAGAAAAAAATAGATGAGGATAACGTAGTGAAAAAAATGGCATATGAAGTATCTATATCAAAAATAAAAAAATTAGATGAAAATAATAATGACTAAATATTAAAAATATATTGTTTTTTCATCAAAAAAACTAATAAATTTGCTATAATAATACATTAAAAATAAATAAAGATTGTTTAAAAAAATACTAATGAAATATCTCTTGAATAGTTGCTCGCCATTTATTATAATGTAATCTGTACATAATTTATAATTGAGAAAATGAAGAGGTGAAGCATTGTGAAAAGCATATTATATCAGATAAATAAACAGCCAGTTAAAGCTAAATATACATCTGATGAATTAGAATGTTTTTTAGATACAATTGAGTATAATGTAGGGGATAAAATATTGCTTGTTGGTCATATAGGAAACCTAGGCAAGAGACTGAGAGGTCTTGGTACTTCTGTAACGATATTAGAGAATAGTAACTATGAAGATGTATGTTATTCTTTAGTATATAATGAAAATTGCAATGTAGTTAAAGGTAAGTTAGAGTTTTTGCCATTTGATGATAATCAGTTCAACAAGATAATAATAGTAGACCAATTTAATGTTATTACAGATTGTGAAAAAGCTTCATCTGAAATACAAAGAGTTTTAAAAGGTAATGGAGAGGTTATATTAGAAGATTTAAACTTAAAAAATTTAAAAGTTAAACTAAACTATCTTAAGCATAAATTTTGTGGTTCTGTAGCAAAGATTCACTATCCACATGAAGTATTTAATATATTTTCAAGATTAAATTTTGATGGTATGATTAAAGAGTCAAATAAATTAAAATATATTTATGTGGGAAAAAGAAGATAAATGAGTTAAAATATAAATATGGATATAATATAAAAGACTAGGTTAAGCCTAGTCTTTTGTTATAAGGAGATGTAGATATGGAAATAAATTATGAGTTAATAATAATTGTTATGCTCTTTGTAATCCTAATGTCAATTCAATTTACTTTAAATAAGATATATTTAATCCTTAAGGAAATAAGACAAATACTCATGTTAAGAAAAAATAAGGAATGATAACTATGATAGATTTAGAATATATAAAATCTGATATTCAGAACATAGCTGAAGCTATAGTTTCAGTGCTCAATATAGATGTAACTATAGTAAATAGAAACTTATTTAGGATTGCAGGGACAGGTATATATGTGGACAAAATAGGTGAAAAAGTAGATAAATATACAGCTTTTAAAAAGTCACTTACAGAACAAATTACAATACTAATTGATGACCCAAAGAGCAGTGATATATGTAGAGAATGTTATAAAAATAATGTCTGTGTGGAGTTTGCAGAAGTATGTTGCCCAATTATATGTGATGGAGAGTCTTATGGTGTTATAGGTCTTATAGCCTTTACAAAAGAACAAGCACAGATTATAGAAAATAACAAAAGTGGACTTATAAACTTTTTATGTAAGATGGCAGACTTGATATCCAATAAACTAAAAGCTCAAATTAAAACGTACGAGTTAGAGTTAGAAAAGAAAAAATTAGAGACTTTATTAAACAATATGGATAAAGCTGTTGTGTCCATTGATGTAGATGGTAAGATTGATAAATATAATTCAAAGTTTAAAGAGCTTTTTAATCTAAAGGACAATATAACTGGGAAAGATATATTCACTGAGCTAGATTTTATAAAGAAACCTTCTATAAATAACTTTAAGAAGGACAAATCATGTAGCTTTTTTTATAGAAGATACGGATATGATTCAAAGGGGATATATAACATCAATAAAATAGTATTAAAAAATGAACTAAAAGGATATGTTATTGACTTTATAGATAAAAGAGATGCTATAAAAAACTACAATAAGATGAACAAAGATTATAAGATAAAACTGGAAAATATAATTGGAGAGAGTATAGCTATAAGAAATTCAAAAAAAGAAGCCCTAATGGCTTCTAAATCCACTTCAACAGTACTTATTACTGGTGAAAGTGGAACAGGTAAAGAGCTATTTGCAAGAGCTATACACAACCATAGTAATAGGGTAGATAATCCTTTTATAGCTGTAAACTGTGCAGCAATACCGGATAATTTATTAGAGAGTGAATTATTTGGATATGAAGAAGGTGCTTTTACAGGGGCTAAAAAAGGTGGAAAACTTGGTATGTTTGAAATAGCCCATAAAGGAAGCATATTTTTGGATGAAATAGGAGATATGAGCTTGCATTTACAGTCAAAGTTGTTGAGGGTATTACAAGAAAAAGAGCTCAATAAGATTGGAAGTAAATCAAATGTTCTGATAGATGTAAGAATTATTGCTGCGACAAATAAAGATTTAGAAAAAATGGTTCAAAATGAAACTTTTAGAGAAGATTTATATTATAGATTAAATGTTATACCAATAAAGCTCCCAAGTTTAAGAGAAAGAAAAGATGATATACCACTTATAATAAAGCATATGATTAAGGAATACTCAAAAAAACTAGATAAAAATGTTATTGATATAGACACTAGGGTTGTTGATGCTATGATTGAATATAAGTGGCCAGGCAATATAAGAGAATTGCAGAATATTATTGAATACAGTGTAAATATGTCTTCATCTCCAATAATTACAATGAATGTAATTCCTCAAAAGATTAAAAATACATCTATAGAAGAATTAGAAGTTAGAAGTGATAAGATAATTCCACTAGATGAACTTGAGAAAATTGAGATAATAAAAGCTTTAAATAAATACAAAGATTATAAAAGAGATAAAGAATTAACAGCTAAGGCACTTGGAATATCAAGAGCTACATTATATAGAAAAATTGAAAAATACAATATAATTTCTTAGTGATATAAAGTGATATAAGAATATAATAAAAAGTGATATAAAATTTAAATATAAACAAAAAGTAGTAGTATATAAAAGGTAGTAGTATATAAAAAGTAGTGGTTGTTTAAGCCTTCATATTCTAAAAAATAGTAATTATTAAAATAGTAATCGTCTCAAAATGATATAGAATCTCATTTTGAGATTTTTTTTTGTCTTTTTGCGAAATTGTCATCCATTTAGCAAGTGAAAAAAATATAAAACCTTCATATAAATAAAAAAAATATATAATTAAGGTTAGTTATTCCAATGTATGCACAATATTGAAATGAAAAAATGGACTAAAATAAAAAATATGGCATGTATTTTGCTACAAATATAGATAAGAAATTATTTAAGTACTAAAATTAAACTTAATTGGGAGGTTTATATATAATGAGAGATATAAGAAAAGAATTAGTGGAAATGTTAAAAGCAGAGGTTAAACCAGCAGTAGGATGTACTGAACCAGTAGCTTTAGCTCTAGCATGTGCCAAGGCAAAAGAATTACTAGGAGAAGAAATAGTAGAGAATCATATGTTGGTTAGCCCTAGTATCTATAAAAATGGTATGTGTGTAGGTATACCAGGAACTGAAAGATTAGGATTAAAAATAGCAGCAGCTCTAGGGATAATAGGAGGACATTCTGAAAACGGATTAAGTGTATTAGAAACTTTAACAAAGGAAGAAGTTAAAATAGCAGAAGATTATATGGATAATACTCCTTTATCAATAACACCTGCTGATACAAAAGAGAAAGTTTTTATAGAAGTTGCATTAAAAGGAGCAAATCACAATGCTAAAGTTAGAATAAGAACTAAACATGATAACTTTACATTCTTAGAAAAAGATGGAGAAGTATTATTGGATAATGAGCCAAAAGTATCAGTTTCAAATGCTTCAGCAGAAAAAGTTGAGAGCTTGATGGATACTGTAACTATACAAGAATTAATAAAGAATGTAGAAGGTATTGATTTTAAAGATATAGAGTTTTTACTAGATGGAGTAAAAATGAATGAAGAAATGGCTGAATATGGATTGAAACAAAAGACTGGAATTGGTGTTGGATACGGAATTAAAAAGTCTATGGAAGAAGGTCTTTTAGGTAATGATGTTATAAACTATGCAATGATGTTAACTGCTGGAGCTTCAGATGCAAGAATGGCAGGAGTAAAAATGCCTGTTATGAGTTCAAATGGTAGTGGAAATCATGGATTAACAGCAATTCTTCCAATAGTTGCTTACAATAAAAAATTCCCACAATCTGATGAAAGACTAGCAAAAGCTTTGGCTATATCTCATTTAGTAACTGGTTATATTAAGAATTATACAGGTAGATTATCTGCTGTATGTGGATGTGGAGTTGCAGCATCTACTGGGGCAACTGCTGGTATATCTTGGCTTATGGATGGAAGCGAAAAACAAATAGAAGGTGCAATAGAAAATATGATAGCTGACTTAAGTGGAATGATATGTGATGGAGCAAAAGCTGGCTGTGCATTAAAATTATCATCTGCTGCATCTGCTGCAATACAAAGTGCTATAATAGCTAAGCAAGACTGTTTTGTACCACCATTAAATGGTATAGTTGGTTCAAGTGTTGAGCAAAGTATACAAAACTTAGGAAGAGTAAGTGATAAAGGTATGTCTATAACAGATGAGATAATATTAAATGTAATGAATGATATGAATAAAGTTGATTAATATATTACAATATTTCTTATATTGCAATATATAGTGAAGGTGATATAAATAAATTTAATTAGTACCCTCTAATAAATTATGATTATATATAAATGGGAAAAACTTGCTAGTGCAAGTTTTTTCTTTTTTGTCTAAAATATATAGTATATGATTTAGTAGGGATATATGATTTACTTAAAATAGATAATATCTTGTTAATAATTGTTGAATATGCTTAAAAACTCAATAATATTGGCTAATATTGAATAAGAGTATTGAAAAAGTGAGCAATCTCTTATAAAATTAAGAAGGATTATTACAATTGGAGGTCTTTTTATGGATATAGAAACAAAAAAATGGGAAGTATTGTATTCAGAAGAAAAAATTAATGATAAATTAAAAGAATTAGGAGCGATTATAGAGAAGGATTACAAAAATAAAAATCTTATGATTGTGTCTCTATTAAAAGGAAGTTTTATATTCTGTGCAGATTTAGTTAGAAATATAAATTTACCTCTTAGAGTTAACTTTATGACTACTTCTAGTTATGGAAACAGTGAAGAGAGTACTGGAACGGTTAAAGTTGTTTCCGATGTAACTACTGATATAAAAGGATATGATGTATTGGTTGTAGATGATATTACTGACTCTGCATTGACTATGGATTTTGTTTTAAAGCATCTAAAAGCTAAAAATCCTGCTAGTTTAAAATGTTGTGTACTTTTAGACAAGCCAAGTAGAAGAAAGGTTGATTTAGTACCAGATTATTGTGGGTTTGAGATAGAAGACAAATTCGTAGTAGGATATGGATTTGACTTTGAAGATTACTATAGAAATGTTCCTTATATATTTAATGTAACTGATGAAGATAGATAAGCAATTTTTTAATTTTATAGATACCTCAATATAATTTTGATAAATTATATTGAGGTATCTTTTTATTTTGGGGTTTGATTTGGAGTTATCTTGTATTCGTATCAAGCTATAAGTTCAACATAGTAAAATTGTTTTGATAGTTTTATCCAAGCTTTGATTCTGTGTTTAGAAATATAAAAAAAATTTTAAAAATTTGATAGGAAATACGATTTTTAATTGTATTAGTAGTTGTAGAAGCTTTTACAAAGGAGGAGTTAACTTGGAGGATAAATTGATAATTAAAAACATAATAAAGAAAAAAGAAAAGGGTATGGAAATGCTTATAGATGAGTATGGGAATTTTATAGCATCTATAGTTAGAAGGACTCTTATGGATGCTAGAATTTATGAGGAAGAATGTGTTGATGATGTGCTTTTGTCAATCTGGAATAACATAGAAAAATTTGATAATGAAAAAAACTCTTTTAAAAACTGGATAGGTTCTATTTCTAAATACAGAGCAATTAATTATAGGAAAAAGTATATAAGTAATAATACTTATTTAAATATAGAACATGAAGAAATACCATATATAGATAAAGAGTTGGATATGAGAGAAATTAAAGAGGAAATAAATGACCTTATAAGCACATTAAATGATAAAGATGCAGAAATTTTTAGAAGGTATTATTTAGAAGATATATCACTAAAGGATATAGCTATACAAAATGAAACCACTGTTGAAAACTTACATAATAGATTATCAAGAGGAAGAAAGAAGTTGAGACTGCATTTAAATAAAAAGAAAGCTTAGAGATAATAGATAAGATAATTAAGGATTTAAATATAGAAAATATAGAATAAAAGGAGAGTTTTTATGAAAGATAAATTTGGTTTATTTAATGAAACAAATATAGATATAGAAAAATACGATGATATTGTATTAAGTAATGAAGAAAAGGATGAAATGAAGAAGAGAATGAAATCTAAGATTCAATATAGTAAAAAGAATAATTTTAAGAGATATGCTTTAGTAGGAGGATTATCAGTAGTTATTTTAGGTTCAACTGCATTTACTAATGAAACTACCTTGGCATATATGCAACATCTTGGAAAGCAGATAGAATATTTCTTTAATAAGGATACTGAAGAACTTAAACCTTATAAAAATATTGTAGATGATGTTGCTACAGATAAAGGAATAGATATAAAGTTAAATGAGATTATGCTTGGTGATGGAGAATTATTTTTAAATATAAGTGTTGATGATAGCAAACTTGATAAAGATGCTTTGGGCTTAAAGAAACAAGGAGGATTCTTAGGAATTGATGATATCAAAATAAAGGTTGGAGATATGAACTTTGTTTCAATAACAGGGCCTTCTACATCAGAAAAAAATAAAGATGGTACTACTAATATGGTTATGACTTGTAAGCTTGATAATCTAGATAAAGATGGAGATGGAAAAGGGGATGTCGAAAATTTTGATTTACTAAAAAATGTGGATTTAAATAAAGACTATGATATAAATATAAGTATAAATAAAGTTGAATATGAGTTAAATAAGGATATAAAAACATCAAAAGAGATAGAGGTAGGAAATATGGGAGGAGTAGAAGGTGAACACCTAAATGGATATCTTAGTGGACAATGGCAATTTAATACAAGTATAAATGGTTCAAATATAGTCAAAGATACAAAAATTTATAATGTAGATAAAAATGTAAAATTAAAAAATAAAAATATTGATGTTGATTTAGTATTAAAAGAAGTAAGGGTTTCTCCTACCAAAATCAGAGTGATTTACGGATTTAAAACTAACAAATATAATTTCAATAAAGGTGATGATACACCAAAGATACTTGAGTTTGCACTTAAAGATGGAAGAGGAAAAGATTTAGAATTACTTAGTGGTGCAGGAGGTTATGACTTAAGTTACTCTAAAGGTAATTATATTGAATCTTCTTTAGAATATGAAATTAAGAAAGATGTTAAAAAACTAAAAATAACTCCAATAATAGAAGATTGGAGTAAAGAAATTAATAATATAACAGAATTTAAAAAACAAGGTATCGATGTTGATATAAGTAAATAGATGTATTATCACATAATAAATTGTCTATTCATATAATTATATAGAGCAATATTAGATACTTGTCTAATATTGCTCTAATTTTAAAATAGGGAGAATTTATTATATGGATGATTACAAAGATAATTCAGGTCCAAGTTTATATCAAGATGTAGGACCAACGGGACCAATAGGTCCGACAGGTCCTAAAGGAGCAACAGGGGCAACAGGAGCCAATGGAATAACAGGTCCAACAGGAAACACAGGAGCAACAGGAGCAAACGGAATAACAGGTCCAACAGGAAACACAGGAGCAACAGGAGCAAATGGAGCAACTGGAGAAACAGGGCCTAGAGGGGCAACAGGGGCAACAGGAGCCAATGGAATAACAGGTCCAACAGGAAATACAGGAGCAACAGGAGCCAATGGAATAACAGGTCCAACAGGGAACAAAGGAGCAACAGGAGCAAATGGAGTAACAGGAGCAACTGGTCCAGCAGGAGCAACCGGAGCGACAGGGACAACAGGAATAACAGGAGCAACAGGAGCAACAGGGGCAAATGGAATAACAGGCCCAACAGGGGTAACAGGAGCAACAGGAGCAACAGGGGCAAATGGAATAACAGGCCCAACAGGAAACACAGGAGCAACAGGAGCAAATGGAGTAACAGGAGCAACAGGAGCAGATGGAGCAACAGGAGTAACAGGCCCAACAGGAAATACAGGAGCAACAGGAGCAGATGGAGTAACAGGAGCAACAGGGGCAATAGGGGCAACAGGTCCAACAGGAGCAGATGGAGCAGTAGGTCCAACAGGAGCAGTAGGAGCAACAGGTCCAGATGGAGAGGTAGGTCCAACAGGAGCAGATGGAGTAACAGGACCAACAGGAGCAGATGGAGCAGTAGGTCCAACAGGAAATACAGGAGCAACAGGAGCAGATGGAGCAGTAGGTCCAACAGGAAATACAGGAGCAACAGGAGCAGATGGAGCAGTAGGTCCAACAGGAGCAGTAGGAGCAACAGGTCCAACAGGAGCAGATGGAGAGGTAGGTCCAACAGGACAGACAGGAGCAACAGGAGCAGATGGAGCAGTAGGCCCAACAGGAGCGACAGGAGCGACAGGACAGACAGGAGCAACAGGAGCAGTGGGAGCAACAGGCCCAACCGGAGCAGATGGAGTAGCTGGAGCAACAGGGGCAACAGGGGCAACTGGAGTAGGTGGAGCAGTAGGTCCAACAGGGGCAGTAGGAGCGACAGGTCCAACAGGAGCAGTAGGTTCAATAGGTCCAACAGGAGCAACTGGAGCCAATGGAGCAACAGGTCCAACAGGGAATACAGGAGCAACTGGAGCCAATGGAGCAACAGGTCCAACAGGAAATACAGGAGCAACTGGAGTATTGGCATCGAACAATGCACAATTTATAGTTTCATCTCCAAGTTTAACAAATAACTCACTAGTGACGTTTAACTCATCATTTATAAATGGAACAAATATAACTTTACCAACAAGTAACACTATAAACCTTGCAGTTGGAGGTATATATAATGTATCCTTTGGTATACGTGCTACACTTTCACTTGCAGGATTTATGGCAATTACTACTAATTTTAATGGCGCAGCTCAAAATAATTTTATTGCAAAAGCAGTAAATACTCTTACTTCATCAGATGTAAGTGTAGGATTGGATTTTTTAGTTGATGCTAGAGCAGCAGCTGTTACTTTAAGCTTTACATTTAATTCAGGCACAACAGGAACTTCACCATTTGGATTTGTTTCAGTCTATAGAATACAATAATTAGTTTTATAGGTGAAGAAAAAAGATAAATAAAATCTCAATCTATTAGATATTCAAATTGATAAATCTGAATATCTAAGTAGATTGAGATTCATTATGTATAAAAACTACCCTAATATATCTGACATTTTATAAAGCCCAGACTTTCTACCAACTAAAAATTTAGCTGCAACAATAGAACCATCTGCAAAGACTTCATCAGATTGAGAATGGTGACTTAATGTAAGAACTTCATTATCTCCTGCAAATATAACATCATGGTCACTGATTATATTTCCACCTCTTATAGAATGGATTCCAATTTCATTTGCTTTTCTTTTGCAATCTCTACCATATCTTCCATATTTATTTTCACTTTCAGGTAAGACCTCTTTAATTGCATTGGCTATCATAGTAGCAGTACCACTAGGAGCATCTTCTTTTCTATTATGATGCTTTTCTATGATTTCTATATCAAAACCTTCTAACATTTTTGATGCATCTTTAACTAATTTTATTAAAATATTTACACCTAGAGATGTATTTGAGGATAATAATATAGGAATATTTTTTGATGCTTTTTCTATTTTATTTAATTCATCCTCATCATATCCAGTAGTAGCTAATACTACAGGTGTATTGTTTTTTAGTGCATATGACAAGATTGGGTCTAAAGTTTCATGATGTGAGAAATCTATTATAACATCAGCTTTTTCAGTTACATCAGTCATTGTTTTATAAAGCTTCGTATCTCCATGATAAGCATTTTCATCAGCAGACCTAGCTACACCACAAACTAACTCTAATTCACTATCTTTTTTTACACATTCTGCTAACACTCTTCCCATTGTTCCATTATAACCACTAATTATAACTTTTAACATAAAATCCTCCTATGAAATTAATAAAAATTTGTTATATTTCTATAGGTTTATTTTATCACTAATATAATTTATATAAAATAATATTAGTGATAATAAACTTATAATTTACTGGATATTAAAAAAATTGTATTTAGATTTAATATGTATTAAATATAAGTTCATATATCATAAAATTTACTTAAAAATCAATACTAATATGTTAAAATTACTAAAGATGTGTCTTTAAAAATATATAAATCTAGAGTATTAATTTTAAACTCAACAATTTGAGCATTAAAAGTGATATTATTAAATTAGAAGTATCTTAACTTAATATAATAAGATGGGAGAGATGGCTATGTTAAAGGAAGAAAAAACTTATCAAGAAAAGGATGCTAAAGCATTTAATGGAGTAGTAGCTTTGATAATGATTATCTTATTTTTAGTAGTTTCAATAGGTGTTATGGTTTTTGGAATAATAAAACTTGACAATGGATTCACTGGAATAGGTTCATTTATGTTAGTTTTAAGTATTTTATTTATTGTGATAGATTTTATACTGTGTTTTGGACTAAAAATGATTAATCCAAAAGAGGCTATTGTTCTAGTTTTATTTGGGAACTACTATGGAACTATAAAAAAAGAAGGATACTATTGGGTAAATCCATTTTGTTCAGCAGTAAATCCAACATCATCAGGAATTAATGTATCAAAATCTTCATCTACTGAAAAAGTAGATATATCCTCTAATCCAAGAGGAAAGAAAGTATCTTTAAAAACAATGACTCTTAATAATGAAAAACAAAAAGTTAATGATTTATTAGGAAATCCTATTATAATAGGTGTTGTTGTAATTTGGAAAGTTATAGATGCAACTAAAGCTGTATTTAATGTTGATAATTATAATACTTTTTTATCAATTCAATGTGATTCAACTATTCGTAATGTTTCAAGACTTTACCCATATGATGTGTCTGAAGATGGTGATGAAAAATCTCTTCGTGGTAGTAGTCAAGAAATAGCAGATAAATTACAAAAAGAGTTACAATCTAGAGTAGATATTGCAGGAATTGAAGTATGTGAAGTAAGAATTACTCACCTTTCTTATGCACCAGAGATTGCAGCAGCTATGTTACAACGTCAACAAGCAGAAGCTATAATAGCAGCACGTAAAAAGATTGTTGAAGGGGCTGTAAGTATGGTAGAGATGGCATTAACTAATTTAAGTGAGAATAATGTTGTGACTTTAGATGAGGAACATAAAGCTGCTATGGTAAGCAATTTATTGGTTGTTCTTTGTGGTAATAAAGATGCACAACCAGTAGTAAACAGTGGTTCAATTTATTAGTATAGAAGTAAATACCAATTAAGAGCATTTAACTATTGTGTAAGTAAATCAAGAGTGTTTAACTTGTATATATGTAAATCAGTAAATTAAGGATATTTTAATTAGTGTGTAAGGAAACCAATAAATTAAGAATGTTTAAATTGCATGCAAGTAAACTAGCAAATTAATGGTATTTAACAAAGATAAATTAAAAGGCTATAAAAAGAGGAGGGTGTCTCAAAATGAACTTTTTAGTTCATGAGACACTCTTTTTTGTATGAAATCAAATATATTTTCATCATTTCAACAATGAAAAAGAGGCTTATCTCTCTATTTTGAGACAGCCCCTTTTAATTAATAATATTATTTCTAATTAGTCTAAATTTCTAAGGTCTTCCATAAGTTTAGTCTTGTCAGCCGTTTTTTCGTCTTTCATTTTTATAACTTTAGCAGGAGAACCAGCAACAACAGCACCAGCTTCTACGTCAGTAGTTACAACAGCACCAGCTGCAACAACAGCACCTTTACCGATTCTAACACCTTCAAGAACAACTGCATTAGCTCCTATTAAAACATCATCTTCAACTATAACAGGAGTAGCAGAAGGTGGCTCTAAAACACCAGCAACAACAGCACCAGCACCTAAATGAACATTTTTACCAAGAGTACCTCTAGCACCAATAACAGCATTCATATCTACCATAGAACCTTCACCAACAACAGCTCCTATATTTATAACAGCTCCCATCATTACAACAGCATTTTTTTCTATAGTAACCATGTCTCTTATTATTGCACCTGGTTCGATTCTTGCATGTTCACTTAAAGTATTTTTTAGAGGAATAGCAGAATTTCTTCTATCATATTCTACATGAGTATCTATTATATCGTTACCATGTTTATCTAATACTTCCATTATATCCTCATAGTCACCTACAAATACATAAGAACCATTGTTTCCAAATACTTTAAATTTATCAGTTGATTGGAAATGTAAAGAGTTAGTATTTACATATACTTTAACAGGTGTTTTCTTTTTAACTTCCTTTATATATCTTGCTATTTCATAAGCATCGTTTAAATTTACCATTTGTTAATTCTCCTTGTATTTCATTATATTTCTTTTATTATATACTCATATATACTAATTTATCAACTTTAGTATATACTTACTATTATTTATTTTTTAATAGCATTATTATTTTAGCATAATATTGAGTAAATTTATTTATTATATCATATATCTTTTACTTGTGTATATTTTTTATTTGTGATATAGATTTTTACTATCCTAACATACTATCCATGTTATAAAATCCTGGTTTTTGTTTAACTAAGTATTTAGCAGCAGCTATAGAACCACTTGCAAAAATACCACGAGATTGAGCTTGATGACTTATTGTAAGGACTTCGTTATCTCCAGCAAATAGAGCATCATGTTCACCAACAATATTTCCACCTCTTATAGCATGGATACCAACCTCATTTGGTTGTCTTTTTGCACTACGCCCATATCTACCATAATTATTTTCAACGTTTGGTAAAACCTCTTTTATAGCGTTAGCAATCATAACAGCTGTGCCACTTGGGGCATCTACTTTTCTGTTGTGATGTTTTTCTATTATTTCTATATCGAATCCTTCTAATAATTTAGCTGCATCTTTAACCAATTTCACTAATACATTTACACCAAGAGACATATTATATGATTGGAATACAGGAATAACTTTAGCCGCTTCATGTATTCTATTAATTTCTTCATCATTATATCCAGTAGTAGCAATTACTAAAGGAGTTTTAGTTTTTAAAACATAAGATAAAATATTATCTAGATTAGAGTGATGAGAAAAATCTATAACTACATCAGCTTCTTCAACTATAGTATTCATATCTTCATAAATTTTAAGATTGCCTTCACAGCTATCCATACCTCTAGCTGCAACACAAACTAATTCTAGTTCACTATCATCTCTTATAGTATCGGCTAAAATCTTGCCCATTTTTCCATCATAACCAGTTGCTATAACTTTTAACATAATTTCCTCCTATGATTAAGGGCTAACTTTTGACCAAACTTAGTTTTTTATCATGCATTAATTTGTACTATGCATTAACTTTTAGTCCAAAGTTAACTAATTCTTTCTTTAATACCTCTAAGTTTGCTGGGTCCATTTCTGCTAGAGGAAGTCTTAAATCTCCAACATTGAATCCTAATAAATTCATTGCAGTCTTAACTGGTATAGGATTTACCTCTATAAATAAAGCAGCGATTAAAGCATCCATACCAAGTTGTAATTTTCTAGAACCTTCTATATCGCCTTCAAAGAATTTAGCCACTAAATCGTGTGTTTCTTGAGGGCAAACATTAGCAAGTACTGATATAACTCCTTGACCTCCTAAAGACAATAAAGGAAGTATAGTATCATCGTTACCAGAGTAGATAGCAAAGTCATCTGGAACTAAGCTAGCTATTTCTGCAACTTGTCCTAAGTCCCCACTAGCTTCTTTCACAGCAACTATATTATCTATCTTAGCAAGTTCAACTATAAGACTAGGGCTTATATTAACACAAGTTCTTCCAGGTACATTGTAAAGTATAATTGGAAGTTTAACACTGTTAGCGATTGTTTCAAAATGACGTTTAAGTCCAGCTTTATTGGCTTTATTGTAATAAGGAGTTATTATTAATAGAGCATCTACTCCTAGTTTTTCAGCTTCTTGACTTAAATTAACTGAGTGCATAGTATCATTAGAACCACTTCCTGCTATAACAGGAACTCTTTTATTAACTTTTTCAACAACATACTTAATAGTAGCAAGTTGTTCTTCATCGGTCATAGTATTAGCTTCACCAGTAGTACCACAAGCCACTATAGCATCAGTACCGTTAGCAATTTGGTACTCAACTAATTCACCTAATTTGTCGAAATCAACTTTGCTATCCTTTGTAAATGGAGTAACTAGAGCAACAGCAGAACCTTTAAATATCATAAAAAATCAATCCCCTCTTTTTTAGTTTTGTGTTTTATATTACAGTTACTTCTAATGCTTATTTTTACTTATTATTAATATTTTACAAAATCATATATTTATACAAATTTGTATACTATACTAAATCATATGATATAGCCATTTCAGCTATTTGGATTGCATTAGTTGCAGCACCTTTTCTTATATTGTCAGCAACAACCCAAAGGTTTACACCATTATCAACACTAAAGTCTCTTCTAATTCTTCCAACAAACACTTCATCTCTATCATCAAATTCTACAGCAGTTGGATATTCATTTTTAGCAGGATTATCAACTACTACAACTCCTGGAGCTTCTTCAAGTGTTTT
This sequence comes from Clostridioides sp. ZZV15-6388, assembly GCF_020657755.1. NCBI lineage: Bacteria > Bacillati > Bacillota > Clostridia > Peptostreptococcales > Peptostreptococcaceae > Clostridioides > Clostridioides sp. ZZV15-6388. Next base: position 128,415 of record NZ_JAGWCU010000007.1, on the reverse strand, counting down.
TACTAAATCTTCTAATTCAAATGGATTATTAAACTCAATGTTTATAGATTCGCTATGACCATTTTTTACTGGAACTCTTACAGTAGTTGCAGTTATTTTTAAGTCGTAGTTATCAAGTATTTTCATAGTTTCGTTTACCATTTTCATTTCTTCCTTAGTATATCCATTTTCAGTAAATGAATCTATATGAGGAAGACAGTTATAAGAAATTTGATGTGGATAGAATCCAGTAGGATTACCAGTCATTCCTTTTTCTAAATCTTCAACCCCTTTAACACCAGAACCAGATACAGCTTGGTAAGTAGAGTAAACAACTCTCTTAATTTTGTATTTGTCATCTAGAGGTTTAAGAGGAACCATAGCTTGTATAGTAGAGCAGTTTGGATTAGCTATTATACCTTTATGTTTTTTTATAGCTTCTGGATTTACCTCAGGAACAACCAAAGGAACATCTGGATTCATTCTCCATTGACTAGAGTTATCTACTACTAAGATTCCATTTGATGCAGCTATTGGAGCATATTTTTCACTAATGCTTCCTCCAGCAGAGAATAATGCTATTTGTATCCCTCTATCAGTAAATGAAGTTTCTTTTAACTCTTCTACTATATATTCTTTACCACAAAACATTACTTTAGAACCAGCAGATTTAGAAGAAGAGAATAAAAATAGATTTTCTATTGGAAAATTTCTTTCTTCTAATACTTTTAAAAATGTTCTACCTACCATTCCAGTAGCACCAACTATTGCCACATTTACTTTTTTCATATTAAATTCACCCCAATTTTTAATTATTAAAACATTATTTGATTTTAGTTATACAAGTAAGATATGTTAATATTTTTATATATCTAAATACTTTAATATTATATTAACAACTTTAATTATATACAAAAAACGTACAAAGGTATACTTTGTACGTCTAGTTTATCACTCAAAGTAAACCTTGTAGCTCACCACCTACACAAATAAGTGACAGTATTACACATCTTATGTGTAATCCCAGAAAATATTATTGCGAGAAATATTTTCTTCGGCTATAAATCCTTTTTCCAATCATTAACGCTTGCCAGCTCCTATTGGATACTCTTATTTACAGCTACCTCTACCCTAGGTTAATAGGATATTAAAATTTGATTATTCTAATAATAATACATATTTTAGAAAAAATCAACTTATTTATAGAAATATTGCTAAAATTTAAATCCAAAATTTGTCAATTCTTGTTTTAAGATATTAAGATTAGCTTCTTCCATTTCAGCTAAAGGAAGTCTTAAATCTCCAACATTAAAACCTAAAATATTCATAGCAGTTTTAACTGGAACTGGATTTACTTCTATAAATAAGGCAGCAATTAAAGCATCCATATCAAGTTGTAATTTTTTAGAGCCTTCAATGTCACCTTCAAAGAATTTAGTTACTAAATCATGAGTTTCTTTAGGACAGATGTTAGCAAGTACAGAGATAACACCACTTCCACCTAATGATAATAGAGGTAATATAGTATCATCATTACCGGAGTATATAGCGAAGTCTTTAGGCACTAATTTAGCTATTTCTGCAACTTGAGCTAAATCTCCACTAGCTTCTTTCACAGCAACTATATTATCTATTTTAGCAAGCTCAGCTACAACAGATGGCTTTATATTTACCTTAGTTCTTCCTGGTACATTATATAAAATAATTGGTAATTTAACGCTTTTTGCTATTGTTTCAAAGTGAAGTTTAAGACCTTTTTCATTAGTCTTATTATAGTAAGGAGTTATGATTAAAAGACCATCCACTCCCAATTTTTCAGCTTCTTGGCTCATATGAACAGACAACATAGTATTGTTTGAACCAGTACCTGCTATAACTGGTATTCTCTTATTGACTTTTTCAACTGTATATTTTATTACAGCAAAAATCTCAGATTCACTCATAGTAGTAGCTTCACCTGTTGTTCCACAAACAACTAATGCATCTGTGTCATTTTCAATATGGTATTCGATTAATTCACCTAACTTTTCAAAGTTGACATTGTTATCCTCCGTAAATGGAGTAACTAAAGCAACAGCAGAACCTTTAAATAACATATAATCAAATCTCCTTTTTTATTTAAATTTAATTTTTTAAGTACAATAATAATTATAGTACAAATTAATTAATTTTAATAGGCATAGTTAATATCTTAACTGTATAAAGTAAGATATTTATATTATATTAATATTAAAAAAATTTTAAATAAATGTTTTATTCTCAAAATATGCATATTAATTTAATAAAATATACCAAAATGGAAATAAAAAATAAATTTTATGCGAATTTAATAACTAATAATTAATATATTTAGGTTATAATAAATATGTGCGTAAAAATAAATAATAAGCATTAACATAGAAAATTTAGGAGGAATAATATGGATACTTTAAAGGAACTTTTTAAAATAGGAAGTGGACCTTCAAGTTCTCATACTATGGGGCCGCAAAGAGCAGCGGAAAGATTTAAAAATGAAAATCCAGATGCAGAAAGTTTTAGAGCAATATTATATGGTAGTTTAGCTGCTACAGGAAAAGGTCACTTAACAGATTATATAATTGAAAAAACTATAGCACCAAAGAAAGTTGAAATCGTTTGGGAAGAAGACATAATAAAAGATTTTCATCCAAATGGAATGAAGTTTGAAGCTTTAGATAAAGATGGAAATGTGACAGCTGAATGGACTGTATATTCTGTTGGTGGAGGAACTATAGCAGAAGAAGGTCAAAGAAACAGTAAAAGCAATAGTATATATCATCTAGACACTATGGATGAAATAGTGAAGTGGTGTAAGGAAAATAATAAAACTTTAGTTGATTTTGTATTAGAATGTGAACCATCTGATATAAAAGACTATATAAAAACTATAAAAGATGCTATGAGAAAATCTATTGATGATGGACTAAGCACAGATGAAGTAATACCAGGTAAATTATTATTAAAAAGAAGAGCAAATAATTTTTATAAAGCGTATCAAGAAGATAAAAGTTTTTCGACACTTGTATATGCATATGCACTGGCAGCTTCAGAGCAAAATGCTTCTGGTAATATAATAGTTACAGCACCAACTTGTGGTTCTGCTGGAGTAATACCAGGAATATTCTTTGCAATGCAAGATTTCTATAAATACGATGATGAAAAAATAATTGAAGCATTACTTGTGGCTGGAATAATCGGAAATATAATAAAAACTAATGCATCAATATCTGGTGCGGAAGTAGGATGTCAAGGTGAGGTTGGAGCAGCTTGTTCGATGGCAGCAGCGGCAGTAGCGTATTTAAAGGGTGGTACTATAGACCATATTGAATATGCAGCAGAAATAGCGCTTGAACATCATCTAGGAATGACTTGTGACCCTGTATATGGATATGTTCAAATTCCATGTATAGAAAGAAATGCAATGGCAGCTCAAAGAGCTTATGATGCAGCTAAGTATGCATTATTAACTGATGGCTCACATTCTGTCTCCTTGGACCAAGTCGTTGAAACAATGAAAGAAACGGGTATTGATATGATGGATAAATACAAAGAAACTGCAAAAGGTGGACTTGCTAAACACTTCTTCTCTTGCTAAAATTAAAAATTTTTTAATAATAATTCCCCTGTTTTGATTTATGAAACAGGGGAATTATTATTAATGGTGAATTATTTAATAATGCAAAATATTTTTATATTCAATTTAGCTTTTTATTTTTAAATATGAAAGTATGTTATATAATATTTTAATTATAAGAGATATAGAAATATTTTTATAATAAATTATAATTTGGAGGAGATTACATGAGAGAGGCATCGTATTTACAAGAACAACTTTATAAGCATAGGAATGCATTAAATCCTATTGCAGAAATTGGAAGAAAAGAGTATAAGACTTCAAAATATATAAGGGATTATCTTGATAAAATAGGAGTTGAATATGAAGTTTACTTAGAAACAGGAATAGTAGGTGTGATAGAAGGGAAAAGACCAAGAAAAGATATAGCTTTCAGAGCTGATATAGACGGTCTTCGTAGTGAAGAAGGTGTAAAACACTTATGTGGTCATGATGGACATGCTACTATATTGCTTGGATTAATTGAGTATTTAAATGATAATAAAGAAGATTTAAATGATAATGTTGTATTTATATTCCAACCAGCAGAAGAAGGGCCAGGTGGAGCAAAAGCATTGATAGATGCAGGTGTGCTTAGAAAATACAATGTTGATGAGATATATGGGCTTCATATATACCCAGAATTACCAGAAGGTTATGTAGGTACAAGAGAAGGATACTTCATGGCTCAAATAGGAGATATTGATATAGAAATAGTGTCTAAAAGTGGACATGGAGCTATGCCACAAAATGGAATTGATGGTATAGTCATAGCTTCAAACTTTATAAGTTCACTTCAAACTATAGTATCAAGAAATATAAGCCCAATAGACAATGCAGTGTTGACTATAGGTAGAATTGAAGGAGGGGCTAGAAGAAATATAATAGCTGAAAATATAAAGATGGAAGGGACTATTAGATGCTTTAGTCCAGAAGTGTATGAGAGAATGAAACTTAGAGTTAAAGAACTTGCTAGAGGCTTTGAATTGTCTTATAACTGTAAGGTAAATATAAATATTATGGATGATTATATAGCTGTTAAAAACGATAAAGACTTGTATAAAGAGTTTGTAGAAGCTGTTGGAAAGGATACGGCTATAGAATTAGACCCACTTATGATATCAGAAGATTTTTCTTACTATCAAAAAGAAGTTCCAGGGCTGTTCTTTATGTTGGGCTCAAGAAATGAGAAAAAAGGATTTGTAAATGGACTTCATAATATAAACTTCAACTTTGATGAAAAGATATGTGTGGATGCACTAAATGTCTATGCAAAATTATTAAAATATAAAAAAGCAATAGATTAAAATATGTTAAGCTTTGTAATGAATAAGTTGTAGATAGTTTGGATAAAAAGGTCAATTTTTTTGATAAGATTGTAAATAACATATTATGATAAGACTATAAATAATATGTTGAAATTATAAATAACACATACTTAGAAAGAATAATTTTAAAAAGTCATAAATTTAAAATACTTAAATTTGAAAACATATGAATTGATAAATACCCCTTACTTATTTGTATAAATTTCTTTTAATTGACAAAAATACAAATAAGAAGGGGTGATTTTTTTGAAAGAAAATATGAAAAGAGAAAAGAAGATAACTAATGGCAAGAATACTAAAATATTGACAAATGATGATATAATGAAATATGAGATAGCCTCAGAACTAGGTCTTATGGACAAAGTTGGAGAACGTGGATGGGCAGGGCTTACAGCTAAAGAAGCTGGAAGAATCGGAGGTATGCTTACATCACGTAAAAAGAGGCTAAGAAAGATTGTGGAGGGGCAGAATAAAAAGGATGAGTCAATATAGTGATTTTGCGTTTGTATATGATGAACTTATGAATGAAGTTGATTATGATGGATGGGTTAAATATATAGAAGATATAATAGATAATGAAGGTGTAAAAGTAAAAAATATATTGGAATTAGCATGTGGTACAGGTAATCTCACAATTCCATTAACTAAAAAGAGCTATGATATAGCTGGGATTGATATATCTGATGAAATGCTTAGTGTAGCAAGAGAAAAGGCAGAAAAAGAAGGCGTAGAGTTAGTTTTACTTCAACAAGACATATCAGAGCTTGACTTTGATATATCCGATTTGGACTGTGTGCTTTGTGCCTGTGATGGATTTAATTATATAACTTATGATGATGATTTAGAAAATGTATTTTCAAAAACGTATGAATTATTAAAGAAAGATGGAATCTTTATATTTGATATAAGTTCATTTTATAAATTAGCCAATATATTAGGAAATAATATGTATGGAGAAAATAGAGAAGATATAGCTTATATGTGGCAAAATTACTTTGATGATGAAGAAAATTTGATTGAAATGGAACTGACATTTTTTATTAAAGATGAAGATGGAAAGTTTGAAAGATTTGAAGAAGTACATCAACAAAGGGCATATACTGAGGATGAAATAGTTGATATGCTTAAAGAATCTGGATTTAGTGATATAAAATCTTATGGAGATTTTACATTTGAAAAACCTAATGAAGAAAGTCAAAGGATATTCTTTGTATGTAAAAAATAAAGCTTTTCTTGTTATGTACAAAAAGAAGTGTTATTAATATAAAATATTATTGCTGGAGATATAAAATATTATTGATAAAGATATAAAATATTATTGACAGAGATATAAAATGTTATTGGTAAAAATAAAAGAGGCAAAGTTTTCTGTATTAAAAATTAAAGTAATTTAAAGTAGTAATATAGAAAAAAGTAATAATATAGAAAAATAGTATGATTAACAAAGTGTGGAGGAATACAAATGAAAGATTATGTACTAAGAGCGACATCAGGAAATGGTCAAGTTAGAGCATTTGTTGCAACTACTAGAAATACAGTAGAAGAAGCTAGAAGATTACATGAAACTACAAAAGTAGCAACAGCAGCACTTGGCAGGACATTAACAGCAACATCTATAATGGGATTGATGATGAAAAATGACAGTGATAAATTGACTGTAATAATAAAAGGTGGTGGACCAATTGGAACTATCATCGCAACAGCAAATTCTAAGGGAATAGTAAAAGGCTATGTAGGAAATCCTCATGTAGAAGTTGAAGATTATCCAAATGGAAAGTTGAATGTTGCAGCAGCCGTGGGGACAGAAGGTGTTGTAAAAGTTATTAAAGACTTAGGTCTTAGAGAGCCATACAATGGAACTTATCCATTAGTAAGTGGAGAAATTGCAGAAGACTTTACTTACTACTTTGCAGTGTCAGAACAAACTCCATCAGTGGTAGCTTTAGGTGTTCTTACAAAAGAGGATGAAGTTGAGTTTGCTGGAGGATTTATAGTTCAATTAATGCCAGATGCAGAAGAAGAAACTATCGCAAAATTAGAAGAAAATGTAGCTAAATTACCTTCAATAACTAATATGTTAAAGGAAGGAAACTTACCAGAAGATATATTAAATAGAGTTTTAGATGGTTTGGAGCCTAAAGTACTTGATACTTGTGAAGTTGGATTTGAGTGTGAATGTTCAAAGGAAAGAGTAAAAACTGCGTTAGTGGCAATAGGGAAAAAATCTTTGGCTCAAATAATAGAAGAAGATAAACAGGCAGAAGTTGGATGTCAGTTCTGTAATGAGAAATATATGTATAGTGAAGAAGAATTGATTGAAATTTTAAAGGAAATGTAGACTATGAAAATAGTCGTATTTATATAGCAATTAAAGTATAATTTATCAAAAATAGATATATTTATATTAAAAATAAGCTTAATAAATTTTAAGAATTAAGAAGCTTTCTGGCTGTAATGTTTGCAACATTGCAGTTAGAAAGCTTTTTTATTTTATTATAGTTCGTATCAAAGATTGTATGAAACAATAAAATATTGTAAAATAATTTGTATATTTCAACCTATTTGCCACAAAGGTTTATAAGATATTTGAATTGATAAGAAGGAGAAAATTTTAAATATGGAAAATAAAACGAAGCACATAGGAATAAGTATATTAATATTATTAATGATATTTTTAATTGCAAAGAATTTTAATGGAAAACTTGAAATGCCTATTCCTGAAAGTAATAGTAGAAAATTTAAATCGGCAGCAGTATTTTATCCTCAACACCAAGATGATGAGGTCCTATGGGGAGGAAGTGCCATTATTGATGCTATAAAACAGTGTGGTGTTGATAATGTATATGTGGTACTAGTATCAGATGGTTCTGGGGTTAACGTTTTTAGGGCTAATACAAAGTTTAGAAATCTGACCAGAAAGCAAAAAGAAGAGCTTAGGAACAATGAATTTAAGTCAGCATTAAAAGAGCTTGGAGTAAAACCACAAAATATAATTATACTTGCTGATATAGACAAAAAAGAGGGGACACATTATAAGTTAATGGAAAAGACAATATTAGATTTTGAAAATAAATTTAAGGGTGATGTAACTCATATAGCTCATCATTATAAGTACGATGACCATATAATGCATAGAAAAAATGGGGAAGTTTTAAAGAAGCTTAAACGTGAACGTAAGATAAAAGATGACTTGTATTTTATAAAACCAAAATATGTAAAGTACATACCAAGAAATGAAAGAGCCATCTATAAAGCAATGAATTTTAATGACTATAGTAAGGTCAAAAGTGCGTGTTATGAATATAAGGTTGTAAATTCAAAACGAAAAATGTATGGTATAGGGTATATCTCAGCACATAGCTATTTTGAACATCTTTTGGATGACCCTGAATTTACATCTGTGTTAAGTGAAGATTAATTTTTAGTGATTATGAACTTTGTTTAGTTTTTTGTATTAATTCATATTAAATATAAGAATTGCTTGTAAAATAATTAAATATTAGAGTAATTAAATATTAAAACAATTAAACATAAAGTAATCAAACATAAAGTAACTAAACATTAAAGCAATTTAATATTAAAGTAATTTAATATTAAATTAATTGAACATAAAGCTATCTTAAAAATATTATTTACTAATGATAAAAAAGTATTTGAGAATAATAAAAATATATTATTATTAAACAAGGTTTAGTATCTCAGTTGTGATTTTAAAAATCATTTTGAGGTACTTTTTTTATCCTCTTAATAAATTTATATGGACTTTTTATATGAAATTTTAAACCCTACAGTATACAACCATGGGATAAGTTACGTGCTATAATTTGCTATAAAAACAATTTAGGAGGATACAGTATGAGTAATGAATTTATAGTTTTAAAAGGATGTAAGGAAAATAATCTAGATAATATTTCATTAAAAATACCAAAAAGAAAAATAACCATATTTACAGGTGTATCTGGTTCTGGAAAATCATCTATTGTTTTTGAAACAATTGCAAAAGAATCACAACGTCAATTAAACGAGAGATTTAGTACTTTTGTAAGAAGTTTTTTACCTAAATATGGAGAAGTTAAAGCTGATTGTATAGAAAATTTATCAACACCAATTATTATAGACCAAAGTAGACTTGGAGGTAATTCAAGGTCAACTTTAGGTACTATCAGGTTATTAAAGATATAAATGAGCCAGAAGCACAACCTCTAATTAAAGGGATACTAGAAAAACTAAATAACATCATAGATATAGGTCTAGGGTATTTAACTTTAGATAGGGAGACATCATCACTATCAGGTGGAGAATCTCAGCGTATAAAGATGGTAAAATATTTAAATAGTAACCTTGTAGATTTGATGTATATTTTTGATGAACCAAGTATAGGTCTTCATCCAAGAGATGTTTATAAATTAAATAATCTTCTAAGAAAATTACGTGATAAAGGAAATACAATTATAGTTGTTGAGCATGACCCAGACGTGATTAAAATTGCAGACCACATTGTAGATGTAGGTCCAAAAGCTGGGAGGTATGGTGGTAAAGTTGTATATGAAGGAAGTTATGAAAAGTTGCTTTCAAGTGGGACATTAACAGGAAATGCCTTAAATAAAGTTCTTTCTATTAAGGAAAATGTAAGAGAACATAGAGGATATTTAGAGGTTAAAAATTGTAATCAAAACAATTTAAAAAATATATCTATAAAGATACCTAAAGGTGTATTAACTTTAGTGACAGGAGTAGCAGGAGCTGGTAAGAGTACATTAATTAAACATGAATTTTTAAAGCAAAATACAAATGCTGTATTAATAGACCAAAGCTCTGTATCAGCTAATTCTAGGTCAAGCTTAGCAACATATAGTGGAATTATGAACGATATAAGAAACATTTTTGCAAAAGCAAATGGTATTAAAGCTTCTTTGTTTAGCTCAAACTCAGAAGGAGCTTGTGATAACTGTAAAGGGTCTGGAATAGTACACACAAATCTTGCATTTATGGAAAGTATAAAAAGTACTTGCAATATTTGTGAAGGGAAAAAATTTAAAAAAGAAGTTTTAGAATATAGATTTCAAGGGCAAAATATAATAGAACTTCTTGAAATGTCGGTTTCAGATGCGATTGAATTTTTTAGTTTAAAACAGATTAAAAAGAAATTACAGTGCATTGAAAAAATGGGAATCGGATACCTTACTTTAGGGCAAACTCTAGATACATTATCTGGAGGAGAGCGTCAAAGATTAAAACTTGCTAATGAATTAAATAAGGAAAGTTCAGTGTATATATTAGATGAGCCGACAACTGGGCTTCATATGGCTGACATTGAAAATTTTATAAATATAATTGAAGAGATTGTAGATAATGGAAATACAGTTATCATAATTGAACATAATATAGATGTAATTAAAAGAGCGGATTGGATTATCGATATGGGTCTTGAAGGAGGGACAAAAGGTGGCAAAGTAATCTTTGAAGGAACTCCAAAAGAATTGTCTAACAATAAAATATCACTAACAGCAAAATATATAGTATAATAAATAAAATACAATAAATATAGATGATATATGAGTAAATATAATGGATATATAATATGATAGTTAAGTTTAACAATAATAAATAATATGATAAATATTCAAATTTAATTAAATATAGTGTCAGAAATCCGTTTAAATAGTAAGTTTTTAACGGCTCTGACATTTTTTATTATTTTCATGAAGATTGACAAGGTGGGATTTTCTATTAGTTACTTTTTAGTGCCTACTTGAAAATTTGATATTATGACCTTAACATGTAATTTATGGAATAATTTATTTAGTGTGGTACGATGAGAGCTATCACTAAACTATAATTTTATAATTTGAATCTTATTAAGTAAAACTCATAAAAAGGAGTGGAAGTAATGCTAAACGATATGCTAACACTATTATCTGAAAGAAGTGATTTTTTTATAAAACTATCCATCGAACATTTGACAATTTCTATTATTTCTATAGTAATTGCAATTGTTTTAGGTGGTATAATTGGTATCGTTGTAAGTGAATTTCATAAGTCGTCTAAGCCAATATTGGGGACTATTAATTTTCTATACACCATACCATCTATTTCTATGTTGGGTTTTTTGATACCATTCTCTGGAATTGGAAATACTACAGCTGTTATTGCTCTTACTATATATGCATTATTACCTATGGTTAGAAATACATATACTGGAATTACTAATGTAGATAAAAATATTCTTGAAGCAGCGAAAGGTATGGGAAGTACAGACTTTCAGATACTATATAAAATAAAACTTCCGCTAGCCTTACCTGTTATTATGTCTGGTATTAGAAACATGGTTATTATGACAATTGCATTGACTGGTATTGCTTCATTTATAGGTGCTGGTGGTCTGGGTGTAGCTATATATAGAGGAATCACAACAAACAACACAGTAATGACAGTCACTGGAAGTATTCTTATTGCTCTATTGGCTTTGTTATTTGATTTTATTCTAGGATTAGTAGAAAGATTTTTACAAAGAAAAAGAAAAAAGAAAAATAGGAAAAAAGTATTTGCCATTCTAGGAAGTCTTATCCTTATAATAACTATCTTTACATCTTACTTCTTTAATTCTGCAAAGACTCAAACTATTCATATCGCTACAAAACCAATGACTGAACAATATATTCTTGGTGAAATGCTGGATATTTTAATTGAAAAAAATACAGATTTGAAAGTAGAAATCACACAAGGTGTAGGCGGAGGAACATCCAATATTCAGCCAGCTATGGGCAATGGAGAATTTGATATTTATCCAGAGTATACAGGGACAGGCTGGAATATGGTACTGAAGAAAAATGAACTATATACTGAAAATATGTTTGAGAAGTTACAATCTGAATATAAAACTAAACTTAAAATGCAGTGGACTGGTATGTATGGTTTTTCTAATAGTTATGCGTTGGCAGTTAGAAAAGAAATTGCAGATAAATATAAACTAAAGAATATTTCAGATTTAAGAGATATATCTTCTAAATTGACATTTGGTGCAGAGTATGATTTTTATGAAAGAGAAGATGGCTATACTCCACTATGTAATACCTATGACCTACACTTTAAAAACACAGTTGATTTAGATATTGGACTTAAATATCAGGCAATTAATGAGGGAAAAATTGATGTAATGCCTATATTTACAACTGACGGACAGTATAGTGTTTCAGATGTTGTAGTCTTAAATGATGATAAAAGCTTTTATCCATCTTATCAATGTGGAAATGTTATTCGTTCAGAGGTGTTAGAGGAACATCCAGAACTTTCAGCAGTATTCCAGATGGTTAAAAATATTTTAACTGATAAAGAAATGGCTAAATTGAATTATGATGTAGAAAATAATAATTTAGAGCCTAGAGAAGTTGCACACGAGTTTTTGAACAAAAAGGGACTTTTATAATTGGAGGAAATATAATGACACCTATTATACAATTTAAAAATATTGAAAAACGATATAATGATAAAACAATCATAAATAATCTCAATTTAGATATAGAAAAAGGCGAATTTTTAACTGTTATTGGGTCATCTGGAAGTGGAAAAACAACACTTCTAAAAATGATTAATGGTCTGATTTTGCCAGACACGGGAGATATTTTAATTAACAAAACAGACATTAAAAATGAGGACTTAATTAAATTAAGAAGAAAAATAGGCTATTGTGTTCAGGGAAGTGTTCTTTTTCCTCATATGACTGTTGAAGAAAACATTTCATATGTGCCAAATCTCCTTAATCGAAAAAATAAGTCAGAGATAAAAAATGCTGTAGATAAATGGATGCAAATCGTGGGATTAGCAAATGATATGAAAACAAGATACCCATCTGAATTATCAGGTGGTCAGCAACAGCGTGTAGGGATTGCACGTGCTTTAGCTTCTTCACCAGAAATCTTATTGATGGATGAACCTTTTGGTGCTGTTGATGAAATTACACGAAAACAGCTACAAAAAGAGATAAAAGAAATTCATAAAAAAACAGGAATTACAATTATCTTTATTACACATGATATTTATGAAGCCTTGATTTTAGGTACAAAAACTTTGGTATTGAATCATGGAGTCATTCAACAATATGATACTCCTGAAAATATCTTAAATGCCCCTGCTAATCAATTTGTAGACCAATTACTGAATGTAAAAAAATCTATAACAAGCTATGATGATTTAAAAGAATAAAGTTAATCTAAAAATTAAATTATGATAATACTAAAAAGCTATTGACCTTGAGTTAACTTTAAGTCGTATACTAAAAATGTAAGAATAGTTAAGCAAGGCATAGGAGGTATTAAATATGGATATAGAAAAAGATTTAGGTACAGGAGCAGTTTTCCCTATTGGGGAAGAAAACAAAGCATTTGCACAGTATTTTACAGGAGAATGTTATTTAAATATGCTTACTACTACTGGTGTGGGAATCGGGAATGTGACTTTTGCTCCTTCTACAATTAATTCATGGCACATACATCATAAGGGTGGGCAGATTTTACTTGTAACTGGAGGTAGAGGATATTATCAAGAGTTTGGCAAACCAGCACAGGAATTGCATGCAGGTGATGTAGTTAATATACCACCAGATGTAAAGCACTGGCATGGAGCTGCACCAGATAGTTGGTTTCAGCATCTAGCTGTAGAAGTCCCAGCAGAGGGAGCTTTCAATGAATGGTTGGAGCCTGTATCTGATGAAGACTATGGCAAACTAAAATAAAACATTTATAAACTTATAAACAATAATGAGTGTATATTAGTTAAAATTACTAAATATACACTTTTTTTATTTTGAATTAATAAAAACTTAAGATAATAATAGTTTTTTAGAAAATAAAATTAGTATAATAAAATAGGGAACCCAATGATTTAATGTGTATAAAAAATATGGAGGAAATAAAATGGAAACTATAATGGTTGTAGAAGATGATATTATGCTTAATAATGGTATATGTTTTAACTTACAAAGTGATGGATTTCGAGTTGTACCAGCATATAATCTAGAAGAAGCTAAAGAAAAATTTGAGAAAGAAAAAATAGATTTAATGATATTAGATGTAAATCTTCCTGATGGAAATGGATTTGACCTGTGCAAAGAAATAAGAACTAGTTCAAAAGTAGGTATTCTGTTTTTGACAGCCTGTGATATGGAATCTGATATTGTAAATGGATTTAAGATAGGAGCAGATGATTACATAACAAAGCCATTTAGTATAAATATATTGCTACAAAGAATAAAAGCATTGCTTAGAAGATGTAATATTGAAATGCAAGAAGAGGTCTTATTTGAGGGAGAATTTGAATTTAATTTTGCTAATATGACTGTAAGTAGGAATGGCGAAAATATAATTCTTTCACCCATAGAATATAGAATCGTAAAGAAATTGGTACAACATAAAAATGAAATAGTCACAAGACAAGCATTGATAGATGCCATATGGGACAATGATAGTGAGTATATGGAAGAACATGCATTGACTGTAAATATAAATAGATTGAGAAAGAGAATAGACCAGAAGACATCTAAACATAAGTACATAAGGACTATTTATGGAATAGGGTATATGTGGGTTGGTGAACAAGATGAAAAATAATAAAAATTTAAGTAAGAACTATTACAAAAACATTTCTATTATATATTTCATAGTATCATGTCTATCCTTAATAATAATAAGAATGCAAACTAACAAAATTTTATATATGCATCCTGATTTAGCTGAATTTATTGTAAATATTAATTGTATAATTTTAATTTTTATATTTACTATGTTTTTCTTATCACTATTTTTTGTATATAAAATAAGAAAAGACATAGTTGAATTTAGTAGCAATATTATATATAACATAGATGAATTTATATCGGGTAATAAAAATATTCTCTTTGATTTAAATAAAGATACTTTAACTGCCAAAGTTCAAAATAAAATTAAATATATGATAGAGGTTATGGAAGTTAAAAATAGTAAGTATTCAGCGGAAAAAGAAAATATAAAAACTTTGATATCAGATATATCGCATCAAATAAAAATACCAATAGCTAATATATCTATGTATAATGAAACTCTAATGCATAAAGAATTAGATAGAAAGAATCAAGTATTGTTTTTAGAAAACATGCAAAGTCAGGTAAATAAATTGGACTGGTTAGGAAAAGCCCTTATAAAAATTTCTAGATTAGAAACTGGTATTATATCTTTGAATACGACTAAAAGTAGAATAAGTGATACTATTGCAAGCGCATTAAGTGGAGTGTTTTTAAAATTAGAAGAAAAAAATATAGTACTAGAAATTGATTTAGATGATAAAATTGAAGTTTGCCATGATAAAAAATGGACTAGTGAAGCTTTATTTAATATTATAGAAAATGCAGTAAAATATACCCATGAGGGAGGAAAAATAAGTATAAAGGTTGACAAAATGGATATATTCACTAAAATTATCATAAGTGATAATGGAATGGGTATAGATGAAAGTGAAATAAACAATATATTTAAAAGGTTCTATAGGAGTATAGAAGTTGGAAATATAGAAGGTATTGGAGTGGGATTGTACTTAGCAAGAGAAATTATAAATAAACAGAATGGATATATAAAAGTAGATTCTCAAAAGAATATTGGAACTACGTTTAATGTTTATATGAAAAATTAGACTCAGCATTTATTTAAAATTGAGGATTATAATATATAACTTGAAAATAAAATCAAAAATTCTTAGAAGTAGTGTATATAGTGTTTGTTAGATAACATCATATGCACTATTTTTAGTTTCACTTCAATAAATATCACAAAATATCTCAAAATTGTTATAATTCATATCTAAAATATAACAGTACTGTGAGGATTAGAGAGGTACTTACATGATAATATCTAAGTAAGGAATCAATAAGCATGAAATTTTAATATACAATTAGAAAATATATAAAATAAAGTAAGAGGGAGATATGATTATGAAAATACTGGAGACTAATAATTTAAAAAAATATTATGGTAAGGGTGAAAATATAGTAAAAGCTTTAGATGGAATAAATATAAGTATAAATAGAGGAGAATTTGTAGCTATAGTAGGGACATCAGGAAGTGGAAAGAGTACCTTGTTACATATGATAGGGGGACTTGATAGAGCAAGTGATGGAAAAGTAATTGTTGATAATAATGATATATTTGTTATGGATGATGAAGAACTTACAATATTTAGAAGACGTAATGTAGGATTTATATTTCAAAATTATAACTTAGTTCCAATACTAAATGTTTATGAAAATATAGTATTACCTATAGAACTTGATGGGTGCAAAATAGACACTAAATATATAGATGAAATAATAGACGTTTTAGGACTAAGTCAAAAAGTGGATGACCTTCCAAACAATCTATCAGGAGGACAGCAACAGAGAGTAGCTATTGCAAGAGCTTTAGCAACAAAACCATCAATAATACTAGCTGATGAACCAACAGGGAACCTAGATAGCAAAACAGAACAAGATGTGTTAGGGCTTCTAAAAGTTACTAGTAGTAAATTTAGCCAAACTATAATTATGATAACTCATAATGAACAAATTGCTCAAATGGCTGACAGAATTATAAGGATTGAGGATGGAAAAGTTGTAAATAGAGGTGAGAACAATGTTACAAAATAACAATAAGGAAATTATAAAAAAATTAAGTGATAGAAGTTTTAAAACGAATAAAATGAGAAATATAGTTTCAGTTCTTGCAATAGTGTTAACTACAGTTTTGTTTACCTCATTGTTTACAGTAGGATGTAGTATGTTGGAAGCTTTTAATAATTATCAAGCTATGGAATATGGGACAAAGAGCCATGTTCAATTTCAAGATTTAAGTAATAGACAGATTGACATTATAAGAAAAGATAGTTCAGTAGATAAAAACAGTATTGGAATAGTAAAAAATATAGCAAGTTTAAAAAATCCAGAGTTTTCAACGCAGGCAGTGAATTTAACTGTTTATGATAAAAAAAGCCTTGAAAGTGCTGTAAATGTAGAGATGATTGAAGGGAGTTTACCAAAAAATAATGATGAAATAGTCATGCCTACAAAGATATTAGATATGATAGATGTACCTCATAAAATAGGTGCTGAAGTAAAATTAATAATTCCAAAAACTGAAGATGGAGTACTAACTAATGAAAAAGAAACATTCAAATTTAAACTAGTTGGATATTTTGAATACAAAACAGCTATAGCAATACCTCTTCATGATGTATTTACAAGTGAAGCCTTCTATGATAATTACAAGAAAACACATGAGGTAGCTCCTACAAGTGTATCCTTCAATTTTTTTAATGATAAAGATTTGCAGTCTAAATTTGATAAATTAATTGAGAAAATCCAACCTTATTCAGGAAAAGCAACTATAAATCCCATATACTTAAGTAAACAAGCAACTACTTTCAAAGAAGTTGTTAAAAATGTATTGCCAATAATCTTAATTGTAATACTTATACTTTTAAGTGGATATTTATTAATATATAATATTTTTTATATTTCAGTTGTTAAAGATATAAAATATTATGGCTTATTAAAAACAATAGGGACATCACCGTATCAATTAAAAAAACTGATTATTAAACAAGCTAATAGATTATGTATAGTAGCTATACCAATAGGTTTAGTATTGGGATTTTTACTAGGGATGGTATTTGTTCCTCTGGTTGGTAAGTTTATGGAGGGATTAAATAAAACTGCATTTGAATATTTCAATCCGTTAATATTTGTATTTGCTGTTATATTTTCATATGTAACTGTTAGATTGTCATGCAGAAAACCTGCTAAGATTGTAAGTTCTGTATCTC
This sequence comes from Clostridioides sp. ZZV15-6388, assembly GCF_020657755.1. Classification (NCBI taxonomy): domain Bacteria; kingdom Bacillati; phylum Bacillota; class Clostridia; order Peptostreptococcales; family Peptostreptococcaceae; genus Clostridioides; species Clostridioides sp. ZZV15-6388. The sequence goes on along the minus strand of NZ_JAGWCU010000007.1, from coordinate 110,655 downwards.
CTATAGACGCTGTAAGATATAGTGATAAAAGTAATAGGATTAAACGTAAGTCTAAAAGTGGGAAACATGGTTCTAAAATTCATAAGATGGCATTTTCAAATATATTTAGAAATAGACGCAAAGCTATTCTAGTTTTAGTTTCTATGTCACTAAGTTGTATAATATTTTTGACTGTATCTGCAATTATAAGTAGTTCTAACCCAGAAAGAGCAGCTGAAGGTATGATGTTAGGGGATATAGAAATACGTCATGGGCTTGCAGATACTGCGAAATTTGAAGATAACGAAGTTGCTCCAATTGATGAAAATCTTATAAAAGATATTAAGAATCTTGATGGAGTGAGTAATGTAAGTAAGGTGTACAAGGATTTAAGTTATATAGTTTATGAAGGGGATTTAAAAGATGAAGTGTTGACTCAAAAAGTAGATGAAGAATATAAAAAGCAATTTCTTCAAGGCAGAGACCCAGAAGAAATTGCAGAAAATAATGGTTTTTTAGCTTCAGATACAGTTGGATTATCTTCAGGTAGATTATTAAGTAAACTATCAAAAAACAATAATATATATTCTCAAAAGAATTCTAAAATACTGTCAGGTTCTATAGATGAGAAAAAATTTGATGAAGGCGGATATGTAGTAATTAATGGACATGAAGGAAGTAAAATAAAAGCAGGAGATAAAATTAAGTTTAGATATTTAAAAGGAGATACTATAGGGGAAGGATATATAGATAAAGAGTTTAAAGTCATGGCAGTTTTTGATGGTGCACAAAATTTTAATATGGGAATGTACATTAATGAAAATGACTTTAAAAATATGGTTATAAAGCCATATGTAGAAAGTCTGGTAATTGATACAAATGGTGATGTGAAGTCTGTTGAAAATAAAATAAATAATTTGAATAAGAAATACAATAATCCATATACAAAAGTTTATTCAAAAAATATCTATATAGAAGAGGCAAGAGAGAGTCAAAAGGTTATAAAGATTGTAGGTATGAGTGCAGTATTTATAATAGGATTGATTGGAGTACTAAACTTTATAAATACTATGATAACAAATATAATGTCTCGTAAACAAGAGTTTGCAATGATTGAGGCAGTAGGAATGACAAGAAAACAGCTTCAAAAAATGATAATGCTTGAAGGTTTTTATTATGGGGTGATAATAACTATTGTAAATCTTACTTTTGGAAGTATGGCAACATTTTTAGGATTTAATATTATGAAATTAAGATATTCTGTGTATGCTTATCCAGTAGGAGCACTTATAATAAGTATATTAATAGTATTTTTAATAACATCTATAGTGCCTTTAATAGTTTATCATAATGTTTCTAAGGATAGTATTGTTGAAAGAATTAGAGAAGCTGAATAAGTTTATATGTATAGAAAAAAGGGTTCTTATAGGTAAGAGCCCTTTTTAAATGTCAGTTTTGTTATAATGTTTTATTTTTTTAGTATATCACTTTTGCTTAATCCATTTGATTTACCTAGAGGAGTCCATTGGTGGTTAGCCATAAATTTATATGCAAATCTAGGAAAGTTAGGTGAGATAAAAATAGTATCTTTACTAGAAGTGTTACTATCTATGTTGTTACTAAGTATATTCTTTGATAGTTCTCCTAATAAAGTTTCTAAGCTTTTTTTTGGACCTTTACCTAAAGGAACAGATTTTAATGAACCTATCATTTCTCCAGCACCAATTCCGATTCCTTGAACCCATGTAAAGTTAGCCTTTTTACACCAATTTTCTATCATTTGAATTGCTAAGTGAGTTTGTTGTCCCTCATAGAATCCACAGTTAACTATTGCATATACTGGAATAGATTTTTTATTTTGTTTCTTTGCAAGTTCTTCACATTCCTCTAAAAAACTAATTAAATGAGAAGGAATACCATCTACATAAAGAGGAAATGCAATTATTAACCTATCACAATTAAGTATGGAATCAATAGCTTTAGGATACTTAGATACATTGTCTATTTTAAATGTGAAAATCTCATTATCTTTTTGTATAAGTTTTTCTACCTCAGATAAAAAGTATTGTGAATTATTTTCTTTTACTTTTGGACTTCCATTTATCATTACTATATTCATAAAGATTCACCTCTTACATCTTGTGGATTTTTAAAAAATGAAACAGAATGTTCCTTCATATTGAGATTTACAGCATTTGCACGTATTAGATTAGTAGCAGTATCTTTTTCAGCATCTGTAATATAATCTCCATAGAATAGAACCTTTAAATTTATCTGTTTTTCATATCTATTCTTATGATGCATTTCATTATTCTTCATTACAAAGTATGGAAGTACATAGCTTATACTTCTATCAAGTATATTTTTAATAAATGGGCTAAAGCCACCATAACAACATCTACTTAGTATAATAAGTTCATCAGAATCAGCTATCAATTTACCCATATTTCTGTAATAGTCTTTTATGACGCATGTAGTAGGTGTTTTAATCCAACAACCAAAGCAACCAATACACTTATGGATTTCTTCATTGTTTGAAAGTACTTTTATATTGTTATCAAGTTTAGGTAATAAATTATCTAAATCTTTTTCAGTTAAATCATGTATTAAAAGTCTCATAAATTTTACCCCCTTTATATTATGTAGGTTGACTTTTATAATTCTATCCTACAATTTTTTTAATAAATCATTACACCAATTAATTACAAAACTATAATAGTCAACTCCATAAATCATTGTGAAATACATACATGTGTATTGGTCAATACAACAATTTTGTTCCACCTCAGTTTTCTGTGTATCTAATTTATTTAAAAGTAATTCAACTTCAGCTATTAACATTTTTAAGTTTGTTTCAATTATTTCTTTAGGTAAGTACTCATAAAAAAATATGTTAACAAGGTGGTCATGCTTTGTTTTAGAAAATTTAATTGGTTTTTCTAACCACTCAAGAAAGTATGATTTTCCTATATCAGTTATAGAGTATAGTTTTTTTAATTTACCACCATCTATAACTTCGCGATAGCAGATATAACCTTTTTCTTCTAATCTTTTGAGTGCAGGATAAATACTACCAAAACTAGCATCAAAAAAGTATGAAGTACTTTGTGACATTTTTTGTTTTAAATCGTATCCACTTAATTCTTTTTCCATAAGAAATCCTAAAATAATGTATTCTAACATAGTGCCTCCTAGTATCGTTTATGTATATATTGTTTAGTTATATATCGAATTGATATATTAATTATTACAAATAATAGGTAGACTGTCAATATGTTTTTAAATTAAATTTTAAACAGAAATACAGATTATCTCTTAAACACTAGGTTTATTATCAATATCTTAAGTTTTAAGAGTTGAATTTACTATTAATCTACAGCTTACGTAAGAGCTTTGATATGACAATATGATTAAAAGCATATAAATTATTTGAGTAATGCACAAAACCGCAGATTATATATAATTCACTAATTAGTGATATATAACCTGCGGTTTTTCTTCGTTGAATTTATAGCTAACACCCCAGACAGTCAATATATATTGCGAATTATCTGGGTCCAGCTCTATTTTTTTCTTAGATTTGTACGAATGACGATGTTAGATTGCTTTCAAATTTTCTAGTCAGTTAATCATAAAGATAAACTGAAACTTGTGAACTCCATGTTATGCCAATAATAAATTTACTCATTTGATAGCAAAAATAATTTTTTTGTAGTGCTGGCATTTCTAATTGTTACTTTGTTATTAACTGAAGAACTCGCAATTTTATACCACCTTGTTTTTGATAATGTAGCTCTTGGTGCAGACCAAAAAATCACATTCTTATAATAATCAACCTGTTCATATTCTGGTTTGGCTTCTCCAACAGCCTTATATACTTCTTCAATAGTGATAGGTGGAATAGGGAAGATAGCTTGATGTATCACTTCTTCATCAGAATTTATATCCCACCATTTGGGAGTGTTATCCAAAGCTTCCGATAATTCTTTTAGTGAAATGATTACTATAGGGACATCTAACATAAATCTTTCTTCTATCATGGCTTTACATTGGCTACTTATTTCACTTTTATCGTTGTTTTCACTGGAAAAAAGAACATTTCCACTATTGATATAGGTGCTAACATTCAAAAATCCCATATCTTCAAATGCCTCCTTTAATAATGGCATTGACACTTTGTTTTTACCGCTAATGTTTATACCACGTAAAAGAGCAATATATTTTTCCAACCTAAAGAACCTCCATATATTATAAATAATCTTCGCTTCAACTTCTAATCTTCGCTTACCTCCAATGCTTAAATACTACAATCTCAGCATCAGAACCATAACCGCTATACTCAGATACCATGAGATATTTTTCGTCAGCAATAATTCCATAATATCTGTCACTGTCTTTTTTGCAAAGCTGATTTCCAAAATAAATTTGTAAATTTTATTTTATCGAGTACGCCTTATCCACTTAGTGAGTATTTTACAGTGGATAGGCTTACATCTTTTTCACAGGTCTAATGTACTTAAAATACTGTTCTGGGTCATAATAAAAGTACATGATTCTTCCAGGGGTAATATCAGGACAGTAACCCTTACCAGTGTAATCAAAAGTTGCCATAGCCGTTTCAATCTTTTCTTCCACACTGCAATTTTCCTGTTCATAATTAAACGGACCATGTTCAAAGATAATATACTCAGCTTCGGGAATATCAACCATAAGCATTTGTGGTGGCAGTTCCCCTTTATAATCAAAAGGAAGTCGTACGCCCCAACACTCTGTACGAAGAATACCCCAATCGCAGAGCCTGCCGTCCGAATCGTTCATGTAAGCCATAATCTGACCGCTTCCGCAGTTAACTTCACTTCCACCATCATCGTCCAATTTACCCTTGATACTGTCGAGCAAACCACAAATTGTTTCGTGGTCCTGTTCTGGAATAAGGTTTTGCTTTCGCCAAAAATCCCAATACCCGTTACTCTCATTATTTTTAATGTACAAAAATTTGTGAGCAGGTATGGTTGCGAAATAAATCTTGACACCATCTGTTGATTTAATCATACCTATTTCTCCCAATCCTAAAAAGTAGCGGTCAAAAGGGGTTATTTTTGTACGAAGAACGACTGGCTTAGGATTTTTTCGATATTCACTTGGAGTTACACCATAAGTTCCTTTGAAAGCTCTGGTAAAAGCTTCATGCGATGAAAATCCAAAATCAAAAGCAATATCCAATAGACTTTTATCACTGTCCCGAACCTCTTTTAATGCAAAGGCTAATTTTCTATTCCGCAAGTAATCTCTAAACTGCATACCCGATATCTCTTTGAACTTTTTCGTTGTATAAAATTCAGAATATCCCAATTTGCGAGAAAGAAAGCGTAGCGTTAAGACTTCGCCATTGTAATTTTTAATACATTTGTCAATCTCGTCAATGATTATCTGAATTTGTTGTTGCCACTCATACATTTAACTATTCACCTCGTTTCAATCACCCTATATTCATTATAACGAAATAAAGAAGTTATGGCTTGATTTTACTTGCTGTCACTTGATTTTAATTCTATCCATTTACGTATTGTCTAATTTACAATATTACATTACATCGATATGATAGATTAAAAGTAGGTTTTAATTTGCCTTGGTGTTAATTTCAACTTTTAATAGTGAAAATGACCGAATAGCTGATAAAATGAAGCTATTTAGATATATAAGAAGATTTAAAGAGATAATCAAAAATTTATATAAAGTTTACAAAAACTCAACAGGAATTAGGAATTATGGACTATTGACAAAGTATAAATTTAGCAGTAAAATAATTGCATGAGCAAATAGATTATTGCGCTCGCAATTAAAATATAAATAACAATATAAGGAGAAAACATGAGAGAGCTATTAAAATGGGTTTCCATTATAAATAGATATAACACAAACTATATTGACAGAAAATTGGCTGATATTGGAATTAACAATAGCCAATATTTTTATGTATTACACATATGTAGCAATCCAGGTATTACACAGGATACTATATTTAAAAGAATTCTTGTAAATCCTAGTAACATAACAAGAGCTTTGGCAAACCTAGAAAAAGAAGGATTTATCACTAGAGAGCCAAGTGTTAAAGATAAAAGAACATGGCATTTGTATCCTACAGAAAAATCTTTGGCATGTTACGATGAAATAATAAAAATAACGAATGGGTATGTAGAAGAATTGTTAAGTTCATTTGAAAAAGAAGAGCAAGAGTTGTTCATGTCAATGTTAAAAAAGACTGCTTTTATAGCCATTGATATGAATGAAGAAGCAAAATTGGAGGCGAAGGAAGATGGAAGAAAAATATAAAGAACCATTGGAGTATGAGAAAGTTTCAAAATTATTGACTAAGTATGCAATACCCAGTATTATAGCGATGTTAGTAAGTGCCTTATATAACATTGTTGACCAAATTTTTATCGGGCAAGGTGTTGGGGTATTAGGTAATGCTGCTACAAATGTTACCTTTCCACTAACAACAATATGTACTGCAATTGCTTTATTGTTAGGTATTGGAGGAGCATCTAAGTGTTCATTAGAATTAGGAGCTAAAAATTCAGAAAAAGCTACAAAAGCAGCAGGAAATTCTATTTGCTTGATGGCTATATTTGGAATAAGTTTATTTATAATAGTATCAATATTTTTAACACCACTGTTAAAATTCTTTGGTTCCACATCAGAAATATTACCTTATGCACACACATATACAAAGATTACATCAATTGGATTGCCATTTCTTATAATGTCTACTGGAATGAGTAAGTTGATACTTGCTGATGGAAAACCAAAAGCTTCTATGTTTTGTATGTTGGTAGGAGCAGTTATCAACACCATTTTAAATCCACTATTCATATTTGTGCTTGATATGGGAATTGCTGGGTCTGCTTTAGCAACTGTTATTGGGCAACTTATATCTTTTGGAATTAGTGTTTATTATGTGAAGAACTTTCAACATATTAAACTACATAAGAAGAGTTTTAAATTAGAGAGTATGATTTATAAACATATATTTGCACTAGGTTCAAGTTCATGTTTTAACCAATTAGCAATGACTGTAACACAAATAGTTATGAATAATACACTAGCATATTATGGAGCAATGTCAGTTTATGGAAGTGAGATTCCACTTGCTTGTGTTGGTATCATTATTAAAGTAAATATGATTTTTATATCTATAATTATTGGTATATCACAAGGAATGCAACCAATCATAGGATACAATTATGGGGCTGAAAAATATAATCGTGTAAAAGAAGCTTATAAGATGGCAGTAGGAAGTGCAACTGTTATATCTGTTATTGCATTTTTATGCTTCCAATTCTTCCCACGACAAATTACATCTATATTTGGTAATGGGAACGAAACTTACTTTATATTTGCAGAACATTACTTTAGAACTTTCTTGTTATTAACATTTATAAATGGTGTTCAAATAGTATCATCAACTTTCTTTACATCAATTGGGAAATCAGTACTGGGACTTTTTACTTCTTTGACTCGTCAGATTCTGTTTTTAATTCCATTAATAGTGATTTTACCGATGTTTATGGGTATTGATGGAGTAATGTATGCAGGGCCAATAGCTGACGCCGCTGCTGCAATGGTATGTATATATTTTGCAGTTCATGAAATGAAAGCATTGACTATAAAGCAAAATAAAGTGGTGAGTAATCATAAGGAGATTGTAGAGGTATAAGATAATCTTCAATAGTTCTAGTAGTATAGTAAGCAAATTATTTTTTATGGTAAGTAAATTGTTTTTATTGAATTTACTTACCATATTTTGGTTATAAATAGTTATTTATCTCCATTCAGTTACATCATTTAATTTTAATCTAGGTCTTTTTGATGGTTGTTCATCAGGATAACCTAAGGATATTGCTGCAACCAATTGACTATTTGTATCTAACCACTCACATAATTCATGATATGCAAAGTACACATCACAAATCCAAAGACTACCTAGGCCTAACTCTACAGCTGTAAGAGACATATTTTGAATTGCAGCTCCAATTGATTGTATATTTGCCATTTCATAAAAACGTTCTTCAGCAGATAAGTTTTCTAAAGGTGACCTTCCTAACTTGTTTAAAATAAAAATTGTTATGGGGGCTTGTTTCATAATTTCAACAGTATAATTTGCTCCTGCAATATGTTGGCGACTTTCTGGAAGAAGTCCATTGTTATCAATTTCATTTTGAATACCTTTGCTCATAGCTCTAAGCATAGATTCTTTTTCTTTTTCAGTGACAACAATAAATTTCCATGGTTGTCTATTTTTAGATGAAGGTGCATTTATTCCAGCTTCAATTATTTTCTCTATAGTTTCATGTGAAATACTTTGATTTTTATATTTTCTAATGCTACGTCTTTTCGATATAGAATCGCTTATCATTATGGTAACCTCCATTTAGTTTTGTTAATTTTTTCAAGTATGGTTTTTTATTTTAAAGATTATATTAGTTTTAAACATATATTTACATAAAATATGTTTATATAAAATATATTTACGTTATGTTTACATAAAACATATTTGCATATAGAAGAATTGTTTTAATTATTTTATCATTAATTTAGAAAAAAGTCATTGTCTTTAGAAGTAGAGCATAAGAATTCTGGTAAAAATGACACTAAAAATTTAATATAGTTTTATCAAGGTATTAGTACTTATATATTTACATTAAGTGATTAATATACTATAATTATCTAAACATAAACATAAACATAAACATAGACATAAAAACAAATATAAATACTGATGAGGTGATGTAATGAGATTGGATATGGATAATCTGTTGTATATACTAGTTTATATGACATTATTAGTATCTATCCTTGGATGCATAATTTACTTTTGTAAAGACCTCTTATATCATAGAGTTAAATATGTTTTGATAAGAAATATATTTATAAATAGATTTACATATTCTGAAAAAAGATTGCCTAAGCATTATATTGTTTTTCAAAAATATGATATTTGGAGGTATTATAGTATATTTTAATTTGAAATGATTCTATTACAGTTCAAGAATTTAAAATAAAAGGAGAGAATAGAATGGATTTCATTTCAAATATACTACAAGAGGTATTAAATATATTATTTAGTTTTACAGGAGATTTTGGGATTGCAATAGTACTTATAACTTTAATAGTAAAGTTGGTACTAATGCCATTGTCATTAAAACAAAGATTTTCTATGAAAAAACAACAAGAATTGGCAGAAAAAATGGAACATATAAAAGAAAAATATAAGGATAATGCTAAAGAACTTGAAAAGCAACTACAGATACACTCTGTAGAAAGTATGAAGAGTATGATTGGGTGTTCCACGATTTTACTACAAATGCCAGTAATATATGCACTGTATCATGTATGTTTAAACATGCCAAAGGGATTTACAACAGTTATAATTCCTTGGATTGCTAATTTAAATACAGCTGATAATTTATTTATACTACCTTGTATATACACATTAACTATGCTAGCTCCAAATTTGATAAATTATATACCATATTTTAAGGTGAATTCTCAAAGAACATTTAATAAACAAACGGTTATAATGACTACTATAATGAGTCTTATATTAACTGTTAGAACTCCAGTAGCCTTAGGTCTATATTTTATAACAAGTGCAATTTATACATTAATTGAAGAGATTTGTTTTAGCATATATTTTAATCAAAAAAATAAACTAGCATTAAAATAATATAATAAGTATTTTTAAAATTTTTAGCCTGCCAACATGAAGCAAAGTTGGCAGGCTATTTTTATAAATTGGTAGATTATTTTTAGAAACATGTTATTTTCTAAAAAACAGTTACAAAATAAATAAATTAATATAAACTAAAATAAAGTTAAAAAACTGAGGTGATAAAATAATAATGGCTAAAATACTAGTTGTAGAAGATGAAAAAAGAATGCAAGATATTATTGTAGAATATATGCAAAAAGGAGGGTATACTTGCATAACTGCTGATGATGGAGTAGAAGCACTTACAATACTAAAGAATACTGATATAGATTTAATGATATTAGATATTATGATGCCATATTTAGATGGATTCTCAGTATGTAGAGTTTCACGTGAAATGACTGATATACCTATTATTATGTTGACAGCTAAAGGTGAAGAAGAAGATAAATTAAAAGGCTATGAGTATGGAGCTGATGATTATATAACAAAGCCATTTAGTCCAAAGGTACTACTAGCAAAGGTGACAGCCTTACTTCGTAGGTATACTGTCGATATTCCAAAAAGTTCATTAAGTGTAGGTAAGATATTTATTATACTGAAGTCAAGGCAAGTATATGTAGAAGATAAACTTATTGATTTAACATATAAGGAATTTGAATTATTACGTTTATTTGTGGAAAATCCTAATCAAGTTTTTTCTAGAGACAAACTATTGAATTGTATATGGGGATATGATTTTGAAGGAAATACACGAACTGTAGATACACACATAAAAACTCTGCGTAAAAAACTTGGTAATGAAGGTCATCATATAGTTACATTAATTCGTTCAGGATATAAGTTTGAGGTTAAATAATGGATAATTTAAGAAAGTTTATAAATAAATTAAAGAATGTAAATATGTCAAATTGGATTAAGACAAATTTTGGATTATACTCAGTGAGAAAGAAAGTATTTTTTCTTTCTAAATTAGCAGGAGCAACTATTATATTGTTTTATCTTATTGTTGAGGAACTTCCAGTAAATAGTAAGTTTGGATTTTGGATTTGGTTTATAGTAATGATTATATTTATTTTAGGTATTGATTTTTTATTGGGAAGGTTTATTTCAGAGCCGATTACTTCTATAAATAAATCTGCAAAGAGTATGTCACAACTAGATTTTTCTAATCCGTGTACTGTTAATACGAATGATGAATTTGGAGAGCTTTCTAGGAGTCTAAATACAATGTCTACAAATTTACAACAGGCTTTGTTAGAACTGGAAGATGCAAATATCCAACTTGAAAAAGATGTAAATAAGGAAAGAATGTTATTAGAGCAAAGAAAGGAATTAGTGGACACAATTTCACATGAAATGAAAACACCACTTGGTATTATTCGTGCCTATACAGAGGGTCTTATGGATGAAGTTGATGAAGAGAAGAAGAAGCTTTATATGAACATCATTATAGAAGAAACTGATAGAATGAACAATATGATTGTATCTTTATTGGATTTATCTGCTTTAGAAGCAGGAGTCTCTAAACTCAATCCAGAGCGTTTTGATTTTATAGAATTTGTTGAAACTGTAGCAGGGCGTCTATTAATTGATGTTCCAGATATTGATTTTTATTTTACTTATGATTTGCCAGAAAATAAAGTTTTTGTTGTTGTAGATAAAATGAGAATGGAGCAAGTAGTAGAAAATTTAATTATCAATGCAAAAAAGCATGTTAAATATAATGGCAATTTAGACTTATCTGTTATATGCTGTAATGATTTACTTGTTTTTAAGATTTATAATGATGGTAAGACTATAGATTTAGATGAGATTCCAAAGATTTGGTCTAAATTTTATCGTAGTACTGAATCTCAAAGAAAAGGTGGTTCTGGTCTAGGGCTTGCTATTGTTTCACAAATACTTACAATGCAAGGTTTAAAATATGGAGTTAAAAATCGTGATAAAGGAGTAGAGTTTTATTTTATGATTCCAGTTGATGATGAGTGAAGAATAGCTTATAAATCATAAAAGATAAAAAATAAAAATACCTAATAAAAAAATTAATAAAAAGTTTTGATGAAAAGTATTTAATAAAAAGTATTTAATAAAAAGTATTTAATAAAAAGTCCTGTTTTCTTGGTGAAAACAGGACTTTTTATTATTTCACTTCAATTTCACAAGAGAGACACTTTGATTTCACTTGATGGCAATAAAATAAGCTAAAGAAATAAATAAGATAATGGTTAAGTAAAACAGGAGGGTGGGGTATTTGTGAAATGGTATACATGGTTAATTATTGTATTAATAGTTTTAATTTCTATTCCATTTAAAGTTAAATTTATAAAATGGTGGGATAGGCGACAAAAAGAAAAAAAGGACAAGGAGGATTATGATATATGATAAAAGTCAAAGAACTGACATTCTCTTATGGAAAAGATAAACAGATATTACATGGGCTTGATTTTGATGTAAAAGAAGGTGAGATATTTGGATTTCTTGGACCTAATGGTTCAGGAAAATCCACAACACAAAAAATTTTAAATGGAGTTTTAAAAGGGTATGGCGGTCAAGTGTCTCTTTTTGGCAAAGAAGTTGAAGAATATACAGAATCTTTATATCAAAAGATTGGTGTTCTATTTGAGTTTCCATATTTATATACAAATTTAAGTGCAATTGACAACCTTGAATATTTTTCATCTTTTTATCCTAAGAGACAGAGAAGAGATATAGGTGAGATTTTAGATTTGTTAGAGTTTAAGAAAGAGTTCATAAACAAGCCTGTATCATCTTATTCAAAAGGAATGAAACAACGTATCAGCATGGCAAGGGCATTGATAAGTAATCCAAAACTGTTGTTTTTAGATGAGCCTACTAGTGGGCTTGACCCATCTGGAGCTGTATTGTTCCGTAAAATTATTGAAGAGGAACGAAAAAAAGGAACAACTATATTTTTAACTACTCATAATATGTTGGATGCTGATTTAATGTGTAATAGAGTAGCTTTCATTGCAGATGGCAAAGTCATAGCAATAGATAGCCCTAAAAATCTAAAGGTGAAAAACAGTAATAATAAGGTTGAAGTTGAGTTTATACATCATGGTAAACGAGAGGTTAAGAGTTTAGATATAGAGGAATTGGAATCTGGTATGACTTTTGAGTATGATGAAATAGTGAGTGTGCATTCAAAAGAACCTACCTTAGAAGAAATTTTTATTAAATATACAGGAAGGATGTTATATTGATGTATTCTAAATTTTTTACTTTAATGAAAAAAGATTTACGGATGATTATTTATGGCAAATTCTTTATATTAGCATTTTCATCTCTTATACTTTATTCATGCTATATTAATTTTGGCTATATAAAATTTATGGATGAAGATTCCTATCACAATAGTGTTTATATGTACGAACCAGAGAATACAAGTGTGTATGAATCTCCATTAATTCATCCTGTTTCTTCTATTGATGAATTAAAATCAAAACTATCTGAAGATACAAATGCAGTTGGGATTGATGCTAGTGGGAATAGAGCAAAAGTAATTTTGCATGAAAGTCTTGAAAGAGTTGATAATTATAGAGCTGATTATGCATTGTCCTTGTTACTATCAGAAAAAGATAATGATGTAAAAACATCAGGAAAAGATGAAGTAATTCAAATCGATGATAAAGAGACATCTGAGATGAAACTTAGAAAAGAAATGACTTGTGAGATTTTGTTTTTTGAAATTGTAGCAATTGGATTTTTAGGTATTGCTTCTTTACTATTTAAAGAAAAGCAAATGGGTGTAATGCGCATAACAGGTATTTTGCCTGTAAAAAGAAGTCTTTTTATATTATCAAAAGTATCTATATTTCTGATATGTGACCTATGTTTTACAGTGCTTTTGTTAATAATTAATGTTGGATTGTTTGAAGGAATAAAAATACTACCTCAGGTACTAGTTCAAACTGGAATTTTATCCATAATTATGTCTTTAGTTGGATTTGGATGTTCAATGTTATTAAAGGATTTCAAACAATTCTCTCTTGCATATCTTTTAGTTGCAGTGTTTATAACTACACCTGTGTTTTTATCTGCAAATACATCTTTTGAAATAAGTTGGATTAAATATCACCCTTTTTATCATGTTTATAATGAGTTAAAAAATGCTTTTTTTATAAGTTTCTCAAGTGAAATTAGTTATTTTATTGCATGCTTTCTGACAATAATAGTTCTTTTTTTACTTGTTAAATATGTTTTTGATAAAGAATTGATTAGGGAGGGATAGTGTTGATTGGATTACGATATCAGTTGAAGAGTATAAGGAAAGATAAAATGTGCATAATTTCCTTCTTTTTACCAATTGTTATGGCTGTTTTAATAAATTTTGTTGGAACTATTGATATATCTTCTATAGGAGAGTTGCAATTTGGGACAATAAAAAACAACCTTTCTACACAAACAGAGCAATGGCTAAGTAGATATGGGTCAGTGAAACAATATAAAACTAAGAATCATTTAATAAGTGAAGTTAAAAACATTAAAACAAATACAATTGGGGTTATTAGTAATGGTGAGGGGGTTCAAACTATACTTTATGGAAATGAGATTAATGCTATAAAAAATGTAGCAAAGATGTTACCTAAAATTTTTATACTAAAGGGAAATTTAGAAAATATTGAGGTTACAATACTACCTAAAGATAATGTGTTAAAAGAATTTCAAAATATTTTTATTGCTATGATTCTAATTACAGCTATGTTTATGGGATGTACTTTTAATGCAATGAATATCATATCTGAAAAAGAAGATGGAATTTCATTTATCAATGAAATCTTACCACAAACTAGGAGTCAATATATTATTCAGAAAATATTTATAGGTTTTCTATGTGGGTGTCTATCTTCAATTGTAACTGTCTTTATATGTCTAAGGATTTCAATGTTAGATATGGTAATGATGTTGTTACTTATCATATTTTCGACATTTATATCATCACTAATAGGTTTATTTATTGGTAAACTATCAGAAGGTCTTATGGTAGGGATTATTTATATTAAGTTAATAATGATTTTATTTATAGGGACTCCATTACTGGTATACATTTTAGGCGTTGATATTAGAGGAATAGGCAATTTATGTTATATAATGCCATCGATAGCAACATTTAAAGGAATTATGGAAATTATTGATGGAAATATTACTGTTATAAAAGAAGTTGTAGTTTTAGTGGGACATTGTATTGTATGGTTTTTGCTGTATATGACTTTAGATAAGAAAAGAAATCTATTTTTTAGTAGATAATTAAATCTAATTGCTTGATATACTTATATTATATGTTTATTATATGATTAAGATGGATAGATAATTTGATTATAAAGACTTATGATAAGTGAAAATATCTTATTAAAATGATTTTTTATAATGATACTGTTCAAAAACTTCATGATTCCAATAATTAGAGTTGTTCAAGAATTAAGAATACTATAGAAAGGGATAATATATTATGAAAATGCCCAATAAGATTGAAAATATTATGCTTGCCCCTTGTGGTATGAATTGTAAAGTCTGTTATAAACATTGTTATTCAAAGAAATCTTGTCAGGGATGTTATGTAAGTGATTTGGGGAAACCAGAACATTGCAGAACGTGTAAGATAAAAGAATGTGCAAAGATAGAAAAGATTACATATTGTTTTGAGTGTGAAAAATTTCCATGCAAATTGGTCAAAAACTTGGAAAAAAGCTACAATAAAAGATACGAAGAGAGCCTTATAAAAAACAGTCTTTTAGCGAAAGAGTCTGGAATAAGTACTTTTATGGAAGAAGAATTAAAAAAATGGACTTGTGTTTATTGTGGTGGAATTATTTCTTTACATGACTCTGAATGTTCTGAGTGTCATGCTAAAAAGGAATCAAAATAATAATAAACTTATTGGCATATTACTTTTCTCCGTTTCATTTAATCTTTGATGTAAATGAAACGGAGATTATAAAATTTGAACTAGGCTAATTAAAACTATCTTAGTGTATTACTTAATTTTCCTAGTGCATTACTTAATTTCTATAGTATATTACTTAGTTTCCTTTGATTTAAAGATACCTTGTGCATAAAATTGCCTTGAGTAAGGAATAGATAAAGCAAAAAATGCAATTATTACGCCTGAAACAATAATCAAACTGTTAATAGATAATATATCAGCGAGTGGTCCAAAAAGTACCATCCCAAGAGGTATAAGACCAGTATATATAATAGTAGGTAAGCCCAATACACGACCTTGCATTTCTGGTACTACATGTTCTTGCAACATGGTCATAGCTGTTGCTTGAATAATTGGAATTGAAAAACTGGTAAAAAACATAAATATAAAAAATTGCCAAGCTTGTGTAACAGACCCCAAAATAATGGAAAAGATGGCGTAAGATAACATTGACAAGAAAAATGTCTTATTTCGATTTTTAAAGCCACCAAATATTCCTATAACTAATCCGCCTAAAACCATACCTGCAAAGCCAATCATTTCAATAATAGATAGATAAACATAGCCTTTACCAAATGTACGCTCAATCAATAATCCTATAAGAAAGCCTGATGGTACACAAAGAAAAATGAAAGCTCCATAAGTAAAAACTACTTTTCTAATAAATTTATCCGAAAAAGAGTATTTTATTCCAGATATCATGTCTGCTAAAAATGATACTTTTTCAGTCTGTTTTACTATATTATGTTTAGGTATTTTAATGAAGCAAAGTAATACAATAGCTATAATTGCAGTAATGATATCAATTAAAAGTACCTGAGATATTTTATTGCCTAGACCAAGAATTGCTGCAGCTATAACAGGAACTATAAATTGTACTATAGATTGAAGACTGCCATTTATACCATTAAAACGCATTAAGTGTTCTTCTGGTACAAGTTGAGGAATCATTGCATTTACAGCAGGTGTCTGTACACCACTTCCTAAAGAACGAATAATGGATACGACTGCAATTGCGATTAATTCATTTTCTCCTTTAATTCCTGACATCATAAGCAGAAGTAGTATCAGTGTAGAAGCAGCGATTATGGCATCAGATATAATGATGAGTATTTTTCGATTGTAGTAATCTGCCCATACCCCTGCAAAAAAAGATATTAGCATTTGTGGTATGAAGGAGCATATGGTTAAAATTGTTACCCATAAGCCTGATGATGTTTGAAGTGTGATATACCATATCATTGCCATCTGTACAAGTGATGAACCAAATAGGGAAATATATTGGCTCACTAAAAAGGTAATGATTTTTTTCTTCCATGTAAAATGAGTATTTTTGTTTTCCATTCTATTCCTCCTTTGATTTGTGTGTTTAATTTTTCTCGATCTTAAGAATAACACACAAATCAAAGTATGGAGTTAGAGTGGAGGGTTAAGAAAATTGTTCTTTCATGCTTTGAAGATGAGACTTCATTGCTTTTGCGTTATATTCTGCCTCTTTCAATGAGGTTATCAATTTATCACATACTGAGATGATTTCATCGTCATCTTTTGGAGTGTCAATAACAGTTTTAATATTAGCATTGGGATTACAAGACAAAGCATTTAACATTCTTAAAATAGCTGAAAGAGAATAGCTTGCACAACGTAATGAATTAATAATTTTAAGTCGTTTTATATCTTCATCAGTATATACACGATAACCATTTTGTTTTCTTTTTACTTTTAACAACCCGTTCATTTCCCAATTTCTTAAAGTGTCTATTGTGACATTTAGGTGTTCTGCGGTTTCTTTTCTAGTTAAAAATAACTTGTCTGTTTCATGTGTGTTTCCTTTTAAAATCTCTGTAACAATAGTGATTGCTTCTTCAGCATTTGATTTTTCTATTTCTAATTGTTGTAAGTAATGACTCACAAGACAAATAGCTTTGTCAAAATCTTTATTTGCTGATGTTCTGACAATCTCAACTGCATTTTTTCTCAATCCTCTTTGTGTAACTTCAATTTTTAAGGCTGTACGAGCAAATTTAAATTGCTCTATATGAAAATCGTTAAAGATACGGTAGCCATTAGGATTGCGTTTAGGTTTAGGTATTAGTTCAAGTTCTTCATATAAACGTACTGTATTAGGATGTATACCAATTAAATCTGCTATTTCTGATGTCGTGTAGGTATTCATTTATATTCAACTCCTCTTGTGTATATAGCATCAATAATAATATCACTAAACTAAAGTCTGGTGTTATAGTGGAGGGTTGTTATAATCATTCTATATACAACTATTCTATTATAGAAGTAAGTATATGTTTTTTAATAAACTGCCATCTATCACGAGGTTTAAAAACTATCTTAGATGGTATTGCTATCACCAAGTCATAGTGTGGTATACAACAGATAGCATTTCCTCCAGCTCCCATTGCTGAGTACCAAAGAACTCCATCTTCTTCACATAGCCACCATAGATAACCATACTCATTGGAATTCATTTTAGTTGATTCTTCAATCCATGATTTAGATATAATACGTTTATTATTCCAAATACCATCATTTAAATACAGAGAACCAAATCGTAACATATCTCTGGCACTCAATGTAAGTCCCCAGCCACCTGTAGTATTACCTTGTCTATCTTTTGCCCAACCTTTAAGGTTTTTTCCAAACAAATCTTCAAAGCCAAAATCTTTTATATCATAATCTGGTATTTCTCTCATACCAATAGGTTTGAATAGATGTTCATTAGCAAATTCACGAGCACACTTTCCTGTGGTATTTGTAATAATAGCTGAAAGTAGGTGGACTCCGGCCGAAGAATATTTGAAAGTTCCAATATTTTTGTTTTGACCAAGTTGATTTAGGGTGTATTTTACCCAATCTCGTTGCTTAGAAAGTCTCTCCAATGACTCAGTTGTATTTTTAAAAGGGTATGGTGCAGTCATTGTAAGCAAATGGCGTATAGTTACTACTTTTTTGTATATATCAGCAGGGCTACAATTATATTCAGGGAAAAAATCAACAACTTTTTGCTCAACATCCTTTATATAACCCTTGTCTATTGCGATACCAATTAGGGCTGATATGATACTTTTTGTGACAGATGCAACATGAAAAGTATCGTCAGCATTATAACCATTATAATATTTTTCAAAGACGATATTTCCTCTTCTTGCTATGATTATTGCGTTTATATTACTATATTGTGAGATTATTAAAGGTTCAAGTTGTGAAAGTTTTTTTGAATCCATTCCAACACTTGAAGGGTCTATATTTTCAAATTTCAAATCTAAGCAGTAGTCTTTATCCATTATAAATACCTCCCTGTTATAGACTTTGAGTTTTCTTTTAGTTGTTGAGGAGAACCCTCTGCAATGATATATCCGCCTTTGTCTCCACCTTCTGGACCAAGTTCAATAATCCAATCACAAGTATTTAGAACTTCTATATCGTGTTCAACAACAATTACAGAATTTCCATTTTCGACTAGTTCATCCAACAATTGAATTAGTTTAGCAGTATCATATAAACTTAGACCAGTAGTGGGTTCATCCAATACATAGAGAATATTGCCTTTTCGCTTTTTGCCAATCTCTTTTGCAAGCTTGATTCTTTGAGATTCGCCACCACTTAAAGTAGGGGTAGGTTGACCTAGCTTTATATAACCCATACCGATTTGTTCTAGTACTTTTAAGTGTGAAACAATATTTGGAGTATCTTCGAAAAAACTAACAGCTTCGGATACACTCATATTTAGGACATCATAGATATTTTTATTCTTATATTTAATGGATAGGGATTCATCATTAAATCTTTTTCCATGACACTCATTACATATACTGTCCATACTTAAATTATTTCCCAACCAGATTTTTTCATATCCGCTACCACTACATTTAGAACAAGCACCCTTTGAATTGAATGAAAAATGTCCAGCAGTGAAATTTTGTTTTATTGATTCTGGTTGACCTGCAAATAAAACACGTATCTTATCCCATATACCAATATAAGATGCAGGTGTTGAGTTCATATTTCTACCAATAGGAGTTTGAGATATTTCTGAATATCCAGAGATATATTGTGTACCACTTAATTTATCTGAAATAGTTTCTACAATTGCATAATCATCCTCATCACTTACTTCATTTTCTTTAATAGTTGCTTTATTATTATTTGGTTGATTATTGAAGTAACTTCTAAGAAGAGGTAGTAATGTATCTGATATAAGGGAACTTTTTCCACTGCCAGATTTTCCAGCTATTCCAATCATAGCACCTAAAGGTAATGATGCAGTAACGTTTTTAAGATTATTCGTACTTGCATTTTGAACAACTATACAAGGCATTTTTTCAATATCCGTAATATTTTTAGATGCTGTTCTAGTAGGCATGGAGTATTTTCCTGATATATATTGTCCAGTAATTGACTCATTTGACTTAAGCAGACCTTCTAAATCGCCTTGATATATTAACTGTCCACCTTCAACACCAGCTTTTGGCCCTATATCAATAATATGTTCTGCCATATTAATTGTATTTTTATCATGTTCAACTACAATGACAGTGTTACCTAAATCTTTTAAATCTTTAATGGATTTTAGAATATCGATTTTTTCAGATTCATGTAATCCCGCAGTTGGTTCGTCAAGTACGTAAATTAATGAATCCATTTCTGAATCAAGGTGAGAATTTAAAAATAGCCTTTGTATTTCTCCACCACTTAAAGTTGACATCTCTCTGTACAAGGACAGATGACCTAGTCTTGATTTTATTAGATTGTTTGTCTTAATCAAAATATCATTTATCAAATTTTTACCTAGAGTAGTTAGTTTGTCTTGATTTAATAAGGACTTTAGGAATTCATGAACTTCTAAAATGCTCATTTTTCCAAGTTCACCAATATGCTTTCCATTTAATAAAACTTGGCGTGCTTCTTCACCAATTTTAAAACCATTGCACTCAGAGCAAGTAGTCATGCTATAAATACCATTTAAGTCTTCACCTCTTTGGTGACGACCATGAAGTACTTTTGCTAAAGAAGAACTTCGTTTTCCATTTTCATAATGGCCATAGAGTACCTCGTTTTGTACTTCCTCAGGCAATTGTAAGAATGGCATCTCTAAATAATCTTTGAATTTTTTAGATAGAACTCTCAAATATCCTGGTGTAATTTGGGCTCTATCTAAAACTTTTTTTAGGGTAGTGTGCTTATCCAAGATAAGTTTTTCAATATTAATTTCAAAGTATGCTCCACGTCCAGAACACTTCATACACATTCCATCTGAAGATGTATATGAAAAATAACTTGGTCTTAATCGTTCTTCCTCATTACCACAATTATTACAAATAAGATTATTGTCTACAGGAGTGTTACACGCAGAACATAGTACTTGTCCTTCTCCTGCATATAGCAGTGTAAGCATACTAATAATATTGGTTCTAGTACCTACTGTTGAACGAGGATTACTCTGACGAATGATATTTTGTTTAACAGCTATAGTAGGAGCTAATCCTTGAATGTTATCGAATTTATTCTCATTATCAATGCCTGAAAGTATGCCTAAGGACTGTAAGTACTGTTTACGCCCTTCCTCAAATACAATATCAAACATAAGACTGGACTTACCTGAACCACTGACACCTGTTGCAACTACAAGCTTATTTTTGGGGATAGAGATATCTATATTTTTTAGGTTATGAATTTTTGCTCCTTTAATTTTTATTTCTTTCATTAATTCACCTCATTTTATTAATTTTATCAAACTATAAAATTGGGATGTTTTAATCCTTAATATAAGAAGAGGTTAAGCGAAATCATAGTATTAAAAAGGCTCTATAGGTAAATATATATCAACTATATGTTTATTTTGTGGGTGAGTATTTGGGTCATTAAGGTATACTTCAAAAGGGAAAGAATTACGTAATTTATGCTCATCATTTGATAGCCATTCATTATACATAAAATCCCAAGCATCACTATATTCATTTTGAAAAATACTAAAATGCCCCACAAGATATTTACCAGAAGGTATTGTCATATTACCAAGGTCGCTATTTTCTTTGACAACAATATTATTTGGAATTGTCATACAAATACTAGTCCTCAAATGATGTTCTTGTGTAAATTGAGGATTATCATGATAAATAGCTAATATATTTGTCTTTTCAAGTTCAACTAGATTCTGCTCATTTGCATATTCAAAGAGTTTTTCTACAATCTTTGGAAAATGACTAGCTAAATTTCCATATGACCCAGTGTATCTAATATAAGCTGTATTTACATTATCAAGTTCTAAGATTTCAATTTCTCCTTTAACCTCTCTATTATTTTTAGATTTAAGTTTTGATATGTATCTATTATACTGAGAAATTTTATATGGTTCTTTGCAATTCTTGCTATAATTATTTCTATATTTTATAGGGCTTATCTTATAGTAATTTTTGAATGCTCGTGAAAAAACCGCGGAATCAGTAAAACCAAAATAATGTGCAATATCAGTAATTGTCATGTCAGTACGATGAATAAGAAAAGACGTGGCTCCTTCTAGTTTTAACCTACTTACATACTGTGATAATGTTTCTTTTTCTATCGCTTTGAAAATCCTATGAAAATGAAACTTTGAAAAACCTGCTATATTAGAGAGCTCTTCAAGAGAAAGAGAATCATACAAATGCTCTTCTATATAGTCCTGTACTTTGCAAATACTACGTAAGTATTCTTTTTTACTTTGGGAATCAGTCATAAGTATACCTCCTTATTACAAAAATATATATTTTAAATATCCTTATTTATAGTAAATAAAGCGTTGAGTATGTGAGATTTAAAGTAAACAAAATGTTAAATAGATTTTTTATTAGGAATTTTTCTTATATATAATAACAATTTATATTATAAGAGAATTAGTATCTTACTTTGTAACACTTAGTATAACATAATGATATATTTTTCGATTGTATATTTGGTTATATATTTATATAAAGTTAGAGACTATAACATGGACAAAAACTTAATATCTAGTATGTCTGTAAATTTTGATACTGAGAACGATATATCAATTTTAAGAAAATATTTATAAACCAAGAAAATATTTATATTAAAAAAATTATTAAATTTATTGTTTAAATAAAAAAGTTAAATCTCATCTATTAACATAATGCCTTTAAAACTTTAAAATGAAAAATATAGAAGAATGATTTTTAATAAAATATAATCATCTAATAAATTATTAAGAAATACAAAAATATTTACAAACAACTATTTATTTGAATTGGGGGAATAAGAATATGAACAATGGTTTTTATCAATTAAATTCAGCAGTATTATATTTTAACGAGCGAAGTGATGTAAATAAAATAAGGTTTAATCACTATATAATGAGAAAAGAAAATATACAAAGATTAAAGGGAACTTTACCAAGGGGACAGTTTCAGATGACCGTAAGAAAGGCTGCATCTGACCTTGATTTATCAATATCTACAATAAGTAGGCTTGTAAATGAGTTTATAGATTTAGGAATATTGAGACTAATAAGTCGAGGAGTGAAGGGAAATTGTTGCTCTGTATATAGTTATATATGTTCTGAAAGTAGTGATACAGGTGTAATAAAGAAACGTAGAAGTTTTTTTGAAGATATCTTGGAAAATATTAATGAAACAAATAATAGTAGCCAAAAGGTATCAAAATATGAATATAAGTATAAGAAAGATAAAGTCAGTGATACCAATATGTACAGTTATATGGATAAAGAGTATAGACCATGGGGTTATGACCCAGAACTTCATACTGTAGATGAAACAGAAGATGTAACAAAGAAAAAAGAATTATTAAAAAAAAATTTAAAAAAAGAGTTATTAAAAAAGAATTCCAAGAAAAATACTGATGTGGAAGAGGATGACTATTATATAGAAAGTATTTATGAAAATATTATAAAAAAATTAAATAAAGAATCAGGGGAAAGTTTTAGGTTTGATTCAGAAACAGCCAACAAACTTATAGCTGAAAGAAGAAAAGAAGGTCATAGATTAGAAGATTTTTATAAAGTTATAGAATCAAGAGTTAAGAACTGGAAGGATACTCCTATGCTAGTGGATATAAAACCAGAGACTTTGTTTGGTCAAGAATTCAAGACTTATTTAAATGAAAAGTGATTATAATGGTGAAGAGATATACTAGAATAGATATTACAAAAAATCTAAAATTCAGATATAGTTTATGTTCAGATATGTTATATGTATAGAAAATAGGATTGTTAGTATTAAATAGAATTGTTAATATTAAATAGGATTCTTAGTGTTATTGATAATAAAAAATATTACTGGAATTTTTAAAATTCCAGTAATATAAAATTTAAATTCCAGTAATATAAAATAAGAAACTTTTTATAAACTGTATAATTAGAACCATATACTATATTGTATCAACTTCATATTCTAATATTTTTCCAGTGATTGCACTGATTGTTATATCATATTCGTTGCTTCCTTTTGTTATTTCGCCTTCATATTCTTTATCATCTTCATCGTATTCAAATTTTACTATTTTACCACCAGGTACTTTATTTAGCATTATTGACTTAGCTTTTTCAATGCTAATTATAGAGTTATTGTTATTAGCATTAGAATCGCTATTATTTTGATTATTATCAGAATCATCATAATCATTATTATCAGAGTCATCATAATCATTATCATCAGAATCGTCATCCATATCAATATCTATAATTCTTCCATCAAATGCATTTATCTCTATTTCATATGTTTTATTATCTTTTACAACTTTAGCCTCATATTCATTATCGTCAGCATCATATTTACAGTACATTAAATTACCATTAGGAATAGCATCTAGGATTATAGATTTAGCTTTATCTAAAGATATATTTTTTACATTTAAGTTATCGTTATTTATATCATCATCTTTTTCAATTTCTATTATTTTACCAGAGTATGCATCTATTTCTACTTCATATACAATATTATCCTTTATAACCTTACTGTCGTATTTGTTATCATCTTGGTCGTAGTAACAAACTAAAACATTACTTCCTGGAACAGCTTGCTTTAATATTTCTTTAGCTTCAATTAAAGATATTTTTTTAGTTTTATTTCTTATATCGACATCTTTTAGTTTTAAGATATCCTCAAAGGCTTTTTGGTTATCACCTCCGCCAACTTGTGTTACTTCTTTTATGTCTTTATTTTTAATAAAATCTTTTTGGCTGTTTGCAAGAGTACCATTAGATATTATTACAGGAGAATTTTCTTTGGCTGCCAATACTCCTATTGATAATGCGTCTACTAGTGCATTTTCTTTGTTCATACCATCTTTAGTAACAAATACATTTTTTATGCTTTTGTTTTTATAAAATTGCTCAATAATTTTGGCATTAGTATTGTTTCTATCTGAACCACTGATTCTCTCTTTATTTGGATATTTTTTTACTGTATTGTCTGATAAAATCTTATTTCCTCCAACTATATAAGATTTTTTTATAGACCTATTATTTAAGAAATTTATACTGCTATTATTGCTGTTTTCCTCAGATACTAGTATTATAGGCATATTATGTATTGCTGATGGAGAAGCTATGCTAACTGCATCAGATAACCCCTTTAATCCATTTACAACTGCTACATTTTCTACTTTTTTTATCTTATCTATTTCTTTAAGTACATTTGTAGACATTTCATAGATATTATTTCCTACTATTTTATTTACTTTTATGTTAAGTGATTTTATTTCATTTTCTACTTTATTGGATATACTATTTCCACTGTCCACTATATATACATTATCTACGCCAAGTCTTTTAAGTTCAGTTTTAGTTGAACTTTCTATGCTATTATTATTTACTAAAAGTATAGGAGCATTTTTTAATTTAGCAAAAGGATTTGAACAAAGTGCGCTTTGAATAGAGTTACCATTGACTATAATTGCTGTTTTTGATTGAACCCACCCTACTTTACTCACTTCTACAGCCGTTTCATATCTTGTTTTACCTATTAATCTTTCTTGTTTTGTTAAGTTGTTTGCAAATATTACTGAAGAGCTAGAAAAAAACATCATACCTGCCACTAATATAGCTAAGTTTTTCTTATTCATATTTTTTACCTCACAATCCTTATATTTTCTTATTTAGTATGAACTAGTAAAATATAATCTTAAAATCAAGTTACTATTAAATGTAACATTTTAAAAATAACAGATAAGATTATTCAATATAAAGTTTTTATTTTCTTATTTAACATTGTATCATAAATACTTGGGAAAATGTTTCTAACCTTGAATATATGTAAATCGATTACTTTTATCATTTGATAAATAGGTTTTGCCCATTGTTTCATATGTTCTAAAACAGGTAAAAAGCTTATTCCTAAATCTGTTAGGGAATATTCTACTTTAGGTGAAATTTCTTGATAAATTTTCATAGTATTTAATTAAAAAATAAAAAAACTATTGACTTGAAGTTAACTCTAAGTAGTAAAGTATAATTATAGAAAGTTTATAAGTATTTAAAAGAACAAGTTAAAGTAGAGAATACTTAAAGGGGGAAGCAGGACAATGGAACAAAAAAAATTAGGATTTGGATTAATGCGTTTACCAGTAAAAGATGAAAATGATGCTACAAGTATTGCTATGGATTACTTAAATAAGATGGTTGATACTTTTTTAGAGAGAGGATTTACATATTTTGATACAGCATATGTATACCATATGGGTAAAAGTGAAATAGCACTTAGAGAATCTCTAGTAAAGAGACATAAAAGAGAAAGTTTTACTGTAGCTACAAAACTACCACTAATGGCTTTGAAAGCAAAAGAAGAGCAGGAGTCTATTTTTAATGAACAGTTAGAAAAATGTGGTGTAGATTATTTTGATTATTATCTTTTACATAATATAGGTGTATCACATTATGAGGTAGCCAAGAAATTTGACAGCTTTAAGTTTATTGAAGAAAAGAAAAAAGAAGGAAAAATAAAAAATATTGGTTTTTCTTTTCATGATAGTGCAGAACTATTAGACAAAGTATTGAATGAACATCCAGAAGTAGATTTTGTTCAGTTACAGATTAACTATTTGGATTGGGATAATGAAAGCATACAATCTAGAAAATGTTATGAAGTAGCAACAAAACACAATAAACCTGTTATCGTTATGGAACCAGTAAAAGGTGGTACACTAGCAAAAATACCAGAAAGAGCCGAAAAATTATTTAATGATTACAATCCAGATATGTCAGTGCCATCATGGGCAATTCGTTTTGCAGCAAGTAAAGATAATGTCATGATGGTTTTAAGTGGAATGTCAAATATGGAACAACTATTAGATAACACAGGATATATGCAAAATTTTGAACCATTTGTACAGAAAGAATATGATGTTATAGATGAAGCAGTAGAAATTATAAATGAAGCAATTGCAGTTCCATGTACTGCTTGCCAATATTGTGTAGAAGGATGTCCAAAAAATATTGCTATTCCAAACTATTTTGCTTTATATAATGCAGAAAAGCAAGCTCTTAATACTGGATTTTCAACACAAATGGTTTACTATAATAACTACACTAAAACTTATGGAAAAGCGTCAGATTGTATTGGATGTAAACAGTGTGAAAAAAATTGTCCACAACACATTAAAATTGTAGACTCTTTAAAGAATGTAGCAGAAATTTTTGAAAAATAATTGTTACCATAAAATAATTAATGTTATACGGAAAAATTGAAGTTAATGAAATATAAGTAAAATAATTAATGATATATAGAAAAGTTGAAATTGATGAAATGTCAGTCAAACTGTTTAATCGAATTTTAAATTATACACTATCAAGAAAGGAGGAGGATTTGTGTGACAATTTCAGAAGTGAGTAAAAAATACGAACTTTCAGCAGATACTTTACGATATTATGAACGAATTGGCTTAATACCACCTGTAAGTAGAAACAAAAGTGGAATTAGGTCTTTTACAGAAAAAGATTGTGAGTGGGTTAATTTCATCAAATGTATGAGAAGTGCAGGGCTTTCCATTGAGACATTGATTGAGTATGTAACTATGTTTCAAAAAGGGAATGAAACTATAAAAGCGAGAAAAGACCTTTTAATAGAACAACGAAATCAGCTTTCTAGAAGAATAGAAGATATGCAGAAAACTTTAGAACGATTAAATAGTAAGATTGATGGATATGAGGATAAAGTTATTGAAAAAGAAAAAACATTAAAGAATAATAGTGAGAGTCAAAGAACGGAGGTATTGTCTTATGAATAAAAGTGTACTTGTACTATCTGCAAGCCCTAGAAAAGGTGGGAATTCTGATTTACTATGTGACCAATTTATGCAAGGGGCATTGGAATCTAAAAATAAAGTAGAAAAAATATTTTTGAAAGATAAGGAAGTTAATTATTGTGTAGGATGCGGAGTCTGTTATGAGAAAGGTGGAAGTTGCCCACAAAAAGATGACATGGAAGAAATTCTTGAAAAAATGATTAAAGCAGATGTTATTGTTTTGGCAACTCCAGTTTATTTTTATACTATGAATGCACAAATGAAAACTATGATTGATAGAACTTGTTCGAGATACACTGAAATTTCTGGAAAAGAGTTTTATTTCATTGTTGCCGCAGCAGACAATAGTGAGCAAGCTATGGAAAGAACCTTAGAAGGATTCAGAGGATTCACATCATGTCTAAACGGCGCTAAGGAAAAGGGTATAGTATATGGTGTAGGGGCTTGGCATGTAGGTGATATTAAGGGAAGTGAGGCAATGAAACAGGCATATGAAATGGGTAAGTCAGTGTAGGTAAGAGGTATTTTTAGGAGCGTTAGATTCTCTAAATTTTATTGATTGAGTGACTCTAGAACAATCTAGATAAAATAAATAGTAGACTAAAAGTATTCTACCATTTAGAGGCTGTAAGTAGATTTGTGTAAAACAAATTTACTTACAGTTTTTTGTTGTATATAATTGCTAGATTTGAAAATTAGTTTTTCATCCAAGTTAATTTATATAATATCATTTTGAGTTGTATCAAGTCTGTAATCAGTCACATCAAGCTTATTGTCAATTATATCAAGTCTGTTGCTAATTTTAATACTATTATCTAATTTTAATAATATTTCTAAAGATTTTCTATCCATAACATTAGTACTCATATTTTATTATCATATCATAAATAGAAGTACTAACTTTTAATAAACTAACTAATAATTTTATAAAATAAGTAAATTATAAATGATTTATAAACTAAATATAAATAAAATATGGACAAAATACAAACAATTTATAAACAAATCAACTACTGATAAGATGAATTTTAATGCTAGTATAGGAGTTACAGGAAATGTGTGACTATGAGAAGATAAAATCTATCAGCTTATTTGGCATACAATATTGAATCTATTTAGTATATTTTATATGATTTCACAGATTAATTTTTTAGTAGTAATAAGACTAAAAAGAACAGCTCTATTAATTAGCAAAAATAAAGTATTCTAATGATAACGATTATCTCAAATGTCATAAACAAATATAGATTTATTATGATTATAGTAAAAATACACTTCTTCCTGTATATACAAATAATTTAAATTTTAAAAGGAGGAATTAATCATGGCAATTGAAACTAAAACTCCAGACTGGGTTAATGTGCTGGAACTAAATAGCAAAATAGACATTACTGGAAAATCTGATGTAAGTGATATGATACAAGATATTGTTTCTGATGAATCACTAAAAGATTCTGTTATATATTTTCCAAACGGTGACTATTTATTTGAAAAAGGTATTAAGATTAGCCAACAAGTAACACTTCAAGGAAATTCTTATTATGGAGGCGATGTTCCAGAATTAAGTGAAAGTGAAGACAATAAAAAACCATTTATAGGAGCAACGAATTTTATAACTAGAGGCATTTCTAATATGAGTATTGTTACATTGACAGAGACAAATCAAACTATAAAAAATATTAACTTTTACTATGATAATCGTGAAATAAAAAATGAATTACCTAAAGATGTATCTGCTATAACAGAAGGTAAAGGAGTACAAGGTCTATCACATTTTGAACATCTATATATTTCTGGATTTTCGGGAACAGGAATTGAAATTCCACTTTATGCAACTGGTAATGATATTACTGTTACCTCATGTGGTCTTGGTATAAAACTTGGAGAAAAATCTATGCTTTCTAGTAGTAAGATTCATAAATGTAAAAATGGAATGGAAATTACAACTGGTGTCAGCTTAAACAATGTAAAAATAGAAGATATTCAAGAAGTAGGTATTAATAATAAAGGGCTTGGTTTCAATCTTATGATGAATCTTGCAGTTGATAAATGTGGATACTGCGGATTTATGTTTGGAAAAATGTCTCATAGCCAGATAACTGCAAGATTTACTAACTGTAGTCAATATTATAAAAACGTTGACTATGATACTTATAAAAATCTTCCAGATAAAAAAGAAGAAGCTTATTCTATACTTTATGGAGACACTTTAGACAACTGCAATATTGTATTGATGAATAATAATGTTGATACTCTAGAAAATGGTCTAGAGCGTAAGATACATGTAATCAAAGCGAATGAAACAACTAATGTAACTCTAGAATGTGATGCTGAAGCTGATAGCTTTATACAATGTGCAAAAGGTAACTTGCTATTAGAAAATGGTAGAAATACTTATAAGTTTTATGATGGTGAGATTTGTTCTGTAGGCAGAGTTCAAGTTTCTGATGTAAATCAAGGTGATTTACTTAAGATAATTGACAATACACTTTATGTAGATGATGGTGGAAAAGATTTAGTAGTTCCTAAACTACAGAAGAATTCTGTTATATCTTCAATATTAGATTCAGAAGAAGAGATAAGTAAATTGCATAGTGGAACATGGGAACAAATTGGTGTAAAAACACTTAATGGAGAGCCTATGTATTATTATAAAAAAATAAATGATTAGTTTCAAAATGAGGAGGTAGTGAATTATGGGAGAACCTATAATAATTAAAGAAACAGATGGATGGATTAATGTTTTAAATTATGGAGTTTGTAATGAGGAAAAAGAAGATGTAAGTTCTAGGGTGCAAGAAATTATAAATGCTGCACCAGAAGACTCTATTATATATTTTCCAAGAGGTAAGTACTTATTTACAAGTGGTATAGAGATTAACAAACGATTAACACTATGTGGAGATGCATATTTTAGGTCAAATAATCCAGATAATGATTATTTTTTTTCAGGAACAACACAATTTTCTGGTAAATTTGATAAAGAAGATGAAGCAAATGGTACAATGGAAAGTTTTACAATGATAACGGTAAAGGGAGTAAAGCATTGTATTAAAAGTATTTCTTTTCAATCAGATAACTGCAAGAATGCGGAGTCACCTGATGTACCTCCTGCAAATGGAGAACCAGGATTTCATCATGAAATAATATTCAAAAGTGAACACAAAGGGAAATGTATATCAGCAATTGTATGTGAAAATGTATCAGAAGGGCCTGGTCATTATGAAAATGTAGACTTTGGTGGTTTTGGTGAAATTGCACTTAAGATGCCTAATAATTCCACAGTAAATGATATTACTGTTTTTTCGTGTAATCGTGGAATTAGTACAGGAGAAAATTCAATAATTACTAATGGAAAGACTTGGGGATGTGATTATGGAATGGAGATTTCTACAGGAACTTTTATTAATGGTATGAGAGTAGAAGAAGTTGGTAAGGTTGGTATTGATAATGTTGGTGAGGGCTCAAACTTGGTTACAGATATTACAATTGACCAATGTGGATATTGCGGATTTAAGTTTGATTCGATGTCTAATACACACATATCAGCAAATATCTTAAGATGTGGACAATACTATTTTAACTTTAGCTATGATGACTACTTAAAGCTAGATAATAGAGTTAATGAAGCATATTCTTTATTTTATGGGAATTCAATAGAGTCAAGTAATATAACAATCTCAAATAGTAATGTAGATTATTGGGATGATAAAGGGAAAGATAAATTTAATGAAGGAAAAGGGGATCTAAGATATAGTCCGCATAAGGTATACCTTATAAAAGCTCTTGAAACCAATAATATGTTATTAAGATGCCCTGTAGATGCTACTGACATGGTTGTTGAGTTAGAAAAAGGAAACCTAATATACAATAATAAAAAACAAACTGTTATATTTTATAATGGAAAAATAAGTAGTATCAATGGAGTTGATATATCTGAAGAAGAGCATAATGGCAAAATTATGATAAAAAAAGGTGAGATGTATATAAATAGTGATGATAAAGATATTAAAATGTATACTCCACAGATAAATGATATTATGACAACAGGAAATGAAAGTAGCGATACAGTTGCTCAGTATTATGGTGGAAAATGGGAGAAAATTGCTGAAAAAGTAGAGTTTGGAATGGCGGTAAGATATCATAAAATGATAGAAAAATAAGCAAATGTATGGTATTTAAACTAGCACGTTACTAGTAGTCTAGTTGTTATAGTATAGTTAAATTTATAACTATAAAAAATTCATCTAATACCAAAAATACATAATATTTTGGTATTGAGTAAATAAGAAAGGAATAAATAATATTATGGAAGAAATTAAAAATGAAATAACAATTAACATATTAGAAAAAAATCCTAAGATCAAAAACGATGGTTCAGAAGATGTGGGACCTTTCATACAGGAAGTTATTGATAAGCTACCATTTAAGTCTTGTATTTTATATTTCCCAAAAGGTAAATACTTATTTAAAACTGGTATCACAATTGATAAAGAAATTACATTATTAGGAGATTCTGATGCATCAACATCTGCTACAGAATTTATAACACGAGGAGTTCCTAATATGAGTATTATTACATTAAAAAAAATGAAACAATGTATTAAAAATATAAGTTTTTATTCTGACAGCTGTGAGATGATTGTTCATGATGAACCCCCAACAAAAGGAAATCCACATTATCATTATGAAATGCTCATTAAGACAAATGAGAATAATGAAGAAATGAAGGGTGTGTCAGCAATTACAACTGATGGTTTGGCTAATGTTCACAGAGGTCTTGGTCATTATGAAAATCTTTATATAAGTGGTTTCTCAGGCATAGGAATTCAGATACCATATTATGCAATTTCAAATGACATTACAGTTACCTCTTGTGGGTTAGGTATTGATACAGGTATCGATGCAATTATTTCTAACAGCAGAATATATAAATGTAAAAATGGAATGAGAATTATGACTGGAACTAGTATAAATAGTGTAAGAATTGAAAAGATACAACAAGTTGGTCTTAGAAGTAGCCAAATTGAGGGTCTTGAGGCATTTGGTAGTTACAAAATCGATAATATTACAATTGATCAATGTGGGCATTGTGGTTTTCTATTTGGTGCAATAAGAGATACTTATATATCTGGAATTATAAGAAGATGTGGGCAACGTTATTATAATACAGATTATGATACTTATTTAAAGATAAAAGAGGAAAAAGTAGGAGCATATTCTTTACTTTCTGGAAACTATTTTACTAATTGCCATTTTAATCTAATTAGTGATAATAAAGATAACTGGGATGATGGTTTAGAATATAAGCATAAAGTTTATGTATTTGAAACTCTTCAAATACCAAATTCTACACTGAAATGTAGCATAGATGCTTATGATTATATAGTAAAATCAGTAGACGGAGGTGGAAATTTAAGGTTACAAAATAACTCTAATGATTATATATTTATTGACTCATCTATTCCAGAAATTATTAATGGAATTAATTCAGTGGACTATCGCAAAAACGAAAATTTATTCCTATTACAAAATGGTATGTTTAGTTTTAAAGATGGCAATAATCGAAAAAATATATTTAGACCTTGTCCGGGTCTTGTTGTTAAATCAACAGATTCAGATATTTCTAAGATAAAATCTACCTATGGAGGAGAATGGATAAAAGTTGGCTCTGAACCTATTGGAAAAGAAACTGTAAATTATTATAAATTATTATAAGTACTTTATTCAAAGTAAATTATATAAAGAAATGAATCCTTATAACAGGATTCATTTCTTTATGTAAAATATTTTATAATAAACTTTTAATCTATATCAAGCATTTTTAAGTACTTCTCATTAACTTTATATACATCCTTTTCTCTAGATAAAATCTCTATCTCTTCAAGATTATTAAACACTTCCATCAACTGGTCAACTAATTCGATTTCCTTTATTCCAGCCTTTAAGTATCTACTTTTATTCTTTTTAATATAGTTTTCTAATGTCATAGAATAGTTATCTTTATTACAAATATATTTTAATATATGTTCTTCTGTTGATGATAGAGTAATATCATTTTCAAATAACTCCTCTTTCAACACACTCTCT
The DNA here is from genome assembly GCF_020657755.1 of Clostridioides sp. ZZV15-6388. Classification (NCBI taxonomy): domain Bacteria; kingdom Bacillati; phylum Bacillota; class Clostridia; order Peptostreptococcales; family Peptostreptococcaceae; genus Clostridioides; species Clostridioides sp. ZZV15-6388. Next base: position 76,657 of record NZ_JAGWCU010000007.1, on the reverse strand, counting down.
AAAGACTTTCTATCATGCATGTTACGCATTTCATTTATAGATTGTATTATAGACTTTAACATAAACTCTATAAATATAGTTAAATTATATCCCTTATTCTCTACATCAAGTATAGCCTTATAATACTTAGTTCTATTTTTAGATATTATATATGATATTGAAAACTCTTTAAAAGTATCATATCCTTTATTAATTAAATACAAGTAAGACAATGCTCTTGAAGTTCTCCCATTTCCATCACTAAATGGATGAACATATACAAAATAGAAGTGAATTATCGCACTTTTAATTAAATCACTAATTTTGCTATTTTCCATAAAATCTATTAATTTACCCATAAAGTCATATATCTTCAAAGAATCAAGCCCTGTATGTATAATCTTACCTTTTGAATCACATACATATACTTTTTCAGTTCTATACTCGTACTCTTCTGAATCTAAGCAGTTTTCACCCAATATATGATGTAAGTCATATATAAATTTGTGACTATACAATTTATCTAAGTTATCTAATCCATATTCTAAGGCTCTATGATTATTGTAAATCATATACTCACTTTTATTACTTGGTTTCATCTTTCCTCTAATTATAGATTTTGCAATCTTTCTAGTTGAAAAAGCACCCTCTATTACACTAGAATAATAAGACTCCAGTGCCAAGTCATTTTTATCTTCTATTACTTTAAATATCTTACTTGATGTTAATTTATTTGTTTCATTTATTAAATTTAATATATTCTCAGTCTCATGATAGTATAGTTTCTTATTATCAAAACTATTTAGAGGAAGTACAATTTTATTTCCTGTAGAGTATTTATTTTTGTATTCTTCTATTGTCACTTTAATCACCACCTTAGATTATCTTTATCTATTAATATTAACAAAAACTATTGGTTTTTACACTATTTTATATATTATAATTTTATTTCTGTTAATTATTATTCCATCTATAATCAATTCAAATCTTCCTAGAAGCATAAATTATTTATTTATAAACAATTTATAAACAATTTATAAACAAATCGACTATTAATACAGTGTTTTATTATAGTAACATAGAAATTGTAGGAAGGATATTATTATCATAAAGATTATCTCTGAGATTATAAAGATAAACAGATTTACTCTAATTATAGTAAAAATATATTTATTCCTACAAATATAAATAACTTAAATTTTAAAAGGAGGAATTAATCATGGCAATTGAAACTAAAACTCCAGACTGGGTTAATGTGCTGGAGCTAAACAGTAAAATAGACATTACTGGAAAATCTGATGTAAGTGATATGATACAAGATATTGTTTCTGATGAATCACTAAAAGATTCTGTTATATATTTTCCAAACGGTGACTATTTATTTGAAAAAGGTATTAAGATTAGACAACAAATAACACTTCAAGGAAATTCTTATTATGGAGGCGATGTTCCAGAATTAAGTGAAAGTGAAGACAATAAAAAGCCATTCATAGGAGCAACAAACTTTATAACTAGAGGCGTTTCTAATATGAGTATCATTACATTGACAGAGACAAATCAAACTATAAAAAATATTAACTTTTACTATGATAATCGTGAAATAAAAAATGAATTACCTAAAGATGTATCTGCTATAACAGAAGGTAAAGGAGTACAAGGTTTATCACATTTTGAACATCTATATATTTCTGGATTTTCGGGAACAGGAATTGAAATTCCACTTTATGCAACTGGTAATGATATTACTGTTACCTCATGTGGTCTTGGTATAAAACTTGGAGAAAAATCTATGCTTTCTAGTAGTAAGATTTATGGATGTGAAAATGGAATGGAAATTACAACTGGTGTCAGCTTAAACAATATAAGAATAGAAGATATCAGGGAAGTAGGTATTAATAATAAAGGACTTGGTTTCAATCTTATGATGAATCTTGCAGTTGATAAATGTGGATACTGCGGATTTATGTTTGAAAAAATGTCTCATAGCCAGATAACTGCAAGATTTACTAACTGTAGTCAATATTATAAAAATGTTGATTATGATACTTATAAAAATCTTCCAGATAAAAAAGAAGAAGCTTATTCTATACTTTATGGAGATACTTTAGACAACTGCAATATTGTATTGATGAATAATAATGTTGATACTCTAGAAAATGGTCTAGAGCGTAAGATACATGTAATCAAAGCGAATGAAACAACTAATGTAACTCTAGAATGTGATGCTGAGGCTGACAATTTTATACAATGTGCAAAAGGTAACTTATTATTAGAAAATGGTAGAAATACTTATAAGTTCTATGATGGCGAGGTTTGTTCTGTAGGTGGAGTTCAGATTTCTGATACAAATCAAGGCAATTTACTTAAGATAGTTGACAATACACTTTATGTAGATGATGGTGGAAAAGATTTAGTAGTTCCTAAACTACAGAAGAATTCTGTTATATCGTCAATATTAGATTCAGAAGAAGAAATAAGTAAATTGCATAGTGGGACATGGGAACAAATTGGTGTAAAAACACTTAATGGAGAACCTATGTACTATTATAAAAAAATAAATGATTAGTTTTAAAATGAGGAGGTAGTGAATTATGGGAGAACCTATAATAATTAAAGAAACAGATGGAAGGATTAATGTTTTAGATTATGGAGTTTTTAATGATGAAACAAAAGATGTAAGTTCTAGGGTGCAAGAAATTATAAATGCTGCACCAGAAGACTCTATTATATATTTTCCAGAAGGGAAGTACTTATTTACAAGTGGTATAGAGATTAACAAACGATTAACACTATGTGGAGATGCATATTTTAGGTCAAATACTCCAAATAATGAATTTTTTTATTCAGGAACAACACAATTTTCTGGTAAATTTGATAAAAAAGAGGTAGAAGATGGCACAATGGAAAGTTTTACAATGATAACTGTAAAGGGAGTAAAGCATTGTATTAAAAGTATTTCTTTCCAATCAAATAACTGCGATAGTGTGGAGGTATCTGAAAAAGATGATGCACCTCCACCAAATGGTGAACCAGGATTTCATCATAAGCTAGAATTCACACACGAAGGAAAATATATATCAGCAATTGTATGTGATGATGTATCAGAAGGGTCTGGCCATTATGAAAATGTAGACTTTGGTGGTTTCGGTGGAACTGCACTTAAGATATCTAATAATTCTACAGTAAACGATATTACTGTTTTTTCATGTAATCATGGTATTAGTACAGGAGAAAATTCAATAATTACTAATGGAAAGGCTTGGGGATGTGATTATGGAATGGAAATTTCTACAGGAACTTTTATTAATGGTATGAGAGTAGAAGAAGTTGGTAGAGTTGCTATTGACAATATTGGTAAAGGGTTAAACTTTGTTACAAATGTTACAATTGACCAATGTGGATATTGTGGATTTAAGTTTGATTCAATATCTAATACTCAAATATCAGGAAATATCTCAAGATGTGGGCAATTCTATTTTAATTTTAATTATGATGATTATTTAAAGTTAGACAATAGAGTTAAGGAAGCATATTCTTTATTTTATGGAAATTCAATGGAGTCAACCAATATAACAATCTCAAATGATAATGGAGATTATTGGAATGATAAGGGATCTCAGATAATTGATAAGGATGGAAATACGAAATTTAAGAAACATAAGATATACATTATAAATGCGCTTGAAACCAAGAATGTATTATTAAGATGTCCTGTAGATGCTACTGATATGGTTGTTGAGTCAGAAAAAGGAAACCTAATATACAATAATAAAGAACAAACTGTTATATTTTATAATGGAAAAATAGGTAGTATTAATGGAATTGGTATGTCTGAAGAAGATCATAATGATAAAATAAAGATAAAAAATTATGATATATATATAAATGATAATATTAAGATGTATAGACCACAGGTAAATGATATTATATCAACATCAGTTAGTGATATCAATTCAGTTTCTGGGCAATATAAAGTAAAATTGGAAAGAATTAGTCAAAACAAGATATTTGAAACACCTATATACTATTATAAAGTGATAGAGAAGATGGTATAGATATTAGTTTTAATAAGTTTTATATAGTCAAACTGGTAACTATAAAAATTCGTTTAATACTAAAAGTAAATAATATTTTAATATTAAGTAAAAAAGAAAGGAATAGATAATATTATGGAAGAAATTAAAAAGAAAAAATGGATTAACGTATTAGAAAGCGAGCCTGATATTAAAAACGATGGTTCAGAAGATGTGGGACCTTTTATACAGAAGATTATTAATAAAGTAGGATTTAAGTCTTGTGTTTTATATTTCCCAAAAGGTAAATACTTATTTAAAACGGGTATTACAATTGATAAAGAAGTAACCTTGCATGGAGATTCTGATTCATCAACATCTGCTACACAATTTATAACTCATGGAGTTCCTAATATGAGTATTATTACATTGACAGGAAGAAAACAATGTATTAAAAATATAAGTTTTTATTCTGACAGTTGTAAGATAATTGTTCGTGATGAACCACCAACAAAAGGGAATCCACATTATCATTATGAAATGGTTCTTAATAAAAATGAGAATAATAAAGAAATGGAGAAGGTATCAGCTATTACATGTACTACTGATGCTAAAGGCCTGGGTCATTATGAAAATCTTTATATAACTGGTTTCTCAGGTACAGGAATTCAAATTCCTTACTATTCAATTGTAAATGACATTACAGTTTCATCTTGTGGATTAGGTATTGATACAGGAAATGATATAATTATTTCTAATAGTAGAATATCTGAATGTAAAAATGGTATGCAAATTAAGGTAGGAGCTAGTCTAAATAACATAAAAATCGAGAAAATACAAGAAGTAGGCCTTAGAAGTAAGGGCGGTGGAAGTTATAAAATTAATAATATTACTATTGATCAATGTGGACATTGTGGTTTTGCATTTGAAACAATGATTAATACTTCCATATCTGGGATTATAAGAAGATGTGGTCAATATTATTATAATACAGATTATGATACTTATTTAAAGATGGAAGATAGAAAAGAGGATGCATACTCCTTATTTTATGGATCACAGTTTTCAAATTGTTATGTTAATTTAGTTAGTGATAATAAAGATAATTGGGATGATGGACTGGAATATAAGCATAAAGTTTATGTATTTAAAACTACTTATATTGTAAAGTCTACATTGAAATGTGAAATAGATGCCTATGATTATATAATAAAAGCAAAAGAGGGAGGTGGAAATTTAAGATTACAAAACAACTCTAATGATTATGTATTTATTAACTCATCTGTTCCAGAAATTATTAATGGAGTTAACTTGAGAGACTATCATAAAAATATAAATTTATTAACATTAGATACAGGAAGATTGAGTTTTAAATCTGGCATTGACGATAAGAAAAAAGATATATTTAGAGCTCAACAAGGTATTATTGCTACATCACTAGATTCAGATATTTCTCAGATAGAATCTACATATGGAGGAAGTAAATGGGAAAAGCTTGGTTCTGAAGTTATAGGAAAAGAAACTGTGTATTATTATAAAATCCCTATACCTCCTACAACCACTCAGCCAGAAAAATAATAACTAAATAATGTAAAAAAATAAATCCTTATAATAGGATTTATTTTTTTATAAATACAGCTGAATATAATAATACAAAAAACTAATAAAGAAGTTTAAGATACTATATTTAGATTATTGTAGAATTGACATAATATTTAACATAGATGATAAAAGTAGTTGTTTTAGTAGCTAGTAGTGTATTAAACAGATTCCTGCATAATGCCATTTTCTTTAATAATTAACTTTTTTAAATTTTTCCAATCAGTTTCTTCCATATTAGCAAAATAATGCCCACTTCCTACACAAGTCAAATAAGACTTACCATCTAATTCAAATGAAGAGCCACCAATACACTTTGGATTACATTTTTTACAAGTACGAGTTTTTGTAATACTATCTTTAATAGTTTTAGAACATTCTTCTACAGTATCTCTATATGTATCTAGATTATAAAGGTTTGCTTTAACTCTCCACTTTTTATCATTACATTCAATGGTAAATAGACTACGTTTTGGTTTTTTAGTTGAATATAGTATACGGTAAGAACGGGCTCCTGTTCGTGGTTCAATCTTGCAATCTAGTGATTGACCAAGTTCATGCAAATCATAAGCAATACTATAATCTTTCCCACTTAGTACTTTTAGCATTTCTTCTGTTGTTTCTGCTGTTAATGGACTTTTGTTCATAATTAAAACCCCCCTATATAAGTAATAAATTTGGATATAAATAACAATTTTATATACAAGTAAAAACTAATAATAGTATAGTCAATCAATTTATCAAAATCAATAGAATGGCTACAATCTTACTTTATTGGGCATGAAATGAGAGACATTGCTTTGTAGAGAAAAATACTTAATAGTATGAAAATTCACTTAAGCATGATACAATTCTATAAAAGATTCAAAAAATACGAAAGGAGAAAGTTGTTGGAATACTTAATTTTATATTTTGTTTATATTTTATAAAATAAACGTATATCTTATAAAATAAATGGTGCTATCAAAAAATAGTTTTGTAGGTTTTCAGCAACAGTAATGGTATATTGATAATTTTTTGGTTACTATTATACTTGGCTATTATATTTTCAATAGGTTCGATGATAACAAAAGTAAATAAGATTTGGATTAAAGTGTTGCTATTTGTAGCAGTAGGATTGTCAACCATAGTTCTTTCATACATTATAGGTTGATAACTTAAAATCTTAGAAGGATTCAAAATTTGAAAATTCTCAAAACAAGAATTCTCAAGTTGGTAAAATTCCAGATATGAGAAAAAAATTTGCATTATAAAAAATCAATTTCTAATTTTTTTTATAAGACTATTAGGATATAGCTATAAAAATATTGAAATACAGCTATTTTAAACATATATAGAAAGTTTTATAAATAAAAGGAAATTGGCATGCTAATTGCTTTAATAAATATTAACATGAACACAAATAAATATAATAATCTGAGTATTGATTATTTGAAACTTTGGATTTGATTACTTGTCTAAAGGTTCATATTAATATTGGTGTTTAGGAAATTTTATTTTCCTGTAAATATAACTTAATAATAGGAGGTGAAATCATGTCAAAAGTAGTAATAGCTACAGAGAAAGCTCCAGGAGCAATTGGACCATATTCTCAAGCGATACAAGTTGGAAATATAGTTTCTACATCAGGTCAACTTCCAATAGACATGAAGACAGGCGAGTTAGTATCTGACCCAAAAGAAGCAACAAAAGCTTCTTTAGACAATGTAAAAGCAATACTAGAACAAGCTGGTACAACTATGGATAAAGTATTTAAAACTACAGTTTTCGTAAAAGATTTAAAGGATTTTAATGATATTAACGAAGTGTATGCTACATATTTTAAAGAAAATCCACCAGCAAGATCATGTGTACAAGTTGCTCAATTACCAAAAGATGCAGTTTTAGAAATTGAAGCAATGGCAGTATTATAATAAAACCAATGACAAAACTAATGAAAATTAAAAACTAATAAAAAAAGTCTACAATTAAAAAGTTTATATTAAAAAAGTCTATATAAAAATCTATCTAAATATTTAACTATTGAGCTTTTCTTATATAACATATATTTTTGTGCCAAAAATATATTTGTTATAGGAGGAAAGCTTTTTTGTATTTTATTATTTGTGTATTATAATTAAAGTAATCCTAATATAAAACAATCTTTTTATAATTATTATTATGTATTTCAATGTAAATATATAAATAAGTAATGTTTTATATATATTTTAAAAATTAACTATATGTTAAAATATAGTTAAACTGATAATTTGGTAAATTAAATTCTAATGGGGGAAACTATGGTAAGTAAATTAAAGGAATTTCAACAGGAAATGATAAAATACACTGAAACAGTAGCTAGTGTGTTAGATGTAGATATTGAAATAGTTGATGATAGATTAATAAGAATTAGTGGCACAGGTCTGTATAAATCAAAAATAAATGAAAGCGTTGTTACTGAAGGTTTTCTTTATGATAAAGTTATACAGACAGGTCAGGAATTAGTCGTATTAGATATATGTGATAATCAGCTTTGTATAGAATGTTCCCATTACATGAAATGCCTAAATAAAGTAATAATAGCAGTCCCAATAAAATATAATAATCGTACTATAGGGGTAATTGGTGCTATTAGTACAGATAAAACCAAAAAAGTAGAAATAAGTGCAAAAATAGATAATTATTTGAAGTTTGTCAATCATATATGCGATTTAATTTCTATGAAGATAGAAGAACATGAAGTGTCAAAAAGTAGCAGTAGAAAAATGAATATGATGATAGAAATAATTGAAAATGTTGAAAAAGGTGTCATTATATTAGATATAAATAGCAAAATATCTTATATAAACAATATTGCTTTGAAAAAATTAGATATTGGAAAAGATATAATAGAAAATACAGTAAAAATAATATCTGTTGAATCTTCTTCAAATGGGCATGAATTACTAGAAATTGATATTGATAACAAAATTTATAATATAAATGCCAAAATAATTCCTGTATATCCATATATAAATCAATATGACAAGATAATCATATTTGATAAGACATATATAAACCATAAAGGACATGGAAAAGTCAACAGTGGATGGGGAAATAGTGATATAGAGTCTATAATTGGTAACTCAGAATCAATGGTGAAAGTTAAAGAGAGAACTAAGAAATTAGCAAAGTCAAATTCAACAGTTCTTATAACTGGTGAAAGTGGTACAGGTAAAGAGTTAATTGCTAGAGCTATACATGCTGAAGGAAGTAGATGGAATAAGCCATTTATTGCTATAAACTGTGCTGCTATTCCAGAAAACCTTCTTGAAAGTGAGTTATTTGGCTATATAAAAGGTGCATTTAGTGGAGCTAGTAGTGGAGGTAAGGTTGGTAAGTTTGAACTTGCAAATGAAGGGGTCATATTCCTTGATGAAATGGGGGACTTATCTATGCCTTTACAAGCGAAGTTACTTAGAGTTTTGCAGGAAAGAAAATTTGCAAGGATTGGTTCAAATAAACTTATAGATTTAGATATAAGAGTAATTGCTGCAACAAATAAAAATTTACTTAAGTTAGTGAATGAAGGCAAGTTTAGAGATGATTTGTACTATAGGTTAAATGTAATTCCTATAAATTTACCACCTCTTAGGGAAAGAAAAGATGATATTGAAGCTATAATGATGAAATTTGTTTCCAAGTATTCTTTAGAATTAGATATAAAATTGAATCAAATAGAAAAAAATGTGATGAATATGTTGATTAATTATAATTGGCCGGGAAATATAAGAGAATTAGAAAACGCAGTTGAATATATGATGAATTTAGTTGGAGAAGATGGAATAATCTATAAAGATATGCTTCCATTAGATATTTTGAACTATTATAATATTAAAGGAAATAGTTTTAAGAGTAATAATGAGGTAATAAAGTTTGAAGATGATATAGTTGATGGAATAGTAGAAAACCAAGAAAAAATACTTTCAATTAAAGAATTGGAGTTAACTTACATACATAAGTTGTTAAATAAATATGGAAGAGATACAAAGACAAAAAAGAAAATAGCAAAAGATTTAGGGATAGGTTTAGCTACATTATATAGAAAGCTAGAAGAGGAACAACAATAAATTAGACATAAAAAATAGTTTTAAATGTATTGTAATGTGATTTGTAGGTAAATAAAAATAAAGAAACGGTTTCTCGAAATGATAATTCTCGTATTGATAAAAATTTCCCAATATGAGAATTTTTTCTTTTATAAATCTTATTTTTCACACTCAGATTTTACAGAATTTAAATAAATTTGAAAAAAGTATGTAATTCCAACATAAAAAAATTGTTTTTAGAATAAATAATATTGGCACAGTAATTGCTTTGTATAAAGACACAAAGATAAAAAATTAATAATGACATCGAAAAATTTGAAAGGGGAATATAAAATAAATGAGAGAAATAAAATGGAAATTAAATAACTTACCTAAAGCAGAGGAAAAAGAAAAAGGAATTGAATTTTTAAAGGATGAAGAAATTGCAAAAGCTAAAGCATTTCATGAGAGTTTTCCACAATACGAAAAAACTCCTTTAGTTAAATTAGATAACTTAGCAAAATTATTAGGGGTTAGCGGAATATATGTAAAAGATGAATCTTACAGATTTGGATTAAATGCATTTAAAGTTTTGGGTGGTTCTTACTCTATGGGTAGATACTTAGCTCAAAGATTAAATAAAGATATATCAGAGTTAGGATATGAAAAATTAATTTCAAAAGAAATAAAAGACCAATTAGGAGAAATAACTTTCTTTACAGCTACAGATGGAAATCATGGTAGAGGAGTTGCTTGGACAGCTAATAAATTAGGTCAAAAATCTGTTGTATTAATGCCAAAAGGTTCTTCTGAATTTAGATTAAATAAAATCAAAGGAGAAGGTGCAGATGCTAGTATAACAGACTTAAACTATGATGATGCTGTAAGATTAGCTAATGAATATGCAGAAGCTGATGACCATGGAGTAATGGTTCAAGATACAGCATGGGACGGATATGAAGAGATACCAGCATGGATAATGCAAGGATATGGAACTATGGCTAAAGAAGCTATAGAACAATTAAAAGAATATGGAGTAGATAGACCAACGCATGTATTTGTGCAAGCAGGAGTTGGTTCGCTTGCTGGTGCAGTTCAAGGATATGTTGCTTCAATATATGATGAATGCCCAATAACAGTAGTAGTAGAAGCTGATGAGGCAGATTGTTACTATAAATCAGCAGAAGCAGGAGATGGAAAACCAAGATTTGTAGGTGGAGATATGCCAACTATAATGGCAGGTCTTGCTTGTGGAGAACCAAATACTATAGGATTTGAAGTATTAAAAAATTATTCATCAGCATTTGTTTCAGCACCAGACTGGGTTTCTGCTAAAGGTATGAGAGTTTTAGGAAATCCTCTAAGAGGAGATGAAAAAGTAATCTCTGGAGAATCTGGAGCAGTTACAACTGGAGCATTAGTTTCAATACTTGAAAGTGAAGATTTAAAAGATTTAAGAGAAGCTTTAAAACTAGATGAAAACTCTAAAGTGTTATTAATAAGTACAGAAGGAGATACTGACCCAAACAAATATAAAGATATAGTTTGGAATGGAGAATGCCAAAGCAAATAGAGTGTTCAAGATAAATAAAAGTAAAGTGCTAACAAATCAAATAAGTTAAATATTATAAATGAAAAATCAAAATGCCAATAAATAAAAATTAAGAATTATATGGGGGAATATCAAAATGTTAAATGAAATAAGAAAAAAACAATTAACTGAAGTTTGCCAAGATTTAATAAGAAATGCTAGTTATTCAGGTCAAGAAGAAAATGTAGTAAAGGCAATTGAAGAAAATTTTGCTTTATTAGGTTTTGACAGCTGGTCAAGAGATAGATATGGAAATATAGTAGGATGTATAAAAGGAAATAAACCAGGTAAAAAAATATTATTTGATGGTCATATAGATACAGTTCCAGTTCCAGATGCGAGTAAATGGAGTGTTCCTCCTTTTGAAGCAAGAATAGTAGATGGTAAAATATACGGTAGAGGAACTTCTGATATGAAGGGTCAAGTAAGTGCTATGATGGCGGCTGTTTCATACTTTGCAGAAGATACTAATAAAGACTTCGAAGGTGAACTATATGTAGCAGGAGTTGTTCATGAAGAAATATTTGAAGGAGTTTCAGCTAGAGAAATAAGTAAAGCTGTTAAACCTGATTATGTTGTAATAGGAGAGTCTTCAGAATTAAACTTAAAGATTGGTCAAAGAGGTAGAGGAGAAATAGTTGTAGAAACTTTTGGTAAACCAGCTCACTCTGCTAATCCTGAAAAAGGTATAAATGCAGTTTATAAAATGGCTAATGTAATTCAAAGAATACAACAATTAGTACCTCCAACTCATCCAGTGTTAGGTGATGGAATACTAGTTTTAACAGATATAAAATCTTCTCCATACCCAGGAGCATCAGTAGTGCCAGATTATTGTAAAGCAACTTTTGATAGAAGATTATTGGTTGGAGAAACAAAAGAAGGAGTATTAGCTCCAATACAAGCATTATTAGATGAAATGATGAAAGAAGACTCAGAGCTAAATGCAAAAGTTTCTTATGCATCTGAAAAAGCTGACTGTTATACAGGAAATACTATAGAAAGTGAAAGATTCTTCCCAGGTTGGTTATATGATGAAGATGATGAATTTGTTCAAGCAGCATACAAAGGATTAAAAGAAGCTGGAATAGATTCAGAAATAACTCAATACTCATTCTGTACAAATGGAAGCCATTATGCAGGTGAGGCTGGAATAAGAACTATAGGATTTGGTCCTTCTAGAGAAAATCTTGCTCATACAATAGATGAACATATAGAATTAGACCAATTATTCAAAGGTGCAGAAGGATATTATGGTATATTAAAATCAGTTTATAAAAAATAATTAGGAGATGGTTTTGTGAGAACTTTAATAAAACATGGGCTTATAGTAGATGGCAATAAAACACCAGCATATGAAGGGGATATTTTAATAGAAAACGAAAAAATATTAAAAATATCACAGGATTTAAACGAAGAAGCTGACAAAGTTATAGATGCAAAAGGTAGAGTTATATGTCCAGGTTTCATAGATACTCATAGCCATTCAGACCTAGTGATTTTAGTTAATCCATATAATGAGGTAAAGATTAGACAGGGAATCACAACAGAAGTGTTGGGCCAAGATGGAATATCTATGGCCCCTCTACCTCAAGAGCATATATCTTCTTGGAGAAAAAATTTAGCAGGCCTAGATGGTGAAAGTGATGAAATTGATTGGAAATATGAAACAACAGAAAATTATTTGAAAATGATGGACGAAAATGGGGTAGGATTAAATGAAACTTATTTAGTACCTCATGGAAACGTAAGAATGGAAGCAATGGGACTTGAAGATAGACCTGCCACTAAAGAGGAAATTCAAAAGATGTGTGAAATCACAGAAAGAGAATTAAAGGCAGGAGCTATAGGATTGTCAACTGGACTTATATATATACCTTGTGCGTATTCATTGACAGAAGAAATTATAGAGATGTGTAAAGTAGTAGCAAAATACGATGGAGTATTTGTAGTTCATCAAAGAAGTGAAGCAGATACGATTTTAACATCAATGGAAGAAATTATAGAAATTGGAAAACAATCAGGAGTAAAAGTTCACTTCTCACACTTCAAGGTTTGTGGTAAATCAAATTGGAAGTATATACCTCAAGTTATAGAACTTTTAGAAAAAGCAGAAAAAGAAGGTATAAGAGTATCATTTGACCAATATCCTTATGCAGCTGGAAGTACAATGCTTGGAGTAGTTTTACCTCCATGGGCACATTCAGGAGGAACTGATAAATTAATAGAAAGATTAAGTGATGAAAACGAAAGAGCGAAAATGAAAAAAGATATAGCAAATGGAATCGAAGGTTGGGATAACTTTATAGAATTTGCTGGAATAGACCAAATCTTTGTAACAAGTGTAAAGACAGAAAAAAATCAAGATACAATTGGTAAAAGCCTACTAGAAATTGGAAAGATGAGAGGCAAAGACCCATTAGATGCAACGTTTGATTTATTGAAAGAAGAAGAAAATGCAGTTGGAATGGTAGATTTCTATGGATTAGAAGAACATATAATAGGTTTTATGAAAAGAGACGAACAAAATGTATGTACAGATGGTCTTTTAGCAGGTAAGCCACATCCAAGAGCATATGGTTCTTTCCCTAAAATACTAGGAAGATATGTTAGAGAATTAAATGTACTAACAGTTGAAGAAGCTGTTTACAAAATGACTAAAAAAGCAGCAGTAAGCTTTAGTATAAAAGATAGAGGGGAACTAAAAGAAGGATATTTTGCAGACATAGTTATATTTGACAAGGATACAGTTAGTGGATGTGATGATTTTATCAATTCTATGCAATATCCTACAGGTATAGATTATGTAATTATAAATGGAAATTGTGTTGTTGAAGAAGGAAAATACAATAAAATTAAAGCAGGAAAAGTACTTAAAAATTAAATCTTAGCTTTAAGGAGGAATAAATTTATGATTTTAGTGGGGAATGGGAGGCTAATAAGCCAAGATTCTTTAAATCCCTATATGGAAGATGGATGTGTTGTAATAAATGACAATCTGATTGAAGATATAGGTACTACTGAGGAAATGAAAGCGAAATATCCAGTACATGAATTTATAGATGCAGGCAAGAAGATAATCATGCCTGGTCTAATAAATTCACATATGCATATATACAGTTCATTTGCTAGAGGTATGGCAGTTCCAGGTAAACCATCTGAAAATTTTTTAGAAATATTAAACAATTTATGGTGGAGACTTGATAAACAACTTACACTAGAAGATACAAAATACAGTGCATATGCAACTTATATAGAATGTATAAAAAATGGTGTCACAACAGTTTATGACCATCATGCAAGTCCAAATGCAATTGAAGGTAGTTTATTTACAATATCAGATGTTGCAAAAGATTTGGGAATAAGAACCTGTCTTTGTTATGAGGTATCTGATAGAGATGGTGGAGATACAATACAACAAGGTATCGATGAAAATGTAAACTTCATAAAATATGCTCAAAAAGATGATACAGACATGATAAAGGGAATGTTTGGTCTTCATGCTGCATTTACATTGTCTGATGATACATTAAATAAGTGTGCTTCAGAAATGGCTGGTCTTGATACAGGTTATCATGTACATGTTGCTGAAGGATTAGCAGACTTACAATACAATGTAGATAAATATGGAAAAAGAGTTTTAGAAAGATTTAATGATTTTGGTGTGCTAAAAGAAAAAACTATAGCAGTTCATTGTATATATATAAGCACAGATGAAATCAATCTTTTAAATAAAACAAATACATTTGTAGTTCATAATCCAGAATCTAATATGGGAAATGCAGTTGGATGTTCTCCTGCAATAGAATTACTAAAAAGAGATGTTACAGTAGGTCTAGGAACTGATGGATACACTAGTGATATGTTTGAATCGTTAAAAGTTGCTAATATAATTCATAAACACCACTTGAGTGACCCAAGAGTTGGATTTGGAGAATCACAAACAATGTTATTTGATAACAATAAAAAAATAGCAAAAGCTTATTATAAAAATGACCTAGGCATACTTAAAAAAGGAGCTTATGCAGATGTTATAGTAGTTGATTATATACCACATACTCCATTGACAGAAAACACAATAGGGGGACACATCATATTTGGAATGAGTGGAAGAAGCGTGGACACAACTATTATAAATGGAAAAGTACTTATGAAAGACAGAAAATTAGTAAACATTGATGAAGAAAGTATTCTAGCTAAGAGTAGAGAACTAAGTCAAAATCTATGGAGTAGAATCTAAATAATTGATATTAACATACAAGTAAGAAACAAGAATTTAACTGTTAAAAATAGAGCTTAGACAAAAGTAGAATTTAAATGAAGTATATAGATAAAAAATATATGGAATAGAATATTAAACTAAATATAGAAGGGAGACCCAACATGTCTCAAAATGAAAGCCCTAAAATAGCTCCAGTAGATGAAAGGTTACCTGTATCCAAATCTTGGGTATTTTCACTACAGCACGTTTTAGCAATGTGTGCAGGAGCGGTAGCAGTTCCTATGATGATAGGAAGTGCTGCACGACTAGATCATGCTAGTATTGTTTTTTTAATAAATGCTTGCTTGTTTATGGCAGGTATAGGAACACTCATACAAAGTGTTGGTATAGGAAATATTGTAGGCGCTAAAATACCAGTAATCGAAGGAACTAGTTTTGCCGCTGTGGCAGGTATGACAGCAATAGCCTCATCATATAGTGATTCTCAAGTTGCAATACAGACAGTATTTGGCTCTGTAATAGTAGCTGGACTGTTTTGTATATTACTTGCTCCAGTATTTGAAAAACTGATAAGATTTTTCCCTAGTGTAGTTACTGGAACAGTTGTTATGGTAATAGGTATTTCACTATTCCCAGTTGGGATAAAGTGGATAACTGACAACAAATTGGAAGCGGTTGAACCAAACTCATTAGCATTAGCTTTAGCAGTATTGGCAATAACTTTACTTTCATTTAAATTCTTAAAAGGAATTTGGAATAGTACAGCGATATTGGTAGGTATAGTACTTGGTACATTACTTTCTATGGCAGTTGGAATGGCTGATTTTAGTGCAGTAAATGGTGTTGGATGGCTTAATCTAAATGTGCCTTTAAAATTTGGAATGCCTAGATTTGAACCATCTGCAATATTATCATTATGCTTAATTATGTTAGTACTTATGACAGAATCAGTTGGTAATATGATAGCTATTCACGAGATGGTAGACAAAGAGGTAACTGGTAAAAATATTAAAAGAGGTCTATTTGGAGATGGAATATCTACAGCTTTATCTGGGATATTCAATTCATTCCCAATAACTCCATTTGGTCAAAATACAGGAATTGTTGGGCTTACAGGTATAAAATCAAGATTTATTGCAGTTTATGCAGGGGTAATATTGCTAGTGCTTGGTTTCTTACCAAAGTTTGCAGCCATAATAGGAGCAATACCTAAGCCTGTTCTTGGAGGAGTAGGATTTGCAATGTTTGGAATGGTAATGGTTGGAGGAGTAAAAACTCTAAGTAAAGTAAAATTTGATGGAACTAAAAATGGAGTGATAGTAGCAGTTAGTGTTGGGTTATCTATGATACCACTGACAAATCCTGATTTCTATCATAATTTTCCAACTTGGGTGCAAACGATATTTCACAGTGGAATAACAACAGGAAGTTTATCAGCAGTACTTTTAAATATATTCTTCAATGAATTAGGTTCAAAAAAGGAAAAAACTCCTAAGACTGAAGAAGCAAAATAAGATGAAATAAACGAAAAGCAACATAGACAAAAGAGTATCTAAGCTAAATATTAAAAAAATATATTTAATTAAGGGAGAGATAATAATATGGCTAATTTAAAAGTTAATTTATATGGAATGGAATTCTTAAATCCAGTTATGACAGCGGCAGGTCCTGGAGCAAAAGATGGTGATCTCTGTCAAGAGGCAGCAAAAGGTGGAGCAGGAGCTATATGTACAAAAACTATATCTGTATTACCAGCAGATGTACCAAGACCATGTATGGCAAAAACTAACAGTGGTTTCTTAAACACAGAATTATGGTCAGAGCTTCCAAAAGAACAATGGATAGAAGAAGAATACAAAAAAGTAAAAGCAGCAGGTCTTCCAGTAATAGTAAGTATGGGATATTCAGCAGAACAAATAGCTGAGGTTGCACCTTTAGTAAAACCTTATGCAGATGCAGTTGAATTATCTACTCATTATGTAGGTACAGACGTTGCTCCAATAGTAAATGCTTTAAAAGCTGCAAAAGCTGTTTTAGATGTACCAGTATTTATGAAAATGAGTCCTCATACTGATATTCAAACTATTGCAAAAGCTGTTGAAGAAGCAGGAGCAGACGGACTTGTAATGATAAACTCATTTGGACCATGTATGGCAATAGATGTAAACACAGGATACCCTATAATGGGAAGTAAAGCTGGATATGGATGGCTATCAGGAGCTCCAATAAGACCACTTGCAATAAGATGTATATATGAAGCTTCTCAAGTTGTAAATATACCAATTATAGGTGTTGGTGGAATAACTTGTGGAAAAGATGTAGCTGAAATGATGATGGCAGGAGCAAGTGCTGTTCAAGTATGTACAGAAGCAATCCTTAAAGGGCCTTCTATATATGGAAAAATTGCTAAAGAATTAAATGATTTCTTAGATGAAAATGGATATGCTGATGTTAATGAAATCAAAGGATTAACTCATAAGAAAATGGCAGCTAGAGGGTTTAGAACTCATGCAGTAGCTCCAGTTGTAGATGATAATAAGTGTATCAAATGTAAACAATGTGTAACAAGCTGTGTATATGAAGCTCTAGAAGTTACAGATAAATTAAATATAGATGTGGATAAGTGCTTTGGTTGTGGATTATGTGTAACTAGATGTCCAAAAGGAGCTTTAAGCATTTGCTACAATCAAGTAGAAGCTGTTAATGAATAATAAATATATAGAATTTTAGTAATTAACTTAGAGTAATAGATATATTAGGATAATAAAATATATTAGATAAGCAAGTATTATATTTTAATAATACAACATGAAGTTAATAATTTTATTACGTTGATTTAACTAAACATTAGTTTAACTAAATATTAATTTAATTAGATATTGGTTTAATCTAAATATAGATTTATTGTGTATAAGTGCAATAGTCAAATTACTTTAAGTTAATTTCTTCAGATAAAATAAATTGATACGTTATAAGTAAGGTGGAGTCTATATGGGAATTGTTTTAAAAGGTGGGAAAGTAGTAACAAGTGAAAAAACTTACTGTGCAGATGTAAGAATAGAAAATGAGAAAATAGTTGATATAGGTGTTGATATATCAAAAGAAAATGATGAAATAGTTGATGTTAGTGATTCTTATGTTATACCAGGAGGTATAGATACACACACTCACTTTGACTTAGATACAGGAACTACTAAGACAGCAGATAACTTTGAAACAGGAACAAAAGCTGCAATAGCTGGAGGTACTACTACTATCTTAGATTTTGCTACACAATCGAGAGGTTGTTCTTTAAAAGAAGGATTAGATGAATGGCATGAAAAAGCTAGAGATAAATCTTATTCAGACTATGGTTTTCACATGGCTATAACAGATTGGAATGCTTCAATTTGTAATGAAATGGAAGATATGGTGAAAGAAGGAGTGTCTTCATTTAAATTGTATATGGCATATAAAGGGAGCCTTCAAGTTGATGATGGTGTTATCTTTGAAGCTTTGAGAAAAGCAGAAGAAGTAGGAGGAATTATTGGATTCCATTGTGAAAATGGGGATATAATATGTGAACTTGTGGATAAAGCAAAAGAAGAAAATAACTTATCTCCAAAATATCATCAATTAACTAGACCAGCTATATTAGAAGCAGAAGCTACTTCAAGACTTATGAAGATAGCAGAAGTTGCAAATTCTAAGGTGTATGTTGTTCACCTAAGTTGTAAAGAATCTTTGGAAGAAGTTCTAAAGGCTAAGCAAAGAGGAGTAGATGTGATAGTTGAAACTTGTCCTCAATACCTTCTATTAAGTGATGAATTATACGATTTAGATGGATTTGAAAGTGCTAAATATGTAATGTCACCACCTTTAAGAGATAAAGAAAATAATGAAATTTTATGGAATGCTATTTTAAATAATCAAATAGATACTATAGGTACAGACCACTGTTCTTTTAATTATAAGGGGCAAAAGGAGCTTGGAATAAACGATTTTAGTAAAATTCCTAATGGTTCTCCAGGTGTGGAACATAGGATGAGTCTTTTATACACATATGGAGTCTGTAAAAATAAAATATCTATCAACAAGATGGTAGAGGTAACATCAACTAATGCCGCTAAATTGTTTGGAATGTATCCTGAAAAAGGCACTATAGAAATAGGTAGTGATGCAGATATATTAGTTTTAAATCCAAATAAAAAATCTAAAATAGAAGCAAAAAAACAATTACAAAATGTAGATTATACGCCTTATGAAGGTTATGAAGTAGATTGTCAAATAGAACATGTTTATTTAAGAGGAAAAGAAGTTGTTAGAGAGGGAGAATTAATTTGTAATACTCCAAGTGGGAGATATATAAAAAGGCGTCTAACAGAGGGGGCTAGAGAATGGTAGAATTTATATTAAACGGAGAGAAAGTTGTTGCAAAAGAAGGTAAAAAACTTTTAGACTTCCTTAGAGAAGATATGAATATAACTTCAGTTAAAAATGGCTGTTCAGAAGGTGCTTGCGGAACTTGTATGGTTATAATAGATGGTAAAGCAACCAAAGCATGTGTATTTAAAACTGATAAATTAGCTGGAAAAAATATAACAACTATAGAAGGATTATCAGAAAGAGAAAGAGATGTTTTTGCATATTCTTTTGCCAGCCAAGGAGCTGTTCAATGTGGATTTTGCATCCCAGGTATGGTAATTAGTTCAAAAGCACTTATAGACGTTAATAATAATCCTACTGAAGATGACATAAAAAAAGCTTTAAAAGGTAATATATGTAGATGTACAGGTTATGTAAAAATAATTAAAGCTGTGAGTTTGGCAGCAAAGATATTTAGAGAAGATATAGATGTGCCAAAAGTAAACTGCAAAGGTCTAGTTGGTGAAAGTCTTCACAGAGTTGATGCAGTAGGTAAAACACTTGGATACTCTGAATATGTAGATGATATGAGATTAGAAGGTATGATTTATGGTTCAGCAGTTAGAGCTAAATATCCAAGAGCGTTAGTTAAAAAGATAGATATAGAAGAAGCAAAAGCTTATCCAGGAGTTGTTACAGTTCTTACAGCTAAAGATATTCCAGGAACTATAAAAGTAGGTCACTTAAAGAAAGATTGGGATACATTAATCCCAGAAGGTGAAATAACTAGATATTTAGGAGATGGAATAGTTTTAGTAGCAGCAGAAACTAGAGAAGCATTAGAAGAAGCGAAAAAACTAGTTAAGATAGATTATGAAGAATTGACACCTTTAAGTACTACAGCAGAGGCTCTTAAAGAAGATGCTCCAAAGATACATGAAACAGGTAATGTACTTGTTAAGGAACACTTAGTAAGAGGAAATGCTGAAGAAAAAATAAGGAATTCAAAATATGTTGTAACTAAAAAATACACTACACCTGCAACAGAACATGCATTTTTAGAACCTGAATGTGCAGTAGCAGGTCCTTATGAAGAAGATGGAGTAATAATTTACTCAACAGACCAAGGAGTATTTGCTACTCAACATGAATGTGCAGATATGTTAGGATTACCACATGAAAAAGTAAGAGTGATAAATAAGATGGTAGGAGGCGGATTTGGTGGAAAAGAAGATATGAGTGTTCAACACCATGCAGCCTTACTTGCATACCACACAAAGAGATTTGTAAAAGTACAGCTTACAAGAAAAGAAAGTATTATTGTTCATCCAAAAAGACACGCTACAGAAATGGAATTTACAACAGCATGTGATGAAAATGGATATCTAACAGGTATGAAAGCAACTATAATATCTGATACAGGTGCTTATGCATCTCTTGGAGGGCCAGTATTACAAAGATTATGTACTCATGCAGCAGGACCATACAATTATCAGGATATTGATATAACTGGAACAGCAGTATATACTAATAATCCTCCTGGGGGAGCATTTAGAGGTTTTGGAGTTACACAAAGTTGTTTTGCTACAGAATGTAATCTAAATTTACTTGCTGAAATGGCTGGAATATCACCTTGGGAAATAAGATATAAAAATGCAATAAGACCTGGTCAAGTTTTACCAAATGGTCAATTTGCAGATGAAGGAACAGCAATGGCAGAAACATTAGAAGCTGTAAAAGAAGAGTATGAAAAACACCCACGTGCAGGTATAGCTTGTGCAATGAAAAATAGTGGTGTAGGGGTAGGTATACCTGATGTGGGAAGATGTAGATTGGTAATAAAAGATGGCAAAGTTCATATAAGAACAAGTGCTTCTTGTATAGGTCAAGGTCTTGGTACTGTTATGACTCAAGTGGTTTGTGAAACTGCTAATTTACTACCTGAAAACATAGTACATGAAGTTCCAGATACTCACTTGACACCAGACTCTGGTAATACTACAGCTTCAAGACAGACCGTGTTTACAGGGGAAGCTACTAAGGTTGCATCAATTAAGTTAAAAGAAGCTTTAGCAACTGGTAAAGTATTGTCTGATTTAGAGGGAGAAGAATTTTACGGAGAATATGCAAGTGTTACAGACAAAATGGGTTCTGATAAAGAAAATCCAGTAAGCCATGTAGCTTATGGATATGCAACACAAGTTGTAATGCTAGATGAAAATGGAAAATTAGAAAAAGTAGTAGCAGCACATGACGTAGGAAGAGCTATAAACCCAATCAGTTTAGAAGGGCAAATAGAAGGTGGAGTTGTTATGGGTCTTGGATATGCCTTAACAGAGGATTACCCAGTAGTTAACTCTGTACCTACAGCTAAATTTGGTACATTAGGCTTATTTAAATCTACAGATATACCAGAAATACAAGCTGTAATAGTTGAAAAAAACAAAGATTTATTGGCGTATGGAGCAAAAGGTGTAGGAGAGATTTGTACAGTTCCTACTGCACCAGCAGTGCAAAATGCTTATTATGTATTTGATAAAGAGTTTAGAACTGAACTACCACTTCAAAATACGCCATATAGTAAAAAAAAATAACAAAAAAATAAATATTAAATAAAAAAAATCAATTAAATTGTAAATAAAAAAAACCCTTTTGCATAAGGTATATTTTAAATGATAGAATATACATATACAGGAGGGTTTTTCTTTTATAAAATAAGTTTAATAAAATTGAGAGGTGAGCAAAATGAATTTTAATAATAGTCTAGAGTTAACTCAGTCTCAGAAGCTAATAATGACTACACAACTTAAGCAATCATTATCAATATTAAATATGAGTAAGTTAGAGTTAGAAGAAGAGATTAAAAGGGAAGCAGAGAATAACCCATTAGTCGAAGTTGAGAAAAGTGGGGAGATAAATTGGGAAGAATATATAAAAGATATGGAAAAATCAAGACGTTTAGATAGAACAGAAATAAGTTATAATCCCGACAATGAAGTTAATCTAGAAAATTTAGTTAAATATTCGTCAAATTTATATGAGGATTTGAAGTTTCAGATAAGCCTATATAAGCTAACAGATAAACAAATGGAAGTCTGTGAATATATAATTGATAGTTTAGATGAGGACGGATATTTGAGAACTGAGGAAAAAGTAATTGTTGATACTTTAAAGATAGATGAAGAATTTTTTGAAAAATGCTTGATTAGTGTTCAGCAATTGGAACCTAGTGGAGTAGGTGCAAGAAGTCTTTCGGAATGTCTGATGATTCAAATGGCAAGCTTAGGAATATATAATGAAATTTTAGAGGAAATCGTTACAAAAGACTTAAATTTAATTGCAAATAATAAATATAAAGAGATAAGCAAAAAATACAATATGTCACTACAAAAATGCGTTGAACTAATAAATATAATTAAGACATTAGACCCTAAGCCAGGAAGAACATGTTCAGTAGAAAAAAGTGTATATATCCAACCAGATGTAACAGTTGAAAAAATTGATGATGAATTTATTGTATATTTAAATGAAAAAGACTCCTATCAAATAAAAATAAACAGTTATTATAAAGACATACTAAAAAATTCACAGTCTGATGAAAGTGCAAAAGAATTTATAAAAGAAAGACTAAATTCAGCAACAGGGCTTATGAAAAATATAGAAAGTAGAAAGACTACAGTACTTAGAATTGCAGAAGAAATAGTAAAAGCACAAGATGAATTTTTGCGAAAAGGAACAAAATATATAAAGCCCTTAAAAATGAAAGACATAGCAGAAAAATTAGATTTTCATGAATCTACTATAAGTAGAGGTGTAAATGGGAAATATATGCTGACACCTTTTGGAGTATATGAATTTAGATACTTTTTCAGTAGTGCTATTGAAACAGAAAACCATGAAATGGCATCTAGTACAAGCATAAAAAAAATTATAAAGGAAACAATAAAAGACGAAAATAAAAAGAAACCTTTAAGTGATGACCATATATCTAAGCTATTAAAAGAAAAAGGAATCAATGTTGCAAGAAGAACAGTTGCCAAGTATCGTGAAGAATTAGGAATTTTGTCTTCAAGTAAGAGAAAAGAATATTAGTAAAAAGAGAAAAGAATATTAGTAAAATAAGGGGAAAAGGTTAATTACAAGACAAATGAGCATTATATAAATGAATTTAAGTATTGGAAAGAAAATTAAATATTAGGAAAAAATCAGGAATTATAACGATAACTAGAGTTAAAAAATACAAAGAT
This sequence comes from Clostridioides sp. ZZV15-6388, assembly GCF_020657755.1. Classification (NCBI taxonomy): domain Bacteria; kingdom Bacillati; phylum Bacillota; class Clostridia; order Peptostreptococcales; family Peptostreptococcaceae; genus Clostridioides; species Clostridioides sp. ZZV15-6388. Next base: position 52,616 of record NZ_JAGWCU010000007.1, on the reverse strand, counting down.
AAATAAACTGTTATTGTTAATTTTGAGAGTATAAAAATAAAAACATAAAGTATAAAAACAAAGACATATAGAATCTAGCAGAGTAGAACATATAAGATTGAGTCAAAAATATTAGAATAAAAACCATAAAAATATTATATAAAAAAGAAAAAATACTGTACTTTGAAAATGGTGGAGAAATTGCTATAAAACAAAAAAATAAAAAAGTTTTTGAAAAACTATTGAAATCTATACGCAAATCCTATAAAATAAAATTATCTTGTGGGACTGAAATAAACACTAGGGACAAAAAAAGTCCCTAAAGGAAAGCAATAAGGAGTATGTTATGAAGAACTTATTAGAAATTCAAAAGAAACTAATTCCACAGGCAATTGAACTTATGGAAAGAAGATACTCTATTTTAAGACAAATATCTTTAAGTGAACCAATAGGTAGAAGAACTTTATCAAATGTATTAGAAATTAGTGAAAGAATAATCAGGTCAGAAACAGAGTTTTTAAAAGAACAAGGACTTATAGATGTTGCTGTATCTGGAATGACTATCACTAAAGAAGGTTCTGATTTGTTAGATAAACTTAAAGACATCATGAGTGACATCATGGGATTGTCTAATTTACAAGATAGGGTCAGAGAAAAGCTTGGAATAAAAAAGGTAATACTAGTTCCTGGAAGCTGTGATGAAAATGGAAGCTTACTAAAAGATGTAACTAGATATGGATGTGAGCATTTCTTAAGTATTTTAAAAGATGGAGATATCGTTTCAATAACAGGGGGAAGCACTATGTTGGAGTTTTCAAACGTTATTAAAACTGATAAAAGGTATCCAAATTCTACAATAGTGCCAGCTAGAGGAAGCATGGGAACTGATGTAGAGATGCAGTCTAATAGTATAGTTGCTTCAGTAAGTAAGAAATTACACTCTAATTGCAAACTTTTACATATACCAGATGAGCTGGACGAGAGTGCAATGAAAACTCTTAGCCAAGTGCCAGAGATTAAGACAACTTTGGAGTATATTAAAAGAACAGACATTTTAGTTTTCAGCATAGGTAGAGCAGATGTCATGGCAAAGAGAAGAAAACTTCCAGAAGATAAAGTTAATGAGATATTATCTAAAAATGCAGTTGGAGAAGCATTTGGATATTATTTCAACAAAGATGGAGAAATAGTTTACAAATTAAATACTGTTGGAATTGATTTAGAGACAGTTAAAGAAGTAAAGGAAACTATTGCAATCTTTGCAGGAACAGAAAAAGCAGAAGCCTTATTAGCCATATCAAATATGCATAAAAACATGGTTCTTGTAACAGATGAAGAAAGTGCTTATAAGATATTGTCATTATTATAAAAGTCAAGAACTAGCACAGAGCTAGACAACATACATTTACTTTATAGGAGGTAGCGAAAATGGTTAAAGTAGCTATAAATGGATTTGGAAGAATAGGAAGATTAGCATTAAGAAAAATGATGGAGCAACAAGATAAGTTTGAAGTTGTTGCAATAAACGACTTAACAGATGCTAAAATGTTAGCTCATTTATTTAAATATGATACAGCTCAAGGAAGATTTAACGGTGAAATAGAAGTTAAAGAAGGTGCTTTTATAGTAAACGGAAAAGAAATAAAAGTAACAGCAGAAAGAAATCCTGCTGACCTACCATGGGCTGAATTAGGAGTAGATATAGTATTAGAATGTACAGGATTCTTTACTTCTAAAGATAAAGCAGAAGCTCATATACAAGCAGGAGCTAAAAAAGTTGTTATATCTGCACCAGCAACTGGAGATTTAAAAACAATAGTATTCAACACAAACAGTGACATATTAGATGGTTCTGAAACAGTTATATCAGGAGCTTCTTGTACAACTAACTGTTTAGCTCCAATGGCTAAAGTATTAAATGATAAATATGGTATAGAAAAAGGATTAATGACTACTATACATGCATACACTAATGACCAAAATACTTTAGATGGTCCTCATCCAAAAGGTGATTTAAGAAGAGCTAGAGCTGCTGCTGGAAACATAGTTCCAAACACTACAGGAGCTGCAAAAGCAATCGGTCTAGTAATACCTGCATTAAAAGGAAAATTAGATGGAGCAGCACAAAGAGTACCAGTTGTAACTGGTTCAATAACTGAATTAGTTTGTACATTAGGAAAAAATGTTACAGTTGAAGAAATAAATGCAGCTATGAAAGAAGCTTCAAACGAATCTTTCGGATACACTGAAGAAATGTTAGTATCTTCTGATATAATCGGAATAAGCTACGGTTCATTATTTGACGCTACTCAAACAAAAGTTATGGAAGTAGATGGAAAACAATTAGTTAAAGTTGTTTCTTGGTATGACAATGAAATGTCTTATACTTCTCAATTAATAAGAACTTTAGGATACTTTGCACAATTAGCAAAATAGTCAGCTTTTAGAAAATAGAAAAGTAGATTGACAAAGTCCGAGTTTGTAGTTTAACACTACGGACTCTGGACTTTTTTTAAGAAAAAATATATAAAATACACCTAAATAATGTTACATACTATATATAAAAATATGATAATATGATATATTTAATAGGGTAAAAGTATGTACTATATTATACTTGGCAATAAAAAATTACTTTATTAAAAGGAGAGATATTTATGTCAATGCTAAACAAAAAAACTATAGAAGATATCGATGTGTGCGGGAAAAAAGTATTAGTGAGATGTGACTTTAATGTACCATTACAAGATGGTGTAATTACTGATGAAAATAGATTAAACGGAGCTTTACCAACAATTCAATATTTAATTTCTAAAGGAGCAAAAGTTATATTATGTTCTCATTTAGGAAAACCAAAAGGAGAAGCTAAACCAGAATTATCTTTAGCACCAGTTGCAAAGAGATTATCTGAAATGTTAGGTAAAGAAGTTGTATTTGCAGCAGATGATAATGTTGTAGGAGAAAATGCAAAAAAAGCTACTGAAAAAATGGAAAACGGAGATGTAGTATTATTAGAAAATACTAGATATAGAAAAGAAGAAACTAAAAACGAAGAAAACTACTCTAAAGAATTAGCTTCACTTGCTGAAATATTTGTAAATGATGCATTTGGAACTGCTCATAGAGCACATTGTTCAACAGTTGGAGCAGGAGAATTTTTACAAGAGAGAGTTTGTGGATACTTAATTCAAAAAGAATTAAAATTCTTAGGAGAAGCTGTTGCAAATCCTGTAAGACCATTTACAGCTATACTTGGAGGGGCTAAAGTTTCTGATAAATTAGCTGTTATAAATGAACTATTAGAAAAAGTTGATAATCTAATAATAGGTGGAGGCATGGCTTATACATTCTTAAAAGCTCAAGGTTATGAAGTAGGTACATCTTTACTTGAAATAGATAAAGTAGAATATGCAAAAGAAATGATGGAAAAAGCTAAGGCAAAAGGCGTTAATTTATTATTACCAGTAGATGTTGTTATGGCAGACCACTTTGCACCAGATGCAACTCCAATAGTAACAGAAGATGCTAATGTAAAAGAAGATTATATGGGACTAGATATGGGACCTAAGACTATAGCAAACTTTGTAAAAACTATAAAAGAATCAAAAACTGTAGTATGGAACGGACCAATGGGAGTATTTGAATTTGAAAACTTTGCAAATGGAACACTATCAGTAGCTAAAGCTATGGCAGAATTAACTGATGCAACTACTGTAATTGGTGGTGGAGATAGTGCAGCAGCAGTTAATCAATTAGGATTTGGTGATAAGATGACTCACGTATCAACAGGTGGAGGAGCATCACTAGAATTTTTAGAAGGTAAAGAATTACCAGGTATTGCAGCATTAGATAATAAATAAACTACTATATAGAGGAGATTGTAAAATGAGAAAACCTATAATTGCAGGAAACTGGAAAATGCATAAAACAATAAAAGAAGCTTTAGAGTTTGTAAATGAAGTTAAAGGGAAAGTTAATGCTGGTAAAGCAGAAGCTGTTATATGTGCACCATTTACTTTATTGAAGGATTTAAAAGAAGCTACTAAGGGTACAAATATAAAGATAGGTGCTCAAAATATGCACTTTGAAGAAAAAGGAGCATTTACAGGAGAAGTTTCACCTCTTATGTTAAAAGAAATAGATATGGACTATGTTATAATAGGACATTCAGAAAGAAGACAATACTTCAATGAAACTGATGAAACTGTAAACAAAAAAGTTTTAAAAGCTTTAGAAGTAGAAATAGACCCAATATTATGTGTTGGTGAAACTTTAGAACAAAGAGAAGCTGGAAAAACTAAAGATGTTTGTAAAGTTCAAGTTGAAAAAGCTTTAGAGAATGTTCTTAAAGATGATTTAGCAAAAGTAGTTGTTGCATATGAACCAATCTGGGCTATTGGAACTGGTAAAACTGCAACTGCTGAAGATGCTAATGATGTTATATCTTATATAAGAGAAGTTATAAAAGGATTATATGGAGAATTAGCTAATGAAGTTAGAATACAATATGGTGGAAGTGTTAAACCTTCAAATGTAGCTGAAATAATGGGTCAAAGTGATATAGATGGAGCTTTAGTAGGTGGAGCTAGTTTAGCTGCTAATGACTATTTAGACCTTGTTAATTTCTAAGGCGTTAATTTCTAAGGAGTGAAATGATGAAAAAACCAGTTGCTTTAATTATTATGGACGGGTTTGGATATAATAAGGAAGTTAAGGGAAATGCAATTGCTGAATCCAAAATTCCTAATTTAGACAGAATAATGAAAAAATATCCAAATACATTAATAAATGCTAGTGGTCTTGATGTTGGTCTACCTGATGGTCAAATGGGAAATTCAGAAGTTGGTCATACTAATATAGGTGCAGGTAGAATTGTATATCAAGATTTAACTAGAATAACAAAATCTATAAAAGATGGTGACTTTTTTAATAATGAAGTTTTATGTGAAGCTATGGACAATGCAAAAGAACATTCTCTTCATGTAATGGGTCTTTTGTCTGATGGTGGAGTACATTCACATATAGACCATCTTAAAGCCATAATCAAAATGGCAAAAGATAAAGGTGTAGAAAAAGTGTATGTTCATGCATTTACTGATGGTAGAGATACTGACCCTCAAAGTGCATTGGAATATGCTAAGGAAGTACAATCTAGTATGAATGAAATTGGAGTAGGGGAATTTGCTACAGTTTCTGGTAGATACTATGCAATGGATAGAGATAAGAGATGGGAAAGAGTAGAGCTTGCATACAATGCTATGGTTAGAGGTATTGGTGAAAAAGCAACTTCTATTGAAGAAGCTATTCAAAACTCTTATGATAATGGAAAAAATGATGAATTTATAATGCCAACAGTTATTGTTAAAGATGATAAAGCAGTTGGAAGTATAAAAGAAAATGATTCAATTATATTCTTCAATTTCAGACCAGATAGAGCAAGACAAATAACAAGAGCTTTAGTAAGTGAAGAGTTTGATGGATTTAAAAGAGAAGAAATTAAAAACTTCTTTGTATGTTTAACAGAGTACGATATAACTATAAAAGAAGTGCATATAGCATTTGGTCCACAATCTTTAACTAACACTCTAGGTGAGTATTTAGCTAAGAATGGAAAAACTCAATTAAGAGCTGCTGAAACTGAAAAATATGCACATGTTACTTTCTTCTTTAATGGTGGAGTAGAAGAGCCAAACAAAGGTGAAGAGAGATTATTAATACCTTCTCCAAAAGTTGCAACTTACGACTTACAACCAGAGATGTCTGCATATGAATTAACAGACAAAGCTTTAGAAAAACTAGGAGAAGATAAGTTTGACTTTATAGTTTTAAACTTTGCAAACCCTGACATGGTAGGACATACAGGAAGTATTGAAGCAGCTATAAAGGCTGTTGAGACTGTAGATACTTGTGTAGGAAAATTAGTAGATAAAATAATAGAGCTAGGTGGAAGTGCAATAATAACTGCTGACCACGGAAATGCTGAATACATGTTAGACCCACAAACAGGAAAGACTGTAACAGCCCACTCTATTAATCCAGTGCCATTTGTGGTTGTTGGACAAGAATTTGAAGGTGCAAAATTATTAGATTCAGGAAGATTATCTGATATAGCGCCAACTGTTTTAGATATGATGAAGTTAGAAAAACCAGAAGAAATGACTGGTCATTCACTTATTTCAAAATAGTTAAATTTAAGTAAGTAAGATAGTAACTTACAATAAAATAAACTTAAAAAGTATTTCAGTTTAAGTGCATTTTATAAAGTTTAAATAAAATGATGTAAAAAATAATAATTAATATATATTATAAAATCAAAAATTATTAGAATCATTAGTTGTACATTTTGTGTTTTATGTTTTAAATCTATCTATATATTTATGTATTGAAGATTGATTTTGAATAACAGATAAGTTAAAAATTATAAAAAATAAAATAAAAATAGAAACTTTTACAAATTTACCCATCAAATAAATTTGTATCTAATTTTCAAAAATAACTTTCTGTACTATAATATAATAAGTAGATTAAAACTAGTAGACGGATGTTTACAGTAAATGAAAATTTAACTAATAGAAAAATCGAAGGGAGATATACAAATGTCAGTTATTGAATTAGTATATGCTAGAGAAGTATTAGACTCAAGAGGAAATCCAACTGTAGAAGTTGAAGTAGTATTAGAAGATGGAGCAATGGGAAGAGCAATAGTTCCATCAGGTGCATCTACAGGAGCTTTTGAAGCTGTTGAATTAAGAGATGGAGACAAAGGAAGATACTTAGGAAAAGGTGTAGAAACAGCTGTTGCTAACGTAAATGAAATAATAGCACCAGAAATCGAAGGAATGGATGCATTTGACCAACCAGCTATAGATGCAATGATGATAGAATTAGATGGAACTCCAAACAAAGGTAAATTAGGAGCTAATGCTATATTAGGTGTTTCAATGGCAGTAGCTAGAGCAGCTGCTGATGAAATAGGTTTACCATTATTCCAATACTTAGGTGGAGTAAATGCTAAGCAATTACCTGTTCCAATGATGAACATATTAAATGGTGGAGAACATGCTGATAATAACGTTGATGTTCAAGAGTTCATGATATTACCAGTAGGAGCTTGTTGCTTTAAAGAAGGTTTAAGAATGGGAGCAGAAGTATTCCATTCATTAAAGAAAGTTTTAGGAGAAAAAGGATTAGCTTGTGGTGTAGGTGACGAAGGTGGATTCGCTCCAAACTTAGGTTCAAACAGAGAAGCTTTAGAATTAATAGTTGAAGCTATAACAAAAGCTGGATATAAGCCAGGTGAAGATGTTATGTTAGGACTTGACGTTGCTGCTACAGAAATGTACAACAAAGAAACTAAAAAATACGTTTTAGCTGGAGAAGGAAAAGAATTAACTGCTGCTGAAATGGTTGCTTTATATGAAGACTGGTCAAACAACTTCCCAATAATAACTATAGAAGATGGTTTAGATGAAGAAGATTGGGATGGATGGAAATTATTAACTGAAAAATTAGGAAACAAATTACAATTAGTTGGAGATGACTTATTTGTTACTAATACAGAAAGATTAGAAAAAGGAATTGAAAATGGAGTAGCTAACTCTATATTAGTTAAAGTTAACCAAATAGGTACAATAACTGAAACTCTAGATGCAATAGAAATGGCTAAGAGAGCAGGATACACTGCTGTTATATCTCATAGATCAGGAGAAACTGAAGATTCTACTATAGCAGATTTAGCTGTTGCAGTAAATGCTGGACAAATAAAAACTGGTGCTCCATCAAGAACTGATAGAGTTGCTAAATACAACCAATTATTAAGAATAGAAGAAATGGTTGGAGAACAAGCTAGATACTGTGGATTAAAATCTTTCTATAACTTAAAAAAATAATTTTTAAAGATTAAAAAGATAGTATAAAAGATTTTAAGTTTATCTTATAAGAAATAAAAGGGATTAGTGTTAATTGATTTTTCAAAGCACTTGTCCCTTTTTGTATTTAAGTTATTATGAAGAAAATAAATAAAAGCTTTGAAATAATTGCTATAATTCAAAACTATAGATATATTTTGATTTAAATATTTTTCTTTCTAAAATTTATTAATTTTCCTATGTAAAAATACAGTAAAATCTTCTAGCAGTTTGATATAAGTTTTGTTCGTGATTTATGACGAAATGGTCTTGAAATGACTATATTATTATGATACACTAAAGAGTAATGAAATTTAAGTAATAAAAAGATAGGAGGGGCAAGAATGAGCAACATTTTAATGGGTGTGCAAGTAGTACTAGGGATTTTACTAGTAATTAGCATAATGCCTCAAGATTCTAAGAATGCTTTACCTTCAGAGTTTGGTGGAGAAGGAAGTCAAGCTTACTTTAAACCAAAAGGAAAACAAGCATTTCTTGCTAGAGTTACAAAAATAACAGCAGTATTATTTTTTATAAATGCATTGGCACTACTTATAGTTAAGAAGTAGTGATATTGTTGAATAACTGGCCATTATTTAATTAGTGCATTTTGGTTACATTTAAAAATTAAATTTAGTTTTTAATAAAAGCACGTCAACATAAAAAAGTACGTAAAATAAAAGCTGGACTAATGATTTTATATTATTAGTCCAGCTTTTATTTTATGAATGGAGTTAGATATTTATAAAATAAATTTTTTAATATCTAGTTTTTAATATTTAGTTTCTAATATATAGCTTTTAATATCTAGTTTAGATATATATAGCTTTGATATATCTAATTTTTAATCATTCTAGTATACACAATCAACTTGATGATTTGCAAAATAGATACCACACTAAGCATCATTATTAAAAAAAAGTAGGAACTATTAGTATATTGTGTATTTGTTAATATAAACTTTAATAAAAGAGTGTTGATTATTATTGTCAAAAGCCCCATTAATTTACCAAATAAATTATAGTTCTTTTTTAAAATGGTGTTTTGAATTAGCAATATAATTGCAATTATAGTAAAAACGATAAGAATACCTACTAGAGCTATTTTAAGTGATTCAATAGGATAATCTCTTTCAAAGTTTCTGTTAGTGTATGTGACCCACCTGTGCATTCCCATTCTTGTATTTGCATATTTTTCAAAGACCTTACATCCTATTAGAAAAGCAATTTGAAATAGTATTGTAATACTATAGAGTATTTTCTTCATTAGTATTTCTCCTTATTATATTAAATTATAGACAAACTAAAAATATTATGTTGATTTATATTATAATGTTTACTACTCAAATATTATAATATAAATCAATAGAATTTAATAGTAAGACATAAATAGAATGTTGTATAGAAATTTTGTATAAAGGATAAGATGAAGTATAGAAAATTTGTATATCCAATATTATGTATAAGCTGTAGAATTATTGAATAGAAAAAAGCTATATGATATACTTTTTAGGTGAAAACTAGATAAGATGGAGGGAAAAACGTGAAAAAAAGGTTATTAAGTTTACTATTATGTATAGCTATGATTGTGACATTATTAGTTGGGTGTTCAAACAACAATTCAAATGAAGCAAGTAATAAAGATGCTAATGCAGAAAAGGTTACAGCTGACCCAGTTGATACAACAAAAGTATTTGTATCACCTAAGTGGGTAAAAAGTGTTATTGATGGAAATCAACCAGAGTCTAAAAATTATGTTATAGCAGAAGGCTCATGGGGAGCAACTGAACAAAATGAGGGCTACCTGAAACAGCATATACCAGGAGCTATTCATATTGATACAGACTCTTTAGAATATGATAATGATGAAGGAGTAAAAGACTTTGATAACTACAATATCAAACCAGCAGATGTAGTTGAAAAAGTATTACTTAGCAATGGAATTACATCAGATACAACTGTTATACTATATGGTTCTGATTCAGGAGTAGATAGAATAGCATTCATTTGTCTTTGGGCTGGTGTTAAAAATGTTAAAGTTATGGATGGAAGTATTGAAGCATGGAAAAATGCAAAATATGATGTAGAAAAAGGAGCAGTAGAGCCAAAACCTCAAAAAGAGTTTGGTGTAAAAGTTCCAGAACATCCAGAATATGTAATGGACATAAAAGATGTAGAAAATAAATTAAAAAATGACCCTAACTTTAGATTAGTAAGTATAAGAAGCTTAGAAGAGTTCTCTGGAAAAACGAGTGGATACAATTATATTGATAAAGCTGGAGAGCCAAAGGGTGCTGTATGGGGACGTGCAGGTACTGATGCAAGCAGTATGCAAGATTATATGAATGAAGATGGAAGTTATGTAGATTTTGATAAAGTATTAGGTTATTTTAAAGATATTGATGTAACAAAAGATACAAATACAGCATTTTATTGTGGAACTGGATGGAGAGCAACTATTCCTTGGTTAATGTGCTATGAAAATGGATGGAAAAACATCACTTTATTTGATGGTGGATGGTGGCAATGGCAAACACAACCTAATCTACCAGTACAAGTGGGAAATCCTAAAGATGGGGATGTTAAGTATACAACTGTAGGTGAATTATCAACTGATAAAGCTAAAAAATAATATAAAAAAGAGGATATATTAATATAGTTTTTAGAAGTAATAAGTTATATCCTATTTAAAAAAAACTTGAAGTTTTATAAGTTTCAGTAAAGAATACAAGTTTCAATAGAAAAGGGGCTGTTTCAAAATAGAAAAATAAGCCTCTTTTTCATTGTTGAAATAATGGAAATATAGTTGATTTCATACAAAAAAGAGTGTCTCATGAACTAAAAAGCTAATTTTGAGACCCCCCTTTTTCTATATTTTTTTGAGTTATGAGTAGTACTTATTTTCTGTATATATTTATTACAATATCAATATATATTTACTATGCTATCAATATATGTTTATTACAATAAAAATATATATTTGTTATTATACCAACTTATACTATAGGATATTACTAAATAAGATTATTCTGTTTTAAGATAAATATTATTATAAATACTGTAATTATGGAAAATGCAGAAGTAAATACTACAATTTGTCCAGCTAACTCACTATCAGAATTCATCTGTTGAGCCATTGTAAATGAAGAAATAGCAGTTGGAGCAGATAACATTATCATAAGTGAGGCTAATTCGACATTTCTAAATCCAAGGAAAATGCTAATTGGTAAAAATATAGCAGGTATAAGAATAAGTTTTCCACACACACCCAGTATAATTGGTCTTATATGACCCTTTATAGCAGAGAAGCTAAAAGACCCTCCTAGAATTATAAGTGATAGAGGAGTAGCAATTTTAGAAATATCACCAATAGTTTTATGTAAAAACTCAGGTATATTAATATTTAAAATGAGCATTATAAATCCTATTACAGAAGCGATTATGAGTGGATTTGTTAAAACACCTTTAATCATGTGTTTTATATTTATTTTACCACCTCTAAAAATTTCAAGTATTACGACTGATAATACATTGAACATAGGAACAATAACTGCAATTAATAAGGATGTAACACCGATATTTTTATCACCAAATAGTGAAATTGTTACAGGTATACCAAATATAACAAAGTTACTGCGAAATATACCTTGTATTAAAGCACCTCTTGTTTTATTATCTTTTTCAATTTTAGGTATAATAAAAACTAAGAGTAAAAAGATTGAAAAAATACTTATAACAGCTACAGCCATAAGTTTGAGGTTGAGAGAACCATTTAAATCTGTATTGTATATATTAAAAAATAATAATAATGGCAGGAAAGATTTGAAACAAACATTATTCATTTTATTTAAGGTATGTTCATCAAATAAACCTAATTTTTTCAGAGCATACCCAAGTGACATTGTGAGAAACAAAGGAAGAACGACATTTATAGATAGAATTAAATTTTCCAAAGTTTATTCTCCATAACTTGACAATTCGATTAAATTTCCATCAGGGTCTCTTAAGTAAATAGACTTCATTTTACCAAAGACTCCTGTGCGTTCTACAATTCCTTGCTCAATTTGAATCCCATTTTGTTCTAAGTTTGTTTTTGTCATGTCAATATTAGTATTTATTTCAAAACACAAATCAGCACTACCTGTTTGTACGTTTTTGCTGTGAGGTGTAAGTTCATGACCTTTTAAATGGACATTTATTTTGAAATCTCCAGAGTAAAGTTCATATCTTTCATTTATTTTCTTTAATGTAAAACCAAGTTTTTTATAAAAACTGATACAGTTTTCTATATTATTAGTAGTAATGACCACATGGTCTATTTTTTTTATCATAATAACTCCTCGAAATTTTATATAGATTTATTAACTATGTTGATATTTTCTTTTAATAAGCTGTAAAATAAGATTTAGTAAAATATAAGAAATAATTTAAAATTCATTGATTTAATAGTTAAACAAAATATAAGAAATAATCTGAAATTCATTGATTTAGTAGTTAAACAAAATATAAGAAATAATTTAAATCTATTGAATCAATAATTAATTAAAATAGAAAAATAATTTAATAACAATTAAGCTAATCATTAATTAAGTGAGACAAATTAATGATTAGCTATAGTAAATCTAATTAATTAGAATAACTTCCTTTAAGTGTAAATCTATCTAAAATATGTCCATCCATGGCTTCAAAAAGCTCATTCATATAAAATCCCTTTTCAAGATTAAGAGTAGTATCAAGTGCAAACACATGTATTTCATAAACATGTGGTCTATCTGGAGGAGCCATACCACCATAAACACTAGCTTCTAATCTACCAATATCACCTAATTTACTATGCCAACTAGTAGTTCCTTGAATAAAATCAGTAGCTGTTATGCTTTCATTTTCCTTTAGTTCATCTTTTGTTATATTTGCAGCTAGCCAATGTATCCATGCAAATCCACATACAGGAACTGAATCTTTGTCCTCTAAAAATACAGCAAAGGACACTGTATGCTCTGGAGCATCTTCAAATTTTAGAGGTAATGAATATGTAGGCATACCACCTTTATTAAATTGATTTCCTCTTTTCCCATATTTATCTTCTATAACACCATTTACTATACCTGTACTAGTTACTTTCACAATAATTTACCTCCTAAATATATAATAAATTAATAAAAATTTTCTGTAAGTTTATTATATACTAGTTGTAAATAATGGTAAATTACTTACTTTTTTGTGTGTATTAGTTTATTATAAAATCCCTTTTTCCTCAAGAATATCTTCCATACCATTCTCTAGCATAAAATTAATTCCTATATCTTGCATTATAGCTAAAGCATCTAACATCTGTTTCCCACGAATAGGTGTAAGTGAATATTCAACTTTAAGTGGATATCCTTCATATGTCTTTTTATCAACCAGCCCAAATTCAATCAATTCTTTAAGTTGTTCGAGCAACATTTTTTGGTTGATTCCATTAATCTCTTTTTCTAGTTTTGATAGAGAAGTTGGACCTATACGTAATCTCCATAATATAATAGACTTCCATTTACCTTTTATCATATCATGTGTTAGTTCTAATGGACATGTATATTTTTCACGAAGCTTCAAGTATAGTCACCTCCAATTTATTTTGCCAAAATACGTTTTGAAGCAAGATTATATACAAGCTCAACTTTTTTATTTGAAACATCCCATGAGTTTAATTCGTTTTTTACTAAATCTGGATGTTTTTTGCTTATGTCTCTGAGAGCATTTCCAACAGATTTTCTTAAGTATTCACTGTCATCATCTTTCAAACTAGAAAGCAATGATATAGCTACAGTGGGGTTGGTTTTAAAATAGTCTCGGATAGTCCAAACTCTAAGACCCTCTGTCACAGCTCTCTTTATATTTGGATTGTCAGAACTTAACCATTCTTTTATCACAGGAAGTGATTTATCATATCCAACTTCACTACAATAATAATCAAATGATTTAGCTAATATTTCTTGTACTCTCCAGTTTTCATCTTTACTCACATTGTTTTTTAAAAATAATAAGGCTTCAGAAATATGTATTGATATAAAGCCTAATATAAACACTGCTAATTCTCTTACTTGATAGTATTCTGATCTATATAAGTAAATTGATAGATAATAACACTTCTTTGAGTCATTATTTTTCACAATTTTTTTAGCAATATTTTCAATTTCTTTAAAACCATTTTCTATGGTAATAATTTTTGCAATTATTTCTTCCAAGTATATCTCCTCCAATAAGTAGATTATTTTAAATTTAATACATTATTCATAATAAAAAAATTTATTTAATTTAGATAAAATAAAGACTTGTCAAAAAACGTTTGCAAGCCTTTAGTATTAGAATAAATAAAAAACAATAAAAAATCAACCTAATTTAACATATAAATTTACTTTTATTATGAGTTTTATATTATAAAAAGCTATATTTAAAAAATTAATTGAGTTATATAAATTTAACTTAATTTGCGTATACTAATAGAATAAATTATTATATAGTAATACTTAGATGGAATGAATATTTTACCAATTCTATATGATGGTGTATAATTAGGTGATAAAGCAGATGTAATAAGGATATTTTGAGTAAATTACAATTGTGCTTATGATGACTTAAAATATTATTAGAGAATTATCATAACTTTTTTAAAGCTTTATTAAGATAGTTTCAATTAATATAAAAATATATAATAATTGATTTAACTTGAAACAATAATAAAAGAATATAAAAGACGGTGTGCGAAGATATATGAAAGGTAATATAGAAGATATACAAAGGGCAATATAATAGAAAACTAAAAAATAATATAACAAGAAAGTAAAATAGGAGGAAAAAATGATACCAGGACTTAAAGAGAGTTTGTTAGGATTAATAAACGAAAGTGCATATAATCCTCTAAAAAAGGAAGAATTAGCAGAAATTTTTGATATACATTCATCAGAAATGCCAATGTTCTATAATTTTTTAGAAGAATTAGAGGAAGATGGCTATATATGTTTTACTAAGAAAAATAAAATAGTATCACCAAATCAAATGGGATATTTTGTTGGTAAATTTACAGCACATAAAAAAGGCTTTGGATTTGTAGAATCTGATGTTGAATACACACAAGATTTATTTATCTCAAGTGACAATATAAATGGAGCTATGCATAATGATAGAGTTATGGCAGAGATAGTTGTACCTGCAACTGAAGAAAAAAGAGCAGAAGGAAGAATAATAAAAATTATAAAGAGAGAAATAACTAAAATAGTAGGTACTTTTCAATCAAGTAAAACTTTTGGGTTTGTAACACCAGACAATAAAAAATTTACTAAGGATATATATATACCTAAAAGATATTTTAGTGGAGCAGTAGATAATGATAAGGTAGTTTGTGAAATTACAGTATGGCCACAAGAAGATAGAAAACCAGAAGGAAAGATTATAGAAATACTGGGTCAAAAAGGCGAAAGAGGAGTAGAAATAGACTCTATAATAAGAGAACATGGTCTTCCAGAAGAATTTCCTAAGAAGGTATTGCAAGAAGCAGAAGCTGTAGCTGTTGAAATTCCAGAAGAAGAGGTAAAAAGAAGAAGAGATTTAAGAGATTTAAACATATTTACTATAGATGGAGATGACGCAAAAGATTTAGATGATGCTATATCAATAGAGGTATTATCTAATGGAAACTTTAAATTAGGAGTTCATATAGCTGATGTTACACATTATGTAAGAGAAAAAAATAAATTAGATAAAGAAGCTTTAAAAAGGGCTACATCTGTGTACTTAGTAGATAAAGTAATTCCAATGTTGCCAAAGACTCTTTCTAATGGAGTGTGTAGTTTAAATCCATTTGAAGACAAATTAACTCTTTCTATATTTATGGAAATAGACCATAAGGGAAATGTAGTTAAGCATGAAATATGTGAATCTATAATAAATTCAAAAGCTAGAATGACTTAT
The DNA here is from genome assembly GCF_020657755.1 of Clostridioides sp. ZZV15-6388. NCBI lineage: Bacteria > Bacillati > Bacillota > Clostridia > Peptostreptococcales > Peptostreptococcaceae > Clostridioides > Clostridioides sp. ZZV15-6388. The sequence goes on along the minus strand of NZ_JAGWCU010000007.1, from coordinate 36,781 downwards.
ACAGAAGTATCTGATATATTAGAAAAAGATGATGAAAAGCTTAAAAAGACTTTTGAACATGTTGTAGATGATTTTAAGAACTCTGAAACTTTGGCTAGAATTCTTATGTCAAGAAGAGAAAAAAGAGGGGCTATAGACTTTAACTTCCCAGAAGCAAAGATAATTCTAAATGGAAATGGAGAAGTTGCAGATATAAAACCATATGAGAGAAGAATTTCTAATAAAATAATAGAAGAGTTTATGCTTATAAGTAATGAAACAATTGCTGAACATTTTTACTGGATGGGTATACCATTTGTGTATAGAATACATGAAACACCATCTTTAGAAAAAATGGAAGAATTGAGTAAGTTTATATCTACATTTGGATATACAATAAAAGGTGATAAGGAAGAAGTACATCCAAAGGCATTACAAGGGATAATAGAGAAGATAAAAGGCAAAACAGAAGAGGGAGCAATCAGTACCATAATGCTTCGTTCTTTAAAACAGGCTAAGTATTCACCAGAATGTAGTGGTCACTTTGGGTTAGCAGCTAAATTCTATTGTCATTTTACGTCACCAATAAGAAGATATCCAGACCTTCAAATTCATAGAATAATAAAAGAATCTTTAAATAATAAGATAAATGGAAAGAGACAAGAACAACTTACTACTATAGTGGATTATGCATCTGTTCAATCATCTGAAAAAGAAAGAAAAGCAGAATTGGCGGAAAGAGATGTACATGACTTCTACAAGGCTCTTTATATGAAGGATAAAGTTGGTCAAGAGTTTGAAGGTGTTGTATCTAGTGTGACTTCATTTGGAATATTTGTTGAGCTAGGTAATACTATAGAAGGATTGATAAGACTTGCAAATATGAATGACGACTATTATATCTATGATGAAAGTTCTTATAGTGTGTTAGGTGAGAGAACTAAGAAGTCATATAAAATAGGTGACCTTGTTAAGATAAAGGTTGAAGGTGTAAATGTAGATTTTAAAGAAATTGACTTTGAGATAGTTGAAAAGATTGAAGAATAAATAAAATATAAAGAATAAGGTTTACTATTTGAAAATAAGAGTAAACAGGGAAAAATTAATATCCTAAAATAAGAAAATACAGGAATATTTAAAAGTAGAAATGAGAATTTGTAGTGTTTATAGTATGACTAAATGTAGAATCTTTGATAAAAAGTAGATGTTTACAATATTTAGCGAAAAGTATATATTAAAAAAATAGATTTTTTAATAGGAAATAAGTGTATCATTCAGAACTTGAGATACACTTATTTTTTATTTTATATAATTTTGACACTACAACACATGTATTTTACTCAAAAGATAGAACTAATTGATGTAATCTTTGTGTATGTGTGCGTAATAAAATTCTTTGATTCCACATCAGAAATATTACCTTATGCACACTTTAATTTTTAAGAAGTAATGATATTTTTATAAGTAGCTTTTCTTTTCAATACTCTTTGCTATGAGTTGAAATTATAAAAATACTACTTAGGAGGTAAGTAATTATGGGCATGCAATTCAGTTTACTCTGACTGGTTGTCATTTTGGTGGAGATGATGATAATATCTTTAGACACTTCAATTATTTTTAAATCACTATAGTACAGAAGTCATTAGTATATAAGCACATTTATTTTATTTATTAAGAGAAATTAAAATCTTTAGAAAAAATTTAGAAATTTCTAAATAATATCTTAAGTTTTAGAATCTATTATGGAAATATAATGAAATATAATAAAAAATTCATAAAAATAAAATACTATAAAATGATTTGTGGGGGTGTACTTATATATGGAAATGAAAATATCAGTGTCTAATCTCAGCAAGAGGTTTGGTTCAAAAATGGCTCTTGAAAATGTAAACATTGAAATTGATAGTGGAATGTTTGGACTTTTGGGAAGAAATGGAGCAGGAAAAACAACATTTATGCGAATTCTAGCTACTTTGTTATCAAAGACAGATGGTTCAATAGATATGTGTGGGATTCCTATAGAAAAAACGAAAGAAATTAGAAATATGGTTGGTTACCTTCCTCAAGATTTTTCAATGTATCCTAATATGACAGTGTATGGAGCAATGGATTATCTAGCTGTTTTATCAAATATACCATCAGGAAAAAGAAGAAAAATTATCAATAAGTTATTAAGCAAAGTAAATCTAACTAATTATCAAAGAGTAAAAGTAAAATCTTTATCTGGAGGTATGAATAGAAGACTTGGAATTGCACAAGCGCTGATTCACAATCCTAAAATTTTAATCGTAGATGAACCAACAGCAGGACTTGACCCAGAAGAACGTATACGATTTAGAAATTTATTATGTGAGATTGCCAATGATAGAATAGTTATATTATCAACACATATTGTAGGGGATATAGAGGCAACATGTGAAAATATAGCTATATTAGATAATGGAAAAGTTATATACAATGGTACAACTGAGGCATTATCAAAACTTGCTGATGGAAAGGTATATAGTGTTGAAGTAGATAAAAAAGACATAGAAAATATAAAAAATAGATTTGTAGTTATAGGTATGTTGACTCAAGGTGGAAAAGCTACACTTAGAATCATATCAAAAGACAAACCTTTTGAAACAGCAGTAGAATGTAATCCGACTATTGAAGATGGCTATATGCTTATGATGGGAGGAGATAAGATATGAATCTATTTATAAAAGAGTGTAAAAACATATTAAAAAGCACAGTTTATTATGTTTTTATTGTAGTATTGGTAGTTTTCTATATTTCACAACTTGGAAGCTCAGTTTCAGAAGACGCAAGCAAAAATATTCCTAATGATGGAAATCCATTGGTTGCACCTCAAAGGGTAGAAAATATTGATGAATACTACCTAAAGAACAATCAATATCCATATGGTCAAAAAGAATCTTTGAAGTCTGATAAAGTGATTCCAAGTGCAACTATAAGTTTGATTAGAGAATATCAAGCAAATTCATATACAACATATCCAATGGGAATTATTAAGTATATAAAATTAAATGAAAGTAAGACCCAAACTATAGAGAAGTATATTGAGGAGATAACTGGTAACAGTATTGACAAAGTAAACTCAATTTGGAAAAGTGGGGAAAATATAGAAGTAAATACTTCTAAATTATCATTTGAAAGATTTCAAGAAATAATGCGAAGTGTAGATGAAATTTTAGGTGGTGGGTCTGCGTATTCTATTGATAAATTAGAAAGATTTGGTATGATTCCAGTTACTTATGAAGAAGCTATGCAAGATTATAACTATACAATACAAAAAGATAAAGTAACTAATGGCTATGCAAGAATTTTTTGTGACTATATAGGTATAATTTTAAGTATATTTCCAGTGTTCGTAGCAGTCTTTATGTCAATGAAAGATAGACGTTCAAGAATGAGCGAAATTGTCTACTCAAAACAAGCATCAACATCTAAAATAATTTTATCAAGATATTTTGCTCTTGTATTTATGATGATGTTGCCAGTTTTAATTTTAGGAATAAAAGAATTGCTTCCTTTAATTTCATTTGCTAAAGATGAAGGTATTTCTATTGATAATTTAGCATTTGTAAAATATACACTGTGGTGGTTGTTACCAACCCTTATGATAGTTACAGCTGTAGGAGTGAGTCTGACTGTATTAACAGACACACCAGTAGCAATTATTGTTCAATTAATTTGGTGGTTTTACAGTATAAACTCTATAGGTCTTGAAGGAGATTATCCATCAATGGGACTAATGATAAGACATAATAATGTACTAAATGGAACTATTATATCAGAAAACTTTAATACTATTATGAGTAATAGACTTTTAATGGGATTAGGAGCTTTAATAATTGTCTTGTTAACTACATCCTTATATGAACAAAAAAGAAGGGGGAATCTTAATGTTGGTTCAAAGTTTTCAAAATTATTTAGTTTTAATAAAAGAAAACTTCAAATTAAGCACTCTAATTAATCTAATATGTTCAATTGGAATGTTATGTTTGATTCCATTTATACAAGGGGTAGCAAATTTAGATAGTGTTTCAGCAGCTATATGTCTTGAAAACTATGTCGTAATAGTGGGAATAATAATGCTAGTTCCTATATTTTACTTAGAGCAATCAAAGGAAATTGATGAGATAGTATCATCAAAATCAGTATCTCAAGTAGTTATACAATTAATAAGAATAATAATGTCAATTATAAGTATGCTTGTGTTAATTACTGGATTTGTTCTGGTTTTAAAACATCTTGGAGGCAATTTCCCTATATTTAAATATATTGTGGGGAGTTTTGCATCAGCTATGTTTATCGGAAGTTTAGGTATGTTATTTTCAAATTTATTTAATAATACTATTATAGGATATATGGTATCTATAGGATATTTAATTTTAAATATGATGACTAGAGATAAGTACGTCGGAAATTTCTTTATAATGTCTATGAGTCGAGGTAGCTTTGATGAAAAGTATTGGTTGATATGTGGTAGTATTGTGTTGATAATTGTGTCTCTTTTGATAAAGCCAATAAAAAGAAAGATTAGTTAGTTAGATTAAAATTGTTTACTGTAGGCAAATTAAATAGAGTAATATAAAAGTTGTTTATTGGTAAACTAAGTATACTAATATAAAAATTGTTTATTGTAGTAAAACTAAATAGATTAATAATAGGCATTTTTAGGTTAATAATTAGAACTATAATAAAAGTTTTTAGATTTATAATATATGCTATCAATAATTTTATGCAATATGGATTTATTGATAACTGAATGATTTAACGCAGATAAGATTTGAATTAGTGCATTAGGTAAAATAAATATATCTTTAAATATGAATTTATATTTATAAAAGAGGCTATTATTAGATTTGAGGCTGTAAGTAGATTTATGTAGAAACAAATTTACCTACAGCCTTTTTATATTTATACTGATATCTTTATATTATAAAATATATCTCTTTACTAAATTTTATCTAAAGCTATCAAAAGTATATTTTATATTAACTTTATATGAATGGGTTTATAAAATTTTCATAAAATTTCTATTTTTGCTTAGAAACCTTATTATTCATATTATCATTAGTAGGCATGGCTCCAAAGCTTAGTTTTTCGTACATTACTTGAGTAGGAGCTAACCAAACTGTACCATTTCCAGTAAATGTATTTAAGAAACCTTCACCATTTAAAGCAGAACCAATTAAAGATTTATCTGACTTTGTAACAGAAAAATTAACTCCAGATGTTCTTGCTATTGCAAAGTTACCATCTACTTTTAATTCTTCTCCATTACTCAATTCATACTCTATAATTTCACTTTGAGGTACAACACATTCTAGAACAACTACACCAGTACCACTTAACTCTATTTGGAAGAAACCTTCACCACCAAGTAAAGCAGAAGAGAAGTTCTTTTGTGTAAAGGCCTTTACTTCTATAGTGTCAGAGCAACAATAGAATAATCCTTTATCGACGATTATAGAATCATTGTCAAGGCTCATAAATAAATAGTGTCTAAAAGAAGGCTCTAAGTAAACTTCACCAGTACCTTTATATGTAGGTTTCATCATTGACTCATTAGTAAGTGCTCCTGATATTCCTTTTTTGAAAAGACCTCCAACACCACCAATTTTAGTTTCAGAAGATATCTTTCCTTTATAATAGTACAATGCACCAGCTTCTGTTTTTATTGATGAATTATTTAATTTTATCTTAATTTGTCTAGCTTTCAAGCCAGCTTCTCTAGCAAAATATAATCCCATTGCCATCATTGGGCTAGAAGCTCCTTCAAGTTTTTCAAATTCTAATATTTCAAATTCACTTCTACCATCTGATGTATTTTCTAAAATTTTTACTTTTTTGCTTAAATCCATACAAATTTCTCCCTACTATATTAAAATTTATCTCTAAAATATTATAAGATATAACTATATATTACATTTTTTTTGGAAAATTGGCTACTTTATCATCAAAGTTTTACATAGATATTAAGAAATTTTAAGAATACTTATAATTGAAGTATACTATTTGAGTATGTATTTTGAGTAGTATTTATAATTTGTGGGTATTATATTTTATGAGAGTGTTAAAAGCTAAAAGCGAAAAATAGGTATTGGAGTATTAAAATTTTTGTTTTGAGTTTGATAGATTATTTTTAGTAATTGATTTTGACTTTGCACTAAATATAGTTGATGCAATTTCCTACAATATATTGTTACATTATTTATCATATCTTGTCCCATTAGTTTAATGTATGAGTTGTCATATTGACTAAAGCTCTTGAATATGTTATCATACAGGGTAGTCAAAAGATTTATAGATATGAAATATTTAGCAAATTCTTAGTGTGTATTAAAGAAATTTCTAGCAAAGAAGGTGAGATTTATATGGCTGGTAAAAAAATATTAGCAACAAACAAAAGAGCAAGACATGAATATTTTATAGAGGAAACATATGAGTGTGGAATTGAATTAAAAGGAACAGAAGTAAAGTCGATAAGACAAGGTAAAGTCAACCTAAGTGATGGATTTGCATCTGTAGATAACAGTGAAGTATTTTTAAAACAAGTTCATATAAGTCCATATGAGCAAGGAAATATATTTAATGTTGACCCTCTAAGAGTGAGAAAATTATTGCTTCACAAGCATGAGATAAGAAAGCTTATTGGAGCAACTACTATAAAGGGGTATTCACTTATACCACTTAGTTTATATTTAAAAAATGGTAAAGTTAAAGTAGAGATTGCTTTAGCGAAAGGTAAGAAGTTATATGATAAGCGTCAAGATATGGCTAAGAAAGATGCCCAAAGACGTATAGAAAGAGAAATGACAGGGAAATATTAAACTAGTTAAAATTGTATTTTTTAGAATAAAATTCTTTATTATCTAGAACATAACATTGATTTTTATTCTTAAAAGTATTATATTATATATACATTAAAAATTTAATAAAAATGGTGATAAAGTTTGCGAAGAGTCTAATGGACTATAAACTACTCAAGGGGGCGTAAAGGTTTCGACGTGGGTTTGGAACTTGAGGCTGCGTGTCGTGTTACTCTGGGTCACGTAAAAACTGGGGAACTTTAAAATAAACGCAGACGATAATTTCGCGATAGCAGCCTAGTTGCTGCTCGTCCCTCTTAGCCCTCCTGCCGGCTAAGACTGGACGTCATTATGCAGGGAACTACTTTGAGGGTGTCTCGACTTAGGGTAGATTAATTGGGACTGGCTAAGCATAGAGCCTGCCACTTGGCGTTATGTGAGGCGAGATACTAGTAAAGTTGGCTACACATGTAGATGCAGCGAGGAAAAGATTTGCGGACAGGGGTTCGACTCCCCTCGTCTCCACCAATTTTGAAAAAAGAATGATGAAATACTTGAAAATACTAGTCTTTGTTGACTAGTATTTTTTATTTTGGTGATGAAATCCACCAACCGTACCCCAACCACAGAAAAAGAGGTTTTTTTGAGGGTATATTGGGGTGCATTTTCAGAATTTTAAGTTGTTTTATCAATAACATTATTAGCTAGGGTTTCAAAAAGTTGAATTAAAGGACTACAAAGATATTAATGGTGTATATTATATGAAACCTTATGTAAGTTATTAAAATTTATAATGAATAAAGATAAATTTAGTCTATATTATAAAATAAAACTGCCTTATAATATAATAATAACTATTTGATAATTATGATTAGTAAAATTAAAGAAAGTTTTTTTGAATATAAATAAAAAATATATAAAAGATATGAGATCTAAATCACAATTAACCAAGATAATAAAATCTATAAATAATGTTAATGTTGATATTTTTAGTTTTTATTAATTAGTGTAAAATTAAAAACTCTATGATTAAGGAGATTATTAGTATGGGAAGACTTATTAGACTATTTTTAGTAGATGGAGAAGGAAATGGATTAAGAACAGTTGAGATTTCAAATATGACAATACATACAACCTTATTTCCAAGACAAAAGATTAAGGCATTCTCGAAAAGAGAAGAATCTCAAAAACCAGGTGTATATATCCTTTTGGGATTAGAAGATGGTAAAAAGAAAATCTATATAGGTGAAGGTGATCCTGTACTTCCAAGGCTTAAAAGTCATGTTTTGAAAAAAGATTTTTGGAATGAAGCAATAGTATTTACATCAAAAGATGGTTATATAACTAAAACTCAAATACAATATATAGAATCAGAACTTATAGATATAGCTAATAAAACTCAGGATATAGAAATGGAAAACGGAAATAGTCCAGCTAAACCAAATATATCTGAGGTTGATGAAGCAGAAGTTAATCAGTTTATAGACTCTATAAAATTAATTTTGTCATCTTTAGGAATTGATATATTTAACAATGTAAAAGATCAAATAGATGTAGTAGCAAATAATGATGAAAATATTTATACAATAAACAGAAAAAATGTAGTAGCTAATATGAAAATAATTGATTATAAATATGTCGTACTTAAAGGCTCTAAGTCAGTAGAAGATTGTGTAATTTCTGCAAGTAAAGGTACGATAAATAGAAGAGAAAGTCTTATAGAGAATGGTATATTAAAAAGAGATACAGATGGAAATTACATATTTACTCGAGATTATATATTTAATAGTCCAAGTACTGCATCAGATGTCATATTGGGCTCATCAACGAATGGAAGGATCGAATGGAAGTACAAAACAAAGACATTAAAACAAATTGAAGAAGAAAGTTTTTAATCTATAGCTATATTGTAGAATATATTAAATATTTTATATGTAACTGTAAGTAAATTTATGAGAAAATAAATCTACTTACAGTTTTACAATATGATCTTAGCAAATTTGGTAATGTGTTTATATTAAAAAATCAGATTTATATAGGTCATAAATTGAATATAGGAGTCAAAAGACTATATTAATTTATTTAATATTTACAATGAAAATATCTTATCCAACTTTTCTACAGCTTCAACTTTCTTATTTTCCATAACTTGAGTATATATATTTAAAGTTATTGATATATCATAATGACCCATTAAAACTTGTACAGTTTTAGGAGGGACATCATTCTCAAAAAGTCTAGTTGCATAAGTTTTCCTAAGACCATGAAACTTTATAGGCTCTATATCTAAACTGTTTAATACAGATTTTAGATTCCTTAAAGGCCTTTTATCATCTACAGGGAGACCTAATTCATTGCAAAATACATAATTATCATTTCTATATAATTCTCCAGCCTTTAATATATCTGTATTTTGATTTACTTTATGTTCTTTCAATTTATTTAAGACATCCTTTGGAATAGGTACAGTTCTGTAAGAATTTGATGTCTTTGGCTCTTGCTCTAATACTTTAAGCTCTCTATTTCCGGTTTTATCTATAAAATATGTTCTTTGAAGCGTTCTTTTAACTGTTAAATTAGAATTCTTAAAATCAATATCAGACCATTTAAGTCCTAATAATTCTCCTAATCTAAGTCCAGTACCAAGAGCAACCAAAAATAATACTTCTAATTTATGCCTCTCTATAGCTTTTATAAAACTCTTTTGTTGTTCAAGAGTCAATATTTCAAGCTTATTTTCTTTTTTTTCAACTGGTATATTTGCCATAGTACAATAGTTACGTTGTATAAGACCTTGTTTTTCAGCTTCTGATAAGCAGGTTTTCAGTTTAGTGTTTATTTGTCTTACAGTAGGTATACTTTTATTGGAATCAAGCAATCTATTGTAATATTTTTGTATGTGAGATACTCTTAAGTCCTTTAACTTGATATTCCCTAAATCAGTATCTTTAATATAATTACGATAGATGCTTTCATATCTTTCAAATGACTTGGGTTTTAAATCGTTTATTCTATATTCAAACAACCAATTGTAAAACCAATACTCTAAAGTTATTTTATCATCTGAAATATCAGAGCTTAAATAATATTGTTTTTTATAAGCATCTAATTTATCTTTAACTTCCTTTTGAGTCTTACCATAAAATTCTTTTCTTATTGGTTTTCCATCTTCATTGTAACCAATCATTATACGGGAACGCCAACCATCTTTATATTTTCCGATAGAGCCTTCTCCATTAGCTCTTTTAGTTGCCATTTTTAAACAGCTCCTTATATGATTTATAGTTATATCCATCAAAGAATGTAATACATTTCTCTAATAAGAATTTTATAACTTCATCAGCTTCTAGTGTTTCATAGAAGTTTAGCATTAATGTGTTGTATTCTTGTTTATGTTTAGCTGGGATTGATAGAACTCCTAGATCATTACTTATAAGTATTAGGTTTGAGATAAGTCTAGCAGTTCTTTTGTTGCCATCATAGAAGAATTGGCAATATGACAACCATAAATTTATTATTATAGCCTTTTCTAAGGGGTTAGTTATTTTATTTATGATATCTATGTCACTTACAAATAAATCATTTAATAAAGTGGCTTCTATGCACTCATATTGAGTGGTACCAGCTATACCTATATTACCATTTCTGAAATCTCCAACGATTAGAGCTTCATCTTTTGCAACTATTTTATGTATAGAGCAAATTGTATCTTTATTTAAAGATAAGTTTTCTTTGTTACTTAATTTGATTACATAATCCCATGATGATTTTATATTTAGTATTTGATTTTGGTCACTTAATTTATGTCCACCTACTGTTATACCATCCAGTAATGTTTGTACTTCTGGGAATGTGAAGGGGTTATTTTCTAGATTACCCATATCATATACAAATTCACTTATCATTCTTCTAATATATGTTAAAGTATATTTTTTATCTCCATGAGGTAGGTTAGTAGGGAATTTATATATGTATTTTGGTATATATGATTTATTCATGATTATAGCTCCTTTCATAGTTTTTTATCATTGCTTTAGATAGTATTGATATTATTTTATATTTTAGTTAGTAGTTTTTTTATTTCTTTAAGTGTATTTTCAAGCTTTTTATTTTTCTCCTTTAATTCATTATTTTCTTGTAATAATTTAAAGTAATCATTATTTTTTATAGTCATATTTTCTTTTTGAGATATTAATTTTTTTAGTCGAATATTAATCCCATTATCTGTTGGTTCACTAAAGTAATCATAGATTATTTCTATATTTTCTTCTGATAGACCAATATCTAGTAATTCATCAATTGATTGTTTTGTAAGAATATCATTTTTAATAATTTCTTTTATGTTGTCAGGATGTAATGAAAATTCTAATTCAGCATTAGATATACAATCTGAAAGTATCCAATTATAAATTTGACTTTCATTTAGTTCTAATTTTTCGCCAAGTTTATAATATTGGTCTTTGTCAGACCAAGCACCTAGCAATAAACTTGAGGTAATTCTAATATCATCATCTTCCATAAGATTTGAAATAGCATTTAAAAATTCATCAAAAGAATAGTATTCTTCTGGGAATAAAGACTGTAAAAAATATAAAATATCTTCATTGATCATTACTTCATTTTCAATATCAAAATAAAATATAGTCTTTTCAACTTTCAAAGATTTAGCGAGTTTTGATAAGGTATCTATACTAGGGATTCTTTTATCATTTTCATAATTTATTAGAGCATTTCTTGAGATGCCACTAATTTCAGCAAGTTGAATCTGTGTTAGTTCTTTTTGTTTTCTTATCTTTTTTAAGTTTTTTCCAATTTGCAATATTATCACCTCGTATAAAGTATAGCCCAAAAGTACACAAATGAGAACAGAAAAATAATATATTTTTATTGACAGTACACATATGTCGACATTATAATTAAAGTGTGAAGTTTACGAATGTAAACTAGAAAAAAGGAGGAAAAAGTATGGGAATCAATTTGAAAATATTTAGGATTAAAAAAGGTATAAAGCAACAAGAATTAGCAGATAGAGTTGGTATATCAAGATATTATTTGTCAAACTTGGAAACAGGTAAGGCTAATAATCCAAGCAATGATTTGATGATTAAACTATCTAGAGTTTTAGATACAACAGTAGAAGAATTATTTTTTAGTAAGGAGGAATAAAATATGAAAGAGAATAATAATTTGGAAGTTTTAAAGACATTACAAGCTACTTTAAACATTATTGTAAAGAATGAAGAGGAAGCACAAGAAAAAAAGCAAGGATATAAAATTATTGAAAATGCTAAAATAAATAAAGCTGAACTTATAACATGTAAAGAAGCATCAAAGCTTTATCCTATAGGAGAATCAAAATTTAGGCAGTTATGTCATTCTAAAAATAAAGGATTCCCTTGTATATGGATAAATAATCGAGTATACATAATAAAAAATAAATTAGATGATTGGTTTATTGAAAATGCAAATGGTATTAAGTTATAGTCTTAAAGTAGGTGTTTGTAATTGAGCAATAAGGGGTGGATAAAGCTTTATAGGGAGTTGTTGGATAAATCAATTTGGAAAGATATTAAGCCAGAAAGAAAAGTAATATTAATAACTATATTACTTATGGCTAGTCATAAAGAAAACTATATTTTTATAGAGAATAAAAGGACAAAAATAAAGTCTGGACAATTTATTTCTTCCTATAGCAAAATAGCTGAAAGATGTGGTAAAGGAGTTAGTTATCAAATGGTTAGAAGTTGTTTGTTGGTTTTTAAAAATGCTGGTTTTCTAACATATGAAACAACAAACAAATATATAGTCATAACTATTGAAAATTGGGAACTTTACCAAGATAACATAGAAAATCAACAACCTAATCAACAGACGATTAACAATCAATCAACAACAATCAAGAATATAAAGAATGAAAATAATATTATATATAGTGAAATTATAAGTAAATTTAACTCAACTTGTATTGAACTTTCAAAGGTAAAGAAACTAACAGATACAAGAAAGAGGAGAATAAATTCAAGAATAAGAGAATATGATAAAGAAACTGTATTAGAGGTTATAAATATAGTTAGTAAGACAAGTTTTCTAAATGGAAATAATAATACAGGATGGAAAGCAAACTTTGATTGGATAATGAATTCAAGTAATTTTACTAAGATACTAGAAGGAAATTATTATAGTAAGGAAATTGACCTAAAGAAAGATGAAAAGATATATAATCCAGATGACTCACAATTAAAGTGGTAAGGAGGTTATATTATAAATAATTCAAATAACTTAATTAAAAATACAGAAGCAGAGCAATCAATATTAGGAAGCATTTTATTAGATTCAACAATAATAGAAGAGTTAGAGCAAATGTTAAGTGAAGACATGTTTTATCATGAGGAACATAAATATATATTTAGTGCTATAAAAGAAATAAATAAGAGAAATGAAGTAATAGATATAATAACTCTTACAGAAGAATTAAAGAGAAAAGGTCATTTGAATAATATTGGAGGTATAAGCTATATCACTAGTTTGTCAACAATAGTTCCAACAGTATCAAATTTCATGAGTTATGTCAGTATAGTTATTGAAAAATATAAAAATAGAAATATAATTGATAAATTTAATAAATTCAGCCTTGGAGAAATAGATGATAATACTCTTATATATCAGTTAGAAAATGATATAAATAAAGCTAATCAAAAATTAATAAAAAAGGATTCAAGTATAACAGCCATATCAGAGAGAGCCTTTGAATATATAAATGATGAAATAAATGAAGGTATTAAGACTGGAATAAAATTCTTAGATGAGACTATAGGAGGTTTATATGGGGGTGAACTAACTACAATAGCAGCCAAAAGTGGAAGAGGGAAAACGGCATTGGCGTTACAAATACTTAGAAATGTAATATTTCAAGGGAAGAAAGTACTTTTTATAAGTGGAGAAATGAGTGATATACAGATTTTGTTTAGAAATATAGCATCACTAACTGGAATATCAGTTGTAAAAATGAAGAATAGAAATTTAGATGATAAAGAAATAGTCAAATATATACAAGCTTTAAGCATAATAAATCAAGAAAATAATCTTTATATAAATGACTCTGTAAATACAGTATCAGGAATAAAGAGAGAAATAAAGAGTATTAAGCCTAGTTTAGTCATAATTGATTATTTGCAAATTTTGGATTATGAAGGTAAAGAAGTAGGAGAATCTAAATTCGCTGATTTATCAAGGCAAATAAAAAAGATTACTTTAGACTTTAATATACCAGTTATTCAACTTGCTCAACTAAATGATGAATTGAAGGATGAGAGACCAAAAGGGGATAGAGTAATGAGAAGCTCAAAGCAGATCTATATGGATTCTAATTCAGTTGTATATATTCATAGACCTACAGAAAAAGAAGCTCTTAATTATTGTAAGACAATGGGAATTGAGGATATAAGAGAACTGAGACGAAGAGAAAAAGGTTTTGGTGCTAATTTAAGTGAGATTATTATTGCTAAAAATAGAGATGGTGAATCAGGATTTAGACCATATTGGTATATAGGAAATTTGTTTTCTTTCGAAGAATGTAAGAAGATACAAGAGATTTAAAGAATATGACTTATTAAATAATATACAAATTATGGTTTAAATAGTATTAGATAGTAAGTGTATAATTCTGAAATAAAGATTTAAAATATATAGAATTAGATTGAAAAATTTATTAGAAAAAGGTAGTTGCCATATAAATATAACAACTACCTTTATAAATTAGGCACTTAATGTACACTAACCTAACAAATTAAGTATATATTAAGTACCTAATGAAAGTCAAGGAGGTACTAACATGTACGATGAAATTATAGAAATATATTTTGATTACTGGATAAATGAATATGTATATAAGATCAATTCAAAAAAAGACAAGTATTATCTTGAAAGCTGGGAAAAAATTAAGAAACTTAATAACTCATTAGAAAAGAAATTGTTAGAAGAAAATAAGACTAAAGAACTAATTGAATTAAATGATTTATTTAATTCATTGATAGAAATTGAAAGAGAACATTACTATAAATTGGGGTTTAAATCAGGAGGAAAGTTTATGATAGAATTGTTAGAAAAATAAATTTGAATATTAAAAGCAGAGAGTTTATTATAAGGTGATTTTTTTATGTACATCATGATAAATTTATGTTTAGTAGAGGCTAAAATTATTTTGATATCTTTTGATTCAATTGGGTTAAATAATGGCTTATAATAGTTATTCAAATTTGGGAAGACTTAATTTTTTAGTTTTTTAAGTTATATAAAGAAAAATTTTAATAAAGCTAATTATTACTATATTTATCACTTGATAATAAAAATAAATATTAAAATACTTGATTTATTTTTAGTTAATATAAATTTTATATAGTTTTACTTATATAAAGATATTATTTATATATTTATGATATAAAATGCTATGATATAATATATTCAAATAAATATATTATAGGGGGATAAATATTATGAATAATAACAAGGATGAAATTAAGTATGACAGAAAATTGACACCTAGAGAACATATATTATTGTATTTATATGAATGCAATTATATACTTGATCAAAATAGAGAACTTAAATACTCAGAATTTATAATAACTAATGATCTAATAAAAAAATATAATTATGATATTAAAAACAATTATTTTAGAACAGATTTTATTAAAGTACTAAAAGAAAATTTAGAGATTATAAAATCATTATTAGCGGGTTTTGATACTGAACCATGGGAATATTCAAAACCAGTTATATGGAATGACAGAAAAAAAAATGGATATTTTATAAAAAATCTTTTACTATCACATCAATTTGAAGTATTTATTGATCATAAATTTCTTGAGTTTGGCGTAGACATAGGATTGTTTTATAATGAGGAAGGTCAATATAGTAAAGGTGAATGTGAGGCTGGAATAGAAATTAAATATGATATGAAATCAAAAGAAACAGGAAATTTATATATAGAATATGCAGAAAAATTAAATTCTCATAATAAAGATTGGGTAAATAGTGGAATATTTAAAAATGATAATACAAGATACTTTTTAATTGGAACTAAAGAATTATTTTGGATATTAAGGAAACGAGATCTTTTAGATTTATATGAGGAACTAAATCAGTCTAGAGGTGTAAGTGGATGTAGAATGGTTAAAGCAAAAAGAGATACATCTTTAGGATTCATAATTTCAAAAGAAAAGGCAAACAAAATGTCTTTAACATTTGAAGAATTATTAGGGGAATTAAAGGGTGTTAATACTATGTGTTAGTTTAAGCTAATTAATCAACTTAACTAAAGGAGAAAAAAATGAATAAATTAAATGGACAAAGCATGGATTTAATACACATGAATATAGAAAAATTAAAAAGCTTTTTTCCAGAAGTATTTATTGAAGGGAAAATAGATTTTGATAAATTAAAATTATTACTTGGTAGTGAGATAGAGGTAAATGAGGAAAGATATGAATTTAGATGGAATGGGAAAAGTAATTCAATAAAAATAGCACAAACTCCATCAAGAGGAACTTTAAGACCAGATAAAGAAAGTAGTAAGAATTGGGATGATACAAATAATTTATATATAGAGGGAGATAATCTGGAGGTACTTAAGCTCCTTCATAAGAGTTACTTTGGGAAAATTAAAATGATATATATAGATCCTCCATATAATACTGGTAAAGATTTTGTTTATAAAGATGATTTTAGCGATAATATAATTAATTATAAGGAAATTACAAAACAATCTACTAAGGCAAATACAGAAACTAATGGTAGACATCATACTGAATGGCTAAATATGATGTATCCACGATTAAAGTTAGCTAAGAATCTACTTAAAGAAGATGGAGTCATATTTATAAGTATAGATGAAAATGAGATGGTAAATTTAAAAAAAATATGTGATGAAATATTTTCAGAAGATAATTTAATATCTACATTAATATGGGCTAATAATGAAAGGGGAAGAAGTATAGATAAGTTTATATCAAATACTAATGAATATATACTTATGTATGCTAAAAACATTAATTTAGTAAGTATAAATCAAAGAAAAGAATCAGGGAAGGAGCTCCTAAAAGAATATTGCTTGAAAGATAGTAAATCTTATTATAAAAAAGGAGATCCTCTATTTAATAATAATAGTAAGTTTAATATTGAAACTCGTCCTAATTTGGTATATTCAATATATATTAATAAAAATACTAATGAAAAAAGATGTATTGATGAAAAATACACAAAAAAAGATGGAACAATAACTATAGATGAAGAGAATAAATTGGGAGATGAGTGGATAAAAGTAATTCCACCATTAAGAAAAACTAATAACAAAATAGGGTGTTGGAGGTGGAGCATAACTAAATTTATTGAAGAAAATGATACAGAATTAATGTTACTTGAAGAAAAAAATGGAAAATATATGTTTTACTCTAAAAACAGATTAGATGCTAATAATGAAAAAGAATATAAATACAAAAATATTATAAATGGAATTACAAGTTCTTCTGGAACTAGTGAATTAGTTAATTTATTGGAAAATAAAATATTTGATCACCCTAAACCAGTTAAGTTAATAAAATTGCTTCTTGAGCAAGCAACAGATAAGGATAGTATAGTGTTAGATTTCTTTTCAGGTTCTTCAACAACAGCACACTCAGTTATTCAACTTAATCAAGAGGATAATGGAAAGCGAAGTTTTATAATGGTACAGCTTCCAGAATTAATTGACGAAACAAATGAAGCATATAAATCAGGATATAATAACATATGTGAGATAGGAAAAGAACGTATAAGACGAGCAGGAGAAAAGATAATTGCAGAAAGTGGAAAATCTGATTTAGATATAGGATTCAAAGTATTTAAATTGGATAGTTCTAATATAAAAGAGTGGGATTTAGATTATAATGAATTAGAATCTAAATTGTATGATAGATTAGATAACTTAAAAATAGGAAGGAGTAAAGAAGATTTACTCTATGAAATACTTATAAAAATGGGAATAGAATTGGCTACTTCTATTGAAAAAATAACTTTAGAAGATAAAATTATATTTAATATAGGCAGTGGTTCATTGTTAATCTGTTTAGAAGATGAAATAACCGAAGAAATTATAAAAGAAATGCTTAAATATAAGTCAGAGTCTATAGAAATGAAAATAGTGTTTAAAGAAACTGGATTTAAAACGGATTCTGCCAAGATGAATGCCATGTTAAGCTTAAAACGATTTGGGATAAATGATGTAAGGAGTATATAAGCATGAAATTAAAATTTAGATCAGATCTAAAATATCAAGAGGAAGCTATAAAATCTGTTGTAGATATATTTAAGGGTCAAACTCAACAACAATCAAATTTTACTATATGTACAGATAGTAACTTAAATGAAAAGCAACTTCAAATAAGAGAACTTCAAAATAATAATATTATAGGTAATAAATTAAATATAAATGAAGAAAGTATTCTGAGAAATGTTCAAAATATACAAGTTAGAAATAATTTACCTAAGTCAGAAAATCTTAATGGAATGAATTTTACAATAGAGATGGAAACAGGTACAGGGAAAACATATGTATATCTAAAAAGTATATATGAATTAAATAAGAATTATGGATTTAAAAAATTTGTAATAGTTGTTCCTTCGGTTGCAATTCGTGAAGGTGTTAATAAGTTCTTACAAATAACTAAAGAACATTTTAATAATATATATGACAATGAATCTGTTGAATATTTTATTTATGATTCTTCTAAATTAGAACAAGTCAGAAACTTTTCAACTTCCAATAATTTACAAATAATGATTATAAATATAGATGCATTTAGAAAAGGATTTGATAGTTCTAAAAAAGATGCTAAATTAAATATAATTCATAGAGAACTAGACAAACTAAATGGACAAAGGCCAATTGATTTAATAAAGAATACTAATCCAGTAGTTATAATAGATGAGCCACAAAGTGTTGATACTACACCAAAATCAAAGGAGGCTATAAATGAGCTTAATTATATGTGCACACTAAGGTATTCTGCAACTCATATAGATAAGTACAATATGGTATATAGGTTAGATGCTGTTGATGCTTATGAACAAAAATTAGTAAAGAAAATTGAAGTATTATCTGTTAGAGGAGAAGAATCATTCAATAAGCCATATATTAAACTTATAGGAGTTGGAGAACTCAAAGCTGAAATTGAGATGGATGTTCAAGGTAAAAAAGGTGTCATCAAAAGAACAAACAAAAGAGTAAGATTGGGAGATGATTTATTTGATATATCTGGTAAACGAGAGATATATAGGAATTATTTTATTGAAGATATAAGTTGGGGTAAAGATGAGGAATATATAGTTGTAAATGGTAAATACATAGGTATAAATGAATCTATAGGTGATATAGATAATGATATTATAAAGCGATTTCAAATAAGAAAAACTATAGAAACACATTTAGAAAAGGAAACTATACTAAATAAGAAAGGTATAAAAGTACTTAGTTTATTCTTTATAGATAAGGTCGCTAATTACAGGGATTATTCAGAAAATGGAGTTATAATACCTGGAAAATATGTTAATATGTTTGAACAAGAATATAATGATCTTATAAAACAAGATAGATTTAAAGGTAACATAAATAAAAACATATCCATAACATCTACACACAATGGATATTTTGCAAAAGATAAAAAAGGAAAATTAAAGGATACTAAAGGAAATACTCAAGATGATGAAAATGTATATAATTTAATAATGAAAGATAAAGAAAGGTTACTTGATATGAGTAATCCTCTGAGATTTATATTTTCTCACTCTGCACTTAAAGAAGGCTGGGATAATCCTAATGTATTTCAAATATGTACTTTAAAAGACAGTGCAGGTACTTATATAAAGCGTAGACAAGAGATAGGTAGAGGTCTTAGACTTTGTGTTAATCAAGATGGAGAACGCATTAATAATAGTAATATAAATATATTAACTGTTATGGCTAATGAATCTTATAAAGATTTTGTAAATAATTTACAAAATGAGTTGCAAGAGGATACAGGCATGAGATTTGGAGTTATAGAAAGATATTCATTTGCTAATATTAAAGTTTTTGACGATGAAAAGCAAATAGATGTTTTTCTTGGACATGATGGATCTGAAAAAGTGTTTAATTATCTTATTAAAAATGAATATATTGATAAAAAAGGAAATGTACAGAGTAAGCTAAAGAAAGATTTAGATACATTTGTATCAAGTAATACAGAACAAAATAAATTTACCTTATGCTGTGAAGAATTAAAAGAATTTTTTGGTGAGATTGTTAAAGATCTGATACACAGATGTAGTGTCTATGAGATAAAAGATGCTACTAAAAAAGAAAAAGTTAAGCTGAATAAAGGAATTATAGATAGTGATGAGTTTGTAGAGTTATGGCAAAAAATTAATATAAAAACTATTTATTCAGTTGATTTTAGTAGTGAAAAGTTGATTGAAAATTGTATCAGACGTATATCTAAAATTGAAAAAATACAGACTCCTAGAATAATATCAAGAAAAGATAGTGTTAGTATAGCTAAAGATACTGGTGTAACATCCAGGTTAAAAGTGGAAGAAGCAGAAGAAGAATCATACAGAGCTAATTATTTACCAGATATTATTGCAGAACTTCAAAATAAAACTAATTTAACTAGAAAGACTATAATAAGTATATTAGTAAGATCTAATAGACTAGATGATTTTAAAAGAAACCCTCAAAAATTTATAGAAGAGGTTATAAAGATTATTAATTCAGAGCTTAGAATATTTGTTATTGAAGGAATTAAATATGAAAAAATAGATGACTATTATTCAGTTGAGTCTTTTAATAGTGAAGATGAAACATTACTTGCATATCTTAATGATAAAGTAATTAAAAGCAGCAAATCTCCATATAATTATGCTGTTTGTGATTCTAATGTGGAGTTAAGTTTTGCTAAGAGATTTGAAAGTGATCCTAGAGTGAAAATCTATATTAAGCTTCCAAACTGGTTTAAAATAGATACTCCTTTAGGTAATTATAACCCTGATTGGGCTGTTGTTATGGAAAAAAGAGGAATAGAAAAATTGTATTTTGTTATCGAAACAAAAGGGGTAAGTGATTTACATTTACTAAGACCAGAGGAAAAAGCTAAGATAGAGTGTGCAGAAAAGCACTTTGAAGCGTTGAATACAAAAGCTATATTTAAAGGACCTATAAGTAATATAGATAAATTTATGAAGTAAATATAAAAATGTCACAGTATTTTAGAATAAACTTGTGACATTTTTTTCTGTAGTTATTTATTTAGATATTTCATATGATTCATCTTACCCCCCAACAATACCCCAATTAAAAGAAAAAGTATTGAAAAAATCATATATAATAAAAGACAAAATTTAATATGATACTTATATATACTATGTTTTTGTAATATAAAAAATACAGTGAATATAACTTATAGATTCCCCTCGTCTCCACCATTAAAATCCACGAAAAATATTAGCAATTTGCTAATATTTTTTTTGTGAAAATTAATCTAATAACCTATATAATTAATTTATAAAACATATATGAAGGAGTAAAACTATATGGCTAAAATTGACAATATGATGTCTATATTATGGATATTAAACTCAGATAAAAAAGTTACTGCAAAACAAATATCTGAAAAATTAGAAATAAATATAAGAACTGTCTACAGATACATTGATGCATTATCTGCTAGTGGAGTACCTATAATTTCAGATACAGGTCATAATGGTGGATATACACTTTTGAATAATTTCATTAAAGCACCTCTTTTTTTCGATACAGAGGAGCAAACTGCTCTACTTCATGCAGCTATATTTGCTAAAGAAGAGGGATGTTTCTTAGATGACACATTAGATAAGGCAACATCAAAGTTAAAAATGTATTCAAATCAAAAACAAGAGGAAATTTTAACAAAACATTTAATAGGTTTTGAAGTAATAAAACCCACTGGAAAAATATCCATAGAATCTGTACTTAAAAAGTTAAAAAATAGTATAGCAAATGAATTATCTGTAGAAATTAACTACCGTACAGCTCGTGAAGAAAAATCAAAATGTAGGATTATAAATCCATATGGAATTGTTCGTTGGAATAATAATTGGTACATAGTAGCATTTTGTCAAATGAGAAATGAGATTCGTAGTTTTAGGATAGATAGAATTAGTAATGTTATAGAAACATCAAATACTTTTAATAGACCAAAGGAATTTTCAGCAAGTGAATTTTTTATAAGAGGGATTATGGATGAAACAAAAGATGAGGATAATCTTATACCATTAGTTATAGAAGGAAGTATAAATGCATTAGATAACTTATGTCAGCATTGGCTTCTAGGATATTATTTGAAAGAAAGAACTTCAAATAAAGCAATATTTAAACTTCAAGAAGAGGTAATATATACATATATACCAAATATACTTATACCTTATAGAAAATCGATACAAATAATTGAACCATTAAGTCTTAGAGATAAAATAGTTGAAAATTTACTCGAATTAATTAATCATTATCAAATTTAATAACTTAACTGACAGAGTATGTCAGTTAAGTTATTTTACAATTAGGTATATTAATTAATCATATAAGGAGCAAAAGATGAAAAATAGAAAAGTATATATGTATGTGTTTGATACTATGTCAGATTGGGAAGTTGGATATTTAACTGCGGAATTAAATACAGGAAGATATTTTAAAAAAGGATTAAAACCACTAAAAGTAATTACAGTAGGAGTTGATAAAAATCCTATTATAACAATGGGTGGGTTAAAAGTTTTACCTGAGATTACAGTTGATGAGTTTAATTTGGAAAGTAATGATTTATTAATTTTGCCAGGGGGAGATACTTGGATATCTATAGCTCATGAGATAATATTAGAAAAAGCTAAAGAGGCTTTGGGACAAGGGGCTATAGTTGCAGCTATTTGTGGTGCTACTTTAGGGCTAGCTAAAACAGGTTTACTAGATTCTAGAGATCATACAAGTAATGATTTAGAATTTCTAAAAATGGTGATACCAAGTTATACTGGAGAAAAATATTATAAAATGGAATCTGCAGTTAATGATGAAAATTTAATTACTGCTTCGGGAATCGCACCATTGGAATTTACGATACAAGTTTTAAAAGTTTTAGATGTTTTTAAAGAAGAAGCATTAAGTTCTTGGTTAAACCTTTATAAAACTCATGACTCTAAATATTTTTTCGAACTAATGAATTGTAATAAAGAAATTTAAGGTTTATTTTTAAATGTAATGTAGTACAATGTAGTTTTAGATAAAATAAAAAGAAACTGAAATCTAGTGGGTAGAGTAGTGGTTTCTAGTATAGATTGCTTTTTAGTGAATTTGAATTTAATTTTAAATTCAAATTTTAAATCACACTACGACCAATAGATAAGTGTTTTTTTATTTTATCATATATGTAATTGGTACTTATACCAATACAAATAGAAACGATAGCTCCTATAATAAAATTTATAATTAGTTCCATATAGAGTACACTCCCTTCCTACTTACTTACTGTAGGAACTAAGACTATATGAAACCATCACTCATAGATTGTAGTTTCTTTTGTTGTGTTATATCATAGAATAGTAAAGTGATGTATATTTTTAATAAAAACTTAGAGTTGTATATGAAATGAATTAATCATGGGTATTATTCCTGTGATTCGTCTCCACCAATTTGTAAAAATGAATAATGAAATACTTGGGAATACTAGTCAATATTGACTAGTATTTTTTATTTTGGTGATGAAATCCACCAACCATACTCCAACCACAGAAAAAGAGGTTTTTTTGAGGGTATATTGGGGTGCATTTAGGTTGTATAATTATACATTTCAATATTACATGTTCATTAGGATAATAGTTAGTAAATGATATGATTGAGAGAATAGATATAATAAACTAATCTAGTATTGTATTGTAATATTTATTAAAAAATATATTTTATATATTATAAGAATTTTTTTAGAGAGAAAGTTCTATAAAAGTGAATAAAGAAGTAGTTTTATAATATTATTTGTAACTATTTGATGGTTATTATGAAATCTTTTATAAACTATATTTATAAATATATTACTAAATATTTACAATATTCTATTGCAATTTATTTGAAAAAGTTATATATTTATAACATCAAGTGTTATAAATATATAACTTTTAAGGAGTGATTTTATATGTCTAGATCAGAGATTGGTGTTAAAGCAAATCTTGTTTCAGAGTTACTTATGATATCCTATTTTTTTATAGACTTATTATTAAAAAAGTTTATTTTTAAAGGGGAAGATATTTGGATTACTTTTATAATTTTATTCGCTTTTTGGGCATGTGACTTCATGTATAATAAAAAATATAATGATTTAGTTGATGAGGCATCAAAACTTATGTTATTAAAGGTTAATCAAATTGCATCAAAAATAATGTTATACTCTGTTTTTGTAATAGCTGTTTTCTTTTCAGCAAATCATACAAGAGCTTTGGATATATCAAATTTGGATATAGGTGTAATTCTCTTAGCAGTTTTATTTATACAATCTTTATCTAAATTAATTTTGTATATATATTTTGATAAAAGGGGAATATGCAACTAAGTGATAATATTGAAGAAAACAAAAATTAAAGAGTATAGAGAATATATAATTTTTAAGGAGTGATTTTATATGTATAAATCAGAAACTGGTGTAAGATCAAAGCTAATCTTAGAATTACTTTTAATGACTTATTTTTTTATAGCTGTATTAGCGACTAAGTATATTTTTAAAGGTCCAAGTACTGCATCTCTTCCAGGACTGAGTTGGTTAATAGTTTTTGGATGTTATTCAATTTATACTAAAAAATATAATGATTTAGTTGATGAATCATCTAAATTTATACTATCAAAGGTTAATCAAATTGCAATAAAAATAATGATATATTCTATAGTAATAATAGCTATTTTCTTTGCAACGCCTTATACAAGGAATATAAATATATCAAACTTGGATACTGGTATAATTCTTATTGCAGTTTTATTTATACAATCTTTATCTAAATTAGTGTTGTATATATACTTTGATAAAAGGGGGATATGTAACTAAGTGGCAATATTGATGAAAACAAAAATTAAAGAATATAGAGAAAAACTCCTTATGACGCAAAATGAACTTGCTAAATCAGTTGAGGTAAGACGTGAGACTATTGTACACTTAGAAAATGGAAAATATAATCCTTCTTTAAAGTTAGCGATGGATATTGCTAAAGTATTCGATACCACAGTAGAAAATTTGTTTGAATTTATTGAAGAAGACTAGTGAATAGTCTATAAATATTTATAAGATGGTTAATGAAATATAGTTATTTAGTTATTTAATTATTAAATTTGTTAAAAATATTTATATGTAATATAATATATGATTAAAGTTAGATTATAATTATTTTAAGATAATAAGAGTATTGTAAATGATAAAAATTAGTGAATATACAGTCAACTAATAAATAATAGATAAAAATTTAAAGTTTAGATGTGAGGATGAGGTATAGTTTTACAGTAGTTCATACTTTTAATTAAGACTTAAAATGGAAACCACACATACATGCATTATTTACTGAAGCTAGTCTAGATAAAAAAATAATAAGTGATTTAAGAAAGTATCTCATATACCATATAAGTATTGGTTTAGGTGACCTATTCATAGGTCATTTTTTATGCATAAAAATAATGATAATATTAATATTTAAAATATGTTTTAAAGAAATAAAATACCCAGATTGAAAAATGGATTAATGTGAATATAAAAATTATATGTATAAAAATAAGTATAGCCATAGAAAAAAACAATAATAAAATCAGTAGTTATAGAAAAATACAATTATATAGATTATTGTTGAATCGTTGACTATAAGAATAATAACATTTAAAATGAACATGGAGAATATGGGGGAGGAATTGATATGAAGATAAAAATAGCAGCTGTCTTATTAACTGTAGCAATGTCATTATCACTTGTAGCTTGTAGCAATGATAGCACATCAAAAAGTGATGAATTAGAGGATACATTAGTAGTATATACTACACATGGAGAGGATATGCTAGGAGCAATTTCTGAAGAATTTACAAAGGAAACAGGCGTTAATGTTGAATTCATAAACTTAAAAGGTGAACTAGCAGATCGTGTTAGAAGTGAAAAAGATAATCCACAAGCAGATATAATGTTTGGTGGAGATACATCTACATACATGCAATTAAAAGAAGAAGGATTATATGAAAAGACTGAACCAAGCTGGAATAATGAATTAGATAAGTCTTACAAAGATTCAGGAGGATATTGGTATGGAACTATAAAAACACCAGTAATGATGTTTTATAACACAAAACTATTATCAGCTGATAAAGCACCAAAAGATTGGAGCGATTTAACAAAAGAAGAATATAAAGACTTAATAGTTTCTAGAGATTCATTATCATCATCTATGCGTTCTACTGTTAGTAACTTAATCAATTACTACTCAACTACTAAGAGTGAAGATGAAGCTTGGAAGTACCTTGAGGGTTTAAATAAAAATATAAAGAACTACTACAATAGCGGAAGTGTTATGTATTCCGCAATAGGTAAAGGTGAAGCTGCTATATCTATTGCAGTATTAAGTGATATAATAGATAATAAAGAAAAAAATAATATGCCATTAGAAGTTGTGGATGCAGAGAGTGGTTCTGTCGTAATCACAGACTGTGTAGCGGCTCTAAAAAATGCACCACATCCAAATGTAGCAGCTAAGTTTGTAGATTTTGTTGGAAGTGCTAAGGTTCAAGCTATGGTTGCAAATGATTTTAACCGTATTCCAACATTAGATTCTGCACTTAAAGATTCACCAAAGTGGATGTCAAAAGAATATAAAGCTATGGATGTAGATTGGTCTGTAATTGGAAAAAATCAATCTAACTGGATTGAAAAGTGGGAAACAGATATAATAGATAACAATAAAACTATAAAATAGTCTAATTAAATAATTTAATATTATATACAAAAATAGTGAGGATTTTCCTCGCTATTTTACGTATAAGGGAACTATGATATCTCATGGTTTTTGTATAACTCATACAACTAAATGATACTAACACACCAATATTAAATAAAATAGCTTTTAAGCAACTGACGAAGTAGTTAACGATATGAAGTAATTCGTAGACGTAGTCGCTCAAGTGAAGTGAATTTTTTACTATGCAAAACTTTTAATTATAGTAAAAGTACAATTTATGTGGGCAAGGAGATGAAAATGGGACTGAAAATTAGTTAGATAGAAGATTTTTGATAAAGATAAAATGATGAAAATAGCAGAGATTAAAGGTATAGATTATATATATAGAAAAGTTAGGGAACTAGAAAAGGATGATGAAATGGCAGTAGAGCTTCCTAAATTTAAAATCTATGATGATTCATCATGTGTATATTTGGAGAATTATAAATATTAGATAATTTGTGGAGACGATATGAAGAATATAGAATTAAAAGAAATTAATCATTATTATGGAAAAGAAAAAGTATTACATGATGTTAATATATCCATTAAGGAAGGAGAGTTTTTTACTTTATTAGGTCCTTCCGGATGTGGAAAAACGACTATTTTAAGAATAATTGGTGGATTTATAAAACCTTCTTCTGGAAGTATTTATGTTGGTGATAAAAATATTACTAACCTAGAACCAGAAAATAGAAATATGGGAACTGTTTTTCAAAACTATGCACTGTTTCCAAATATGACAGTAGAAGAAAATGTATCTTATGGATTGAAAATAAAAAAGTTATCTAAAAAAATTATAGTGGAAAAATGTGATAATTATTTAGAATTGGCAGGAATGAAAGATTTTAGAAAAAGAAAGATTGATGAACTATCTGGTGGACAGCAACAAAGGGTAGCAGTAGCAAGAGCATTAGCGACTGAGCCTACTATGCTTTTATTAGATGAGCCAATGTCTAATCTAGATATAGCTTTAAGAATCAAGATGAGAGAAGAAATAAGAGAGATACAGCAAAAGATAGGTATTACTACTTTATTTATTACCCATGATCAACAAGAAGCCTTAGCTATTTCTGATAGAATAGCTGTAATGGATAAGGGTAAAGTTCTTCAAATTGGTGTGCCAATGGAAGTTTACAAAAGCCCATTGAATGATTTTGTAGCAAACTTTGTAGGGACTTCAAATTGTATTGAAAAAGAAGATTATGTTAATTTTAATATTGAAAAAGAGACAAAGCCTTATATTTATAAAAGACCTGAAGAAATGGTATTATTGCAAAATACCAACCAAAGTGGTTTTGTAAAAGTAAAAGTAGAATCTAAGAATTTTCTAGGAGCAATTTTAGAATATACAGTATCAAATAATGGAAAAAAATATCAAGTAACTGAACTTAATAGACTGAATAATAGCAATAAACTAAATGTAGGGGATAGGGCATATTTAGGTGTGCTACAAGGTGAATAATATGATTAAAAAAATAAACCATAGTAAATTCACAACTAAAAATGTTATTTCTATTATTTTATACAGTATATTATTTTGGATTTTGATTGGATATATTATTGTACCAATAGGTAATACTTTTGCACAAGCATTCCAAGGTAATGGTGGATATTCTTTTGAAGTTTTTAAAGAATACTTTTCAAATACTAATAATTTAAGGGTAGTAAGCAATACTATAATTTTGGGATTGGGTTCTGTACTCGTATGTGGAATTATGGGAATATCACTTGCCTTATATATGACATTTGTTTGTGATAAACACAAAAAAATCATACATATTCTTTTACTAAGTCCAATGATGATTCCTGGAGTAATTATGGTAATTGCATGTATTCAGCTTTATGGAGAAAGTGGGATAGTTACAAAATCTATAGAAATTTTACTCTCCTTTATCAACAAACCTTATGATTTTAGTGGATTAAAAGGAATTTTATTTGTGGTTGCCTATACTCAGTATGTGTATTTTTATTTAAATGTATATGTTGCCTTAAAATATGTGGATTACTCAACAGTTGAAGCTGCAAAAGGAATGGGAGCATCAAGGCTAAGAGTATTTTTTGATGTAATATGGCCTGTTATTACACCTGCTGTTATAACCTCTACTATTATAACTTTTGCATCAGGAATTAGTTCTTTCTCAGCTCCAAATCTTATAGGTGGTGGTTTTAAAGTTTTAAGTACCCAGATTGTTAGGTCTAAGGCTAATAACCATATGGATATAGCATCAGTTCAAGTAATTATTTTATTACTAATGGGGATTTCATTTATGATTTTATTACAGTATTATGGCAAAAAATATGGAGTAGTATCATCCTTAAAATCTCAAAGTTATAAAGTTGATAATAGAAAAAAAGACATATTTACATTTGTATGCAAGATTATTATTGAAATGCAAATTATTATGATTATGCTTCCTATAATTACTATTGTATATTTATCCTTTGTAAGTACACATTCAATTATGACAACTATATTTCCTAGAGACTTTACACTGGAAAACTATCAGATGATTTTCCAAAAATCACGTGTATTACAGCCTATATTAAACAGTTTGAAAATGTCTTTAATGGCAGTGGTAGTAGGATTGATAATTACTGTACCAGTATCGTATTTAGTAATTAAAAAGGATAATACATATAATCGACTAGCAAAATTTATTATAATGTTACCTTGGAGTATGCCTGCAAGTGCCATTGCAGTTAACCTAATTAATACATTTAATCAAAAAAGTATATTTGCTTTTAATGAATCTTTAATAGGTGGTTTTTATATTTTACCTATAGCATATACAATTTATGCCTTACCATTATTATTTTCATCCAATGAGGTTGCTATGAAGTCAATAAATTTAGGACTAGAAGAATCGTCAAGGAGTTTAGGTGCTGGAAGGATAAAAACTTTTTATAATGTAATAATCCCTAATATGATGCCAGGAATAATTTCAGGAGCTATATTAGTATTCATTCGCACAATTGGAGAATATACAATGTCAGCCTTACTTTATGGTGTTTACAATAGACCTATTTCAATTTCTATTGTAACTAATATGCAAGAATTTAAGATAGGAGTATCTATGGCTTATGGTGTATTAGTAATTGGTATATGCTATATAGCATTAGGAATAATTTTTAAATTAGATAGAAAAAGATTTACATAAAATAACAAAGGATAATTTATAAATTGGTGTTTAGAAAACCAAGTCACTTTATTCCTTAGATATGAACTCGATGGGTGCCATTTTTGGTGTTTTATGTCAAGTTTATGGAAGTAAAAAATTAGATAATCGTGAGTATGATTCCTATAAATCATCTCTACCATTGAAATCTACAACAAGATATTGGCTAAATAGCTAATATCTTTTTAATTTTTTTGATACCAATATAGTATTAACTGTGGGATGAGTATCTTTAAATTTATAACTACAGGTATATCAAATATACCATTATTAACCGTTAATTTTCTAGTAAATGAAAGTAGTATATTTGATATGTTTATATCTTTTTATAAATTAGATGATATAGCTAGAGGATAGAATTTAAATTAATACTTACAAAGTAATCGTAATTATTGGAGTCCACTTATACAGACTTCTAAAAATTATTTAGTGAAAAGGAACTTAGAGTGTATAATAAAAATTCCTTTTTAAAAAGGAAAACGATTGTTATTTTCTAACATTTATTATCCTGATATTATTTAAATATAACAACGACAAAATAAATAACAAACAAATCAAAACTAAAATTTAAAATATCTGGAGGTACAATATGTTAATAAATATGAAGGAAATGTTAAAAGTCGCACAAGAAAATCAATTTGCTGTACCAGCATTTAATATAGGGAGTGGGCAAATACTTAAAGCGGTAGTACAGAGTGCTAATGAAAAAAATGCACCAGTAATACTTGCAATACACCCAAATGAGTTAAGTTTCTTAGAAGATAGCTTTGTAGCTAGTTGTATAGAAGAAGCAAATAAGAGTAAGGTACCTATGGTAATACACTTAGATCATGGAGCAAATAAAGAGCAAATATTAAGAGCGATAAGATGTGGATTTACATCAGTAATGATTGATGGATCACACTTACCATATGAAAAAAATGTAGCTATATCTAGGGAAGTAGTAGAAATAGCAAAAGGATTAAATGTATCTGTAGAAGGAGAACTTGGAACAATAGGAACAACAGGGACATCAGGAGAAGGTGGCTGTGATGAAATAATATATACAGATTCAAAATTAGCTAGGGATTTTGTTGAAAAAACAGGAGTAGATACACTAGCTATTGCAATTGGTACAGCACATGGTATATATCCAAAAGGGTTTAAACCAGAGCTTAAACTAGATTTATTAAAAGAAATAAAAGAAGTAGTAGATATACCTTTAGTCCTTCATGGAGGATCGTCAAATCCAGATGAAGAAATAGCACAAGCAGTTAAACTAGGAGTTTGTAAAGTAAATATTTCAAGTGATGTTAAATCAGCGTATTATAAGAAGTGCAGAGAAGTATTAGAACAAAATCCAAGTTTATATGAACCAGATGCTATATATCCACAATGTATAGAAGCTGCAAGGGAAGTTATAGAGTTTAAAATGAATTTATTTAATGACATAGATAAATTAAAATGCTTTTCACCAAAAGAAGAATCAGTGATTGGATAACAAATTAAAAGGAGGGCAGAATTTATGGTAGACAAAATATTACGTAGTGATTGTATTGTATTAGATAAACAATTACAAACCAAAAAAGATGTAATTGATTATATGGCAAATCATTTGTATCATGGAAATTATATAAATGATAAAGAAAAGTTTATAATTGATATTAATAAACGTGAAAAAGAATCACCAACTAACATGGGAAATTTAATATCTATCCCTCATGCTAAGTCAAGTACAGTAAAGCGACCTGTGATGATGTATTTAAGAACAGATAAGGACATCACGGATAATGATGGTCAAAAACTTAGGTCATTTTTTATGATAGCAGTTCCAGAGTCAAGTTTAGACGAACACCTTAAGATTATATCTAAACTAGCTACATATTTAATGGATGAAAATCTTATTAAGAACTTACTAAGTGCAGAAACTCCATATGAAATATTAGATATATTTAATTATAAAGCTGTAGAATCAGGAGATTCAAGTAATAATCAAAATAAAGGTCTTATAGTTGGAATAACAGGATGTCCAACAGGGATAGCTCATACTTTTATGGCAAAAAAAGCGTTAGAAGAAGCAGGGCAAGAACTTGGGTATGAAGTTAAAATAGAAACACATGGAGCCATAGGTGTAGAAAATAAGTTAACTAAAGAAGATATAAAAAGAGCTGAATACGTAATAATAGCTTGTGATAGAGAAGTTCAAACAAGTAGGTTTATAGGAAAGAAAGTATTACAAAAGAAAGTAGCAGATGCTAAGAATGTTTCATTAGCCAAAAATTTAATTATAAATGCTGAAAATGGAATGGCTAAAGAAATTAAGCCAGGTGGAAAAACTTTAGAAGATTCAAAAGAAATACTTCAAGGGTCAGAGAAAAAAGGTATTTATAAGCACTTAATGAATGGTGTATCTGAAATGATTCCATTTGTAGTAATAGGTGGGATTGGTATAGCTATAGCATTTATGTTTGGTATATTTGCATCAGACCCAACTCATGAAACATACAACCCTATAGCTGGATTCTTTGGACAACTTGGAGGCGATTCAGCATTTAAGTTATTCATACCAATACTTGCTGGTTTTATAGCTAAATCAATTGCAGGAAGACAAGGTTTTGCTCCTGCTATGATAGCTGGTTTCATGGCAGTTATTGGAGGTTCAGGATTCTTAGGAGGTATGGTCGCAGGATTTGCAACTGGATATATAGCTTTAGGAGTAATGAAGATAACAGAAAACTTACCAGATGTATTAAAGGGGTTAAATGCCGTACTGATATGTCCACTGCTGATTGCATTCACAAGTGGGGCTATAATGTTCTTCGTAGTTAATACACCAGCATCATGGTTAAATGAAGCTTTACAGTCATGGTTACAAAGTATGTCTGGAACTAATAAAGTATTATTAGGTGCAATATTAGCAGGAATGATGGCATCAGATATGGGAGGACCTATTAATAAAACAGCTTCAGCATTTGGATTGGCGATGTTCTCTAGTAATATATTTGAACCATCAGCAGCATTAATGGTAGGTGGAATGGTACCACCATTAGCGATATCGTTAGCTATGTTAATATTCAAAAACAAGTTTACTAAAGAAGAAAGAAAGTCATCCCTACCAACTGCTATAATGGGGGCATCTTTCATAACAGAAGGAGCAATACCATTTGCAGCTGCAGATCCATTAAGAATGATTCCAGCAAACATAATTGGTTCTTGTATAGGTGGGGCAATATGTATGAGTCTAGATATAACTTTAATGGCACCACATGGAGGAATATTTGTAATACCATTTGCATGTAGTGCACCAGTTGCATATATAGCTTGTATATTAGTTGGTACAGTAATAACAGCATTAATTATAGGGGTAACAAAGCCTACTATAAAGAGTGAAAATAGTGAAGTTGAAGTACTTGGTGCTTAAATTATAAATAAGAGTAAAAGTAAGGATATTTAGAATCAGTTGACTACTTCTAAATATCCTTACTTTTTATTTCGAAATTATATTATCTATTATATCAATTTAGTAAGGTGTATCATAAATTCTTTTATGATACGGAAGTATCTTAGTAATTTTACGTAGTTAGGAAATATGTTAAAATAGTAGTTAATATAAACATATAAACATAGTAGGGAGGGATAAGTATGCTTATATCGAGGCAAATTGAATTTCTTAAATTGATATTAAACGAAAATAAATATAGACCTATAAAATATTTTAAAGATAAATTAAATGTATCAGATAAAACTTTACAAAAAGATTTGAAGATGATTGAGAGATATTTAGAAACTTTTAATATAAAAATTGATATAAAAAGAGGCTATGGAATATTAATAGAAGCTTTAGCAAAAAAGAACATAGACTTAATCAACAGTTTAAATATACAATCGAAGGAAAATAAATCTTTATCAGTAGAGCAAAGAAGAATGGAAATTTTAAAGTATCTATTACTAAATTCAAGTAATATAACTTCAATAAATCAGTTATCGGATAAATATTATGTAAGTAAAACTTCTATAGTAAATGATTTTAAATATATAGAGGAATGGATAAAAGAATACAATTTAAAACTTAATAAGACTTTAGAAGGAACTAAGATTATAGGTAAAGAAGTGGATATAAGGAAATCGATTGCCAAAATGATGGATGATTTATTAGATGAAAATTATGAACAGCATGATATATCTGAGTTAACAAGATTAGATTATGCTACGTTTAGTGCGTTGATGAATTTATTTGATATTGATTCTATTATATTTGTAGAAACTATAATTACAGAGTTAGAACATAATTTAGGATACACTATAAGTCAGCCCTACTATATAAATTTAATTACCCATATACTTATATGTTTAAAGAGAATCGAAGAAGGTAATCAAATAGAGTCTCAGGAAGAAAGAGAAGTTTCTGTAGATAATTTGGACGAGTTAGTATATCAAAATGTCACTACACTTATAAGTAAAATAGAAAATAGATACAAAGTAAAAATAACGAAAGATGAAATTATGTACATATATATTTTTTTAGTATCATCTGGATTTAGTAGTGAAAGTAATAGTAGTTACAATGATGAATCAGATATATTAAGTGAAAGTGAAAAGGTATCATCTATAATGATAGAGAATATGTCACAATTTTTAAATATAAATCTCAAAAATGATGACTTACTACAAAAAAGTCTAGCATCTCATGTAAGACCTATGTTAAACAGATTAAGATATGATATCCAAATAAAAAACCCATTATTGGGAGAGATACAAGAGCGATTTTCAGATGTATTGGGATTATGCATGATGACTATGAATATTATGACAGAGTATGAAAATCTAAAGAATATTAGTATAGATGAAGTTTCGTATCTTGCTACATATTTTCAAGCAGCAATAGAAAGAAATATGAGTAGTAAAAGAGTAATAGTAGTTTGCCATACAGGATATGGAACATCTCAGCTCCTTGCAGCTAGATTAAAAAGAGAATTTCCTGAATGGACTATAGTTGATATAATTCCTATGCATCAGTTGAATAAGCGAAATTTAGATGATGTAGACTTTGTAATATCTACTGTAAATTTAGACTTGAAAGACAAATTACATATAGTTGTATCAGTACTATTAATGGAAAGTGATATTAATAATATAAAAAATGCTTTGGTTACTAAACCTAAGAAAAGCATGACCTTAGATACAAACTTGTTAGGAATGTATTTAAAAGATAATATATATTTTAATTTTGATGTAATGCAGATGGAAAGTTTAATAGGTGTGAGTTTAGGTAGTAAATATAAATCTATTTCATTAGGAAAAGATTTAAATATATATATACATAATCAAAGTAAATTAAATAAGGGGATAATGAATATCAATAATGTTAATAGAACGATTGATATTTATTTAGAAACTAGCAATAAAAGTTTTTTAAAGAATATTTTAATGGAAATATCAAATTTATATAGGCAAAAGAACTATATAAACTATATAATAGACTGCAAAAGAAAAGAGGATATTAAAATATTATTTGACAATAATGTACTGGAGAAAACAAATGGAAATTAGAGAAATATTAAGCGAAGAAAGTGTTATTTTAGACTTAAAATCAACTACAAAAGAAGGTATAATACACGAATTAGTAGATAAATTATACGATACAGGAAGTATAACTTCAAAAAGCAAGTTTATAAAGGCACTAAAGCATAGGGAGAAAATAGGCTCTACAAGTATAGGTTATCAAATGGCCATGCCACATGGAAAAACAAAGTATGTAAAGAAAGCATCTGTGGTAATAGGTAAATCTAGAGAAGGTGTAGATTGGCCAAGTATAGATGGCTTGCCTGTAAAGGTAATAATTATGTTTGCTATGCCACAATCTGGAGGCACTGAGGATATGATATTAATGTCTAAAATATCTTATATTTTAGGTGGTAAAGATATAAGTGAAAGACTTTTAAATGCACATACAAAAAAAGAAATATTAGATATATTTTATGAAGTATAGATGTTGTATAAACTATAAATTGAGGGTATTTAAAATAAAGTGTGTATTCTTTTAAATAGTATAGATTAATTTTTAAACACTAGAAAGGGGAGGATATCTATGGCAATATATTTAGAAATGCCTAAATTAATACACGAATTTCCTTTTCGTAGTCTATCAAATGAAGGAGAAGTATTAACAACACCACACTGGCATAAGGAAATAGAAATATTACTTATAACAGAAGGTGTAGTAAATCTATTTATAAATGATAAGCCCATCCAACTAAAAAAAGGTGAGATAGTGATAATAAACGGAGGCGATATTCATTATATACTGCCATAACCAGTAAGTGAAATATTAGTATTCCAGTTTGATATATCTTTTTTTAATGAGTTAATTTTATTAAATGAGGAAAAAGAAAGATTAATTAATTTATTAGGTAGTATAAAAAAATGTAGTAGAGATTGGCCATCAAAAATAAGAAGGTCAGTTTTCGATATATTGATAGACATCTACAATGAAGACATGTACAAAATAGAAGGATATAGTTATGTAATAAAAGGTAAAATGAAAAGTGGTCTTATTTTCATTTAAAATTTGGAACAATTTTGGGTTGACATTTACAATTAAGGATTTAAGTTGTTATTATACTAATAAATAAAAACAGAGATTCAAAATATATAAATAATACTTAAACTAGTGCTGATAAATTTTCTTCAAGCTCTAGTTTTTTTATTGTCATTATCTAATATGTACTATTTTATGTACAGTCAATATAATCTGAAATTGTAAAATAGTGTATAATATAGTTA
>NZ_JAGWCU010000006.1:0-180286 GCF_020657755.1 Clostridioides sp. ZZV15-6388 | reverse complement strand
TCTATATTTATATGCTCTTAGCATATTATCCCTACTTTCCTTGATTTTCTATGTATTGTTTTACAACATCCAATGGAGCTCCACAAGTTGTTACTAGACAATAACTTTTGCTCCAAAAGTATTCTTTCCATAAGGACTTACGAATACTTGGAAATTCATTCTTTATTCTTCTACTTGATGCTGATTTATAAGCATTTAGCAGTTTAGATATCTCTGTATTTGGTTTTGCTTTGAATAACAAGTGCACATGGTCAATATCATGATTCCATTCTAGCAACTCCACTCCATAATTTTGGGAGATATCTACAAATATATCTTTTAGTCTATCTGATATAGAGTTATCTATTACTTTTCTTCTATATTTTATACACATAACTAAGTGATAGTGTAACAAAAATACTGAATGATTATTATTATCTAATTTCATTGTAATTACTTCCTTTCAGTTTTTACTACTGACTTTACAATACAATACATTTTTCTGAAAATCAAGTAAAATAAATAACCTATCGGTTAGGCTTACATCCTCCACCTCCTATGGCTAGGAAGAGGAATTTCACCATAGGAGGTTAAAATTATACATTTTTAATAAAATTCCATACTTTTACTTTAAACTCAGTTTCATATTTTTGATTACGTTTTGATAACTTCAATATTATATTAATATATTCTCCATTATTAGACATTGAGACATACATTTCATCTACATAATCACCAATTTCATATCCACCAGCTTGGCTACTTTCACCATTTAAAGAATTCACAAACAACTTATTTCGTCTCTCATTTAATATAATTTCTTTGTTGCTTGTATATTCTTCATTATCAGTTGTATTTTCATCTACATATCTACATTTTATAGATGTCATTTTTTTAAAACCTTCATCATTAGAAGATAAGTTTATTATACCCCTAGAATTACTAATGATTCCTTCTATAGATTTTGTGATTTCAATACTTTGTTGCTGTAACTCCATTTTATCTTCTATTTTAACTTTTAAATTCATTGTAAGTATAAATATAGAATATAAAGTTATCACCAGTACTACAATTACCGTTAAAGACACTGCACTTTCTAAAAGTAAATATCCACATTTACGTTTCATATTTTCCCTCTTTCAAAAGTACTCTTCCACTTACAGGTGTTATTGTTATAGTTTTATTTAATCTATCATTATATATCTCTATTGTAGTTGCTTTTTGAGGTGAGCCATCAGATTTAAATTTTATAGTTTCAATACTTCTTGCGATTCTTACATTTCTAGGCAGTACTATGGATTTAATATTTTTGCCATCTTTCCTCAATACATATCCTTCTTGTTCCTTTTGCTTTATATAGTATATATATGTATTGTAGTTGCTAAACATATTAATTCGTCTAACATATCTTATATCTGAACAAAGTTGACGTGCAAATAAATTTATTTTATGATTTTCAAGATTATCTTTTGGAAAACATATTGTAGCTATCAATAGTATTATACCTATGGATACTACTAATTCTATTACAGTCACATTCCTTCTTTTTTCAAAGTTATACACCCCTATACTTATATACATATACTAAAAAATTTTCATCAAAGTTCTTTTTTATATTTTCTATTATCTCTTGGTCTATTTCTTCTTCATCTCCATTAGTGTTTTGATTATCAAAATCTTTACTGTCAGACTCAAATACAGTTGAAAGTTCTATTTGGTCAAACGATTTAGACTCATCATATGCTTCAATAGAATCTTTATTACTGTAATCATCATCTATATAATCTTTAATATCAATTCCTACCCATGGATTTTTAACTTTTACTCTCACTTTTATTACTTTTAAAAAGTCTTTCTCTCTGGCTGTACTTGTTATATCAAACTCAAAAAAATCTCCGTTGTCATATATAGTATTGTTTTCTATTTTTAAATGAACTTCTTCTAAATTACTATAAGATATATCTTTTATTTTTTTTATACAATCAATCGTATTATTTCCTAAGAAATAGTCTCTAAATTCTTCCTCATTATTAGATATATTAATGGCTTCCTCAACACAGCAAAGCACATTGCTTATTGATATTTCTATACCACTTAAAGAAGCTTCCCTTAACTTAGCATCTTTATATTCTAATTCAAATATATTATCATTACTATAAATTAAACCTATACACATAATACATACAGTGCTTATAATAGAAAATATTATCAATGTTGCTATTAATATAGAACCTTTATTATTTCGTAACATAACTGTTAAATCTTAATTGTTTTAAATCACTCTTAATTTCCATATTTATCTCATAACATTGATAATAGTTTAAAATTTGTTTCACTGTGCTATTAATCTCATAACCCTTTATGTAATTTTTATTTATTTCATCCTCAGTCAGTTGATATTCATTATTTTTTATTTTATATTTCTCATCTTCCAAGTATTTCTTTGCAATATTTAACATTTCTCTATTAGATGCATTTTTACTAATAAAACTATAGCAGCTATATAAAGATGTAGATACCAAATACACAGCTACATATAATATGGCAATACTCATTATACATTCAATTGATATAAAACCATTCTTTTTCGTTTTCAATAATAAAAACCTCTCATTAATATTTTATATTCTATAGATTAAATCTTAAGGAATTAGTTATAAATTCTTTTCATAAATCTCTTTTATACAATCATTTTCATTACTGTCTAACCTTATTCCAGTCCATATACAAAATGCACTTAGACCTTGATTTATTAACATATCAATGCCATACATAACATCTAAATTGTATTTTCTCGCCCATTTTATAAGGCTTGTTTCATGAGGCTTGTATACTATATCACATACTAGTATTTTTTTGTTTGGAATCAATGATTCATCGATTGGACATAAGTTATTCCCCATACCGATTGGTGTAGTATTTATAAGTATATCAATTTTACTTAAATCATTTTTATCAACTTCTTTAGTGGTACAGTCTACATCTAATTTAAAACTAGACTTTATTATATTTGATATTTCCCTTGCTTTATCTATACTTCTATTTCTTATTTCTATAGATTTTACATTATTAAATGCAAGTTCAATAGAAATGCTTCTACACGCACCTCCACAACCTAATATCATGACCTTTTTGTCTTTTAAATCAAACCCATTTTCAATTACAGATTTTACAAATCCAACTCCATCAGTATTATATCCTTTTAATACACCTCCCTCATTCTTAATAGTATTAACTGCTCCTACTAATTTTGCTTTGTAATCAATACAATCCAAGTATTTAATTATATTTACCTTATGAGGTATTGTCACATTACAACCCTCTATTCCCATACTTTTTATGGACTCTACTGTTTTTCCTAAATCTTTTGGCTCTACATCAAAACATACATAAACATTATTTTGTTTGTATTTTTCAAACAAATAATTATGCATGATTGGTGAAAAGCTTTGTTTCACTGGATGTCCTAAAAGACATATAAGCTTTGTTTCGCTATTTACAATCATATCTTCCTCCCTTTTATTTATTGACATCTAAAATTCAATTTATACCAAATAAACTAATAATTTATCCGTCTTATTTTTTATATATTCAACAAAAAATTAAACTTAAGTTCTTCTTTTTAATGTTATATTACAGCCAAAGGTTTGTAAATATATGTTTTAAATTCTAACAGTATACATATTATTTTATTGAATAACAGTCAACTTGGATAAGTCTCCTTCATATAATTTAAAGTGACCGTTGAAAAGGGGGGTGACTTATTGGCAGCGCTTAAATCTTTTGAAAAACCCTTAACCCCTGAAGAAGAGATTGAGTATTTAACTAAATTTAAAATAGAAAATGATAAAAGTGCAAAAGATACATTGATTGAAAGAAACATGAGATTAGTAGCTTATATCGCAAAAAAATACAACAATTCGACAGAAGATCAGGATGATTTAATATCTATAGGTACAATAGGATTAATAAAAGCTATAGAAACTTATAATATAGATAAAGGAACTCGATTGGCAACATATGCTTCTAGATGTATTGAAAATGAAATTTTAATGAATATCAGATCTAACAAAAAAAACAAATCACAAGTATCTCTACAAGACCCTATCGGAACAGATAAAGAAGGTAATGAAATAAGTCTTTTAGATATACTTGGTACAGATGTCAATTATGTTCTTGATGAAGTGGAGTTAAAAGTTCAGGTTGGAAAACTATATGAACAACTTAATAAAATCCTTACTCCTCGAGAAAGAGAAATTGTCCAGTTAAGATACGGGTTAACTCCTTATGGGTATAAAACTCAAAGAGAAATAGCACAAAGACTTGATATCTCTAGATCATATGTGTCCAGAATCGAAAAAAAAGCTCTTAAGAAACTAGAAAAAGAGCTTGTTCAAGAAAATTAATATTATATTTTTAAAAGGATATATCGTATAACATTAGCCAAAACAACTTACCTAAAAATTAAAATTACGATATATCCTTAAATTTTATAATACATGACTTTATTTTATACTTTCACATATTTCTTTAAATATAGGTATTGCTGATTTACTTTCCTTTTGAGTTCCTTCTACTAGCACAGTTATTACGTACTTAGGTATTTTCTCTGGATAAAATCCGGTTATCCAACCATGATCTATTGGCTTTTTATTCAGACTACTTTGAGCTGTACCAGTTTTTACCCCACATCCTCCTTCTAAATCCTTTAAGACTTTAGCTGTCCCAACTTTAGAAACAGACTTCATAATTTCTTTTACTTGTGTACACACATAAGGAGAAATAATTTCTTCCTTTTTTGAAGACTTATAAGTTTTTATTGTCTTCATATCATTATTTACAAGACTTTTATATAAATATAATGGTTCAAATGTTCCATTATTAGCTATTATCTGGGTCATTTGATTTATTTGGAGTGGTGTAAATTCTATATTTTCTTGCCCTATAGCTAAATTACGTATTGATATATTTTTTGGAGCTTCTCTAATTCGTTCTTCATCAAGACCAATATCAACCTTTTCAAATAAATGCAATTTCTCAGCAGATTTTAATATCTTCTCTTTACCAACTTTCATTGCTATATCTAAAAATGCTGGATTACATGAATTAGAAAAAGTTTGCTGTAAGGATTGAAGACCATGCCCATCTAGTTTGTTGCATCGTAATATTTCATTACTATTTCCGACTTTAGTTTTCCCTTTACAATTATAGGTATAATTCTCATCTACAACTCCATTTTCAAGTGCAGAAAATAGGACTACCATCTTAAACACAGAACCTGGCGGATATGTCGATTTTATGACTCTATTTTCAAATTCTCCATTTTTACTCTTTAAACTCTTTGCTATATTATTTTGGTCAAAATTAGGTCTAGAGCACATAGCAATAATTTCACCTGTAGATACATCCGAAATCACTGCTGCTGTTGGATTTTCTTCTTTATTTAGTATTTGCTCTAAATTTTTTTGAATATCATAATCAATAGTAGTTTTTAAATGTTTATCTTTATCTTTTTCATCAACTGTTTTTACACTTCCCTTTAAAATATTTAGAGATTTTTCGTTTCCTGCATCCCCTGCTTTAAAAGCACTTATATATTTTTCATTTGAGTTTCTAAGTACACTATCCATACTTTTTTCTATTCCCAATTGACCTGATTTATCATCATCTTTTATATAACCTATTGTATGTGATAACAAACCATCCTGTGAATATCGCATAGTCTTTTCTTCTAGCATTATCCCATTTTTCTCAAGCTGTTTTTTCATGCTATTATCAATGTTTTCAGTCTGAATTTGTATTATGGGATTCGCCAATTGTTCTTGTATAATTTTATATATTTCCAAATCATCCATCTTAGTAGCCTTCTTAACAAGTTCTAGTATTTTATAGTTGTTATTTAATTTTTCTTTCTCAACAACTAAAAGCTGAACTTTACTTGTATCTGTAAGTTTCTTATTATTTCTATCATAAATTATGCCTCGTCCACTATTTAACTCTACTTTCTCAACACTCTGTGATTCAACATTTCTTTTGTACTTATCACCTTTTAATACCTGTATATCAACTAGCCTATAGATTAAACCACTATAAATTATTAAAATTACAGTAAATATATACCAGCTTCTCTTTCCCACTTTTTTCAAAAATGGAGTCTTCTTTTTTGACATGAAATCACCCCTTAGATAATTTCATTATTGACAATTTCTAAGGGGCTAATACTATTTTTATTAAATTTTTATTACTCTTCAACTTTTTCTTCTATAATTTTTCTAAGCATATAATCTTTCTCAACTTTTACAGATAGTTTTAACTTAACTATCTGTCTAGGGTGAGGAGCTGATTCTATAGGCTCTCCTTCTTCATTGTACATTTCTTCTATTTTAGTAAACATAGTTTCTTTATATGGTCCCATAACTTCTATTTCATCACCAACACACATTTTATTTCTCTGTTCAACTACAATAAGCCCATTTTCATCCTCTGTCTCTCTAACTATACCTATAAAATCATAGTTTCTAACATATGATGCTGATTGATAATTTTGGTCTTCTGTTGTTGGTTTATTCAAGTAAAAACCTGATGTGAAATGTCTATGGCTACCTTTCTTTAACTCTTCCATCCAAATAGGATTAAATTTCCAGTTCTCAGGGTCCTTATAAAATTCATCTATTGCCATTCTATATGCTCTTACAACTGTTGCAACATAATATGATGTCTTCATTCTTCCTTCTATTTTTAAGCTTGTTATACCAGATTTAATTAATTCTGGTATGTATTCTATCATGCACAAATCTTTTGAGTTAAAAAAGAATGTGCCTCTTTCATCTTCATATATAGGGAAATATTCTCCTGGTCTTTTTTCTTCAACTAAATGATATTGCCATCTACAAGATTGAGCACAAGAACCTTTGTTTGCATCTCTTCCAGTCATATAATTACTTATCAAACATCTTCCTGAATAAGAAATACACATAGCTCCATGCATAAAAGCTTCTATATCCATATCTAAAGGTGTCTTAGCTCTTATTTCAGATATTTCATCAAATGATAATTCTCTTGCCACTACAACTCTTTTTATTCCATGTTCATACCAAAAATTGGCACTAAGATAATTAGTTGTATTTGCTTGTGTACTTAAATGTATTTCCATATTTGGAATTACTTTTTTAATTACACTAAGAACACCTGGGTCAGCTATTATAACTGCATCTATTCCTATCTCTTCTAACTCCAATAAATAAGCTTCTAATTGTAGAAAATCTTCATTGTGAGGGATTATATTTACTGTTACAAATACCTTTTTC
The DNA here is from genome assembly GCF_020657755.1 of Clostridioides sp. ZZV15-6388. Classification (NCBI taxonomy): domain Bacteria; kingdom Bacillati; phylum Bacillota; class Clostridia; order Peptostreptococcales; family Peptostreptococcaceae; genus Clostridioides; species Clostridioides sp. ZZV15-6388. The sequence goes on along the minus strand of NZ_JAGWCU010000006.1, from coordinate 173,000 downwards.
CCTCTCTCATGTGCAAAATCTACACCTTCTGCCATATCTTCTTTACTAAAGTTTTTTGCAGCAGACCTCATTCCAAAGATTTCTCCACCTATATAAACAGCATCTGCTCCATATGTTATAGCTATTTTTAATCTCTCCAAATCACCTGCTGGAGCTAAAAGTTCAACTTTATTTAATTCCATCTACGTCACCTCTTTTACTTTCTTTATAACTTAATGCTACACCATCTCCTATTGGTATCAATGATGTACTCAAATAATCACAATTACATATATAATCTAAATAATTTCTCATTCTTTTTACTATGGTTTTCTTTCTTCTTACAACAAAATCCTCATGTGCAACCATTCCTTTATATAAAATATTATCAGAAACTAATAATCCGCCATCTTTTAGTTTATCTATAACTAAATCAAAGAATAGCTTGTATTGACCTTTTGCTGCATCTATAAATATAAGGTCAAATTCACCTTGGATTTGACTCAATTTTTCTTCTGCATCTCCTTCTAGTATAGTTATGTTATTTTCAAAACCAGCTAATTTTATATTTTCTTTTGCTTTTTCTATCATTTTTTCGCTTCTTTCAACAGTTATTATATCTGCATCTTTTCCTATGATTGTTGCAAAGAAAATAGAGGAATAACCAATTGCACACCCTACTTCTAAAACTCTTTTTGGCTTTTGAATCTTTAATAAAACTTTTAATAAATCTGAAACTTCTTTGTGTATTATAGGAACACTATTTTCCTCAGCATAAATTTCCAAATCTTTTAAAAGTCCTTCTTTTTCCTTTAATGTTACTCTTATATAATCTTCAACCAAGTCATTAACTATATTACTCATAAAAACACTCCCTAAAATAATAAACATTAAAATTTTGTCTTAATTTATTATTTTTTAAATTCATATTGCTCTGTATATTTACACTTTCTTTATTATAAATCTAAGAATAACAATTTTCAATAAAAAAGCCCAACATTATTCTTACCCTGTTAGACTTTTTATAATCATTGTTTATTTTTTGGTATTTTCATTATTTGTTGTTTTTGTATCTTTACCTTGTTTATCTCTCGCTTCCTTGTACTCTTTAACATATTTTAAATGGTCTTGATAGTTTGTACTATAGTTATTTCCTCCATCAATCTTTGCTACAAAATACAAGTAATCTGTTTTATCTGGGTAAAGTGCTGCCTCAATAGATTTTATACCAGGATTTGATATTGGTGTAGGAGGTAATCCTTTGTTTTTGTAACTATTATATGGTGAATCAATTTTTAAATCATTATAAGTTACAATTTTCTTTCTTTCTTCAAATATATATTGTATTGTTGCATCTGATTGAAGAGGCATACCCACTTTAAGTCTATTGTAAAATACACTTGCTATTATTGGTCTATCTTTATCAAGTACAGCTTCTTTTTCAATTATTGAAGCCATCTCCATTACTTCTTGAAGAGTCATCTTTGATTCTTTTTGTTTCTTTTTAAATTTGTCTGTATATTTACTATCAAATACCTTTAACATTTCACTTAAAATATCTTCCTCTGATTGTTTTTTTGAATTAAAATAATAAGTTTCTGGATACAAAAATCCCTCTAAAGAAGTTATTCCATCTTCTTTCAAGAATGTAAACTTGTCATAAAACTCTTTAGGTTTTTTTATTAGATTTTCAAAAGTGGTTTTATCTCCTAAATTTTTATTTACTAATATTGATATAATTTCTTTAGATGTAGAACCTTCTGGAATAGTTACTTTTACACCATCATGATATATTTTTCCTGAAGCTAAAAGGCTTATTATATCATTATTTGAATACGATTGATTAAGTAAATATGTTCCTGATTTTATAGATGGAGCCTTATTACTCACTTTTACTATCAATTTAAACAATAGTTCATTTTTTATTAATTTATTTTCATATAGTATGTCAGATATTTTTCCAACTGATGCTCCACTTGGAATTTCAATAATTACATCTTCTTTGTTATTTTTATCATAAGGACCTATTTGCATAGACACAAATATACCTATCACAACAATTAAAATAACAACTATTAATGCTACTATTTTCAATCTATTTTTTTTAAAATTCATAATATAATCTACTCCTTATGTATATTTGTCCATTTTCTATTATAAAGCTAAGCACTGTAATTTTCAATCATCTTGTCGAATAAACTTATTTATATTATAAAAAAATACTTTAAAATATATTTTTATTATTATATATTTATTACTTCTCAAGCTTTTCAAAAAAATAAAAAGCCTAACACTATTTTTGACATGTTAGGCTTTTTATAATCACTTTTTCTAAAATTTTCTAAAACTTTTTAATTTCATCTTTAGTTACAATACCATATACTAATTTATTTTTTTCTATTTTTTCATCTACAATAGAATATGAATTGACGAATCTATCCTTTGCCAATGTAAGTTTTTTATCATCATCATAGTACATATATGCTAAAACTTCACCTTCTTTTACATAATCTCCAACTTTTTTTTCTAAAATTATTCCTGCTGATAAATCTAGAATATCATCTTTAGTTTCTCTACCAGCTCCAAGAATCATAGCTGATATGCCTATATCTTCTGCTTTAATCTTACTTATATACCCAGATTTATCTGATTTTACTGGATACTTATACTTTGATTCTTTAAATAAAGAATAATCATCAACTATGTCTTTATTTCCACCTTGATTTTCTATAAACTCTTTAAGTTTATCTATAGCTCTACCAGATTTTATTGATTCTCGTATCTTTTCAATACCATCATCAAAATTACATGCGACTTTTGCTAAAACTAGCATATATGCTCCTAAAACTTCACATAATTCAACAAGGTCTTTTGGTCCATTTCCTTTTAAAGTTTCAATTGCTTCTATAACCTCTAAAGAGTTACCAACAGCAAATCCTAAAGGTTCATCCATATCTGTCACAATTCCTATGGTATCTTTATTCATACCAACACCTATATTAACCATAGCCTTTGCCAATTCAAAAGACTCCTCTAAAGTCTTCATGAATGCTCCATTTCCAGTTTTCACATCTAATACGATTGCATCAGCTCCTGAAGCTAGCTTTTTAGACATTACACTAGATGCTATCAATGATATATTATCTACAGTTGCTGTAACATCCCTAAGAGCATATATTTTTTTATCTGCAATTGCTACCTTTGCACTTTGACCACAAACTGCTATTTTATGCTTATTTACAGAATCGATAAATTTGTTTATATCCATTTCTGTAGAAAAACCTGGTATAGCTTCCAATTTATCAATAGTTCCTCCAGTATGTCCAAGACCTCTGCCAGACATTTTTGCAACAGGTGCTCCACATGAAGCAACTAGAGGTATAAGAGCTATTGTAGTCTTATCTCCGACACCACCCGTACTGTGTTTATCTACTTTTATACCCTCGATACCTGATAGCTCTATCATATCACCAGAGTGCATCATTGCTTCTGTAAGATATACAGTCTCTTGTTTATTCATCTTATTTAAATAAACAGACATTAATAGTGCAGAAGCCTGATAGTCAGGTATATCTCCTTTAGAATAATTTTCTATAAAGTAATTTATCTCTTCTTTACTAAGTTCTAAATTATCTCTCTTTTTTTTTATAATATCATACATTCTCATACTTGAAATCTCCATTCTAATCTGTAATAATGTAAATAGATTTTTAAATTTATAAATATATTTATATATTATAATATTATAAAAAACTGTCTCTTATTAGAAATACTTTTCTATATCAAGACAGCTCCTTATTAATTATTTTCAAATTGTACATTGTCTATTTTATAATAAATTTACTTAAATCCTCTATAAATTCTTAACTGTGCTCTTAACTAAGTTCAAAAATTCTGATTTAACTTTTTGAGTAGTTTGTATAACTTCTTCATGACTTAATGGTTGATTTAAAATACCAGCAGCCATATTAGTTATACAAGATATACCAATAACATCAATATTAGAATGTGTTGCTACTATAACTTCTGGAACTGTTGACATTCCAACTGCATCAGCCCCCAATATTTGAGCCATTCTTACTTCTGCTGGTGTTTCATAATTAGGTCCACTAAAGAACATATATACACCTTCTTTTACATCTATATTGTATTCTTTAGCACACTCTTTAACTATATCTACATATTTACAAGAATAGGCATCTGACATATCTGGAAATCTATCTCCAAGTCTATCATCATTTTTTCCTACTAATGGATTACTCCCACTAAAATTTATATGGTCTCTTATAATCATCAAATCCCCTGGTTTAAATTGTTTATTTACGCCACCAGCAGCATTAGTTACTACAAGAATTTCGACTCCAAGAGCTTTCATAACTCTAACTGGAAAAGTAGCTTCTTTTTGAGAATAACCTTCATAATAATGAAATCTTCCCTGCATAGCAATTACTTCTTTTCCTGCAAGCTTTCCAATAACAAGTTGCCCAGCATGTCCTTCTACTGTTGAAACAGGGAAATTTGGAATTTCGCTATATTTAATTATGACAGAATCTTCTATATCATTTGCTAAATCACCAAGTCCAGAACCTAATATTAGACCAATCTTAGGCTTTATATTAATTTTAGAATTTATAAATTTACTACTTTGTTCTATCTTTTCAAACATTCCAATCCCTCCATTCATACTATTAAGCTAATTTTTATTACTTTAATATATTTATCTTCTATTTAATATTTAAAATAAATCTGTTTTAAAACTCACTCCATGTTTAGGCGATTTTACATCCAGTATATCTGCAACAGTTGCTCCAATATCAGCAAAAGTATCTTTTATTCCTAAATTAAATCCTTTTTTAACCTTACTACCATAAATCATTACTGGAATATATTCTCTTGTATGGTCTGTACCTTTATATGTCGGGTCATTTCCATGGTCTGCATTAATTATAAGAATATCGTCTTCTCTCATACTGCTCATTATCTCAGGAAGTCTATTATCAAACTCTTCAAGTGCTTTCTTATATCCTTCTGGGTCTCTTCTATGACCGTATTTTGAATCAAAATCAACAAGGTTTGAATATATCAAGCCTTTATTGTCTTGTTTCATATATTTTAAAGTTTCATCTACTCCATCCATATTACTTTTAGTATGAATAGCTTCTGTAATTCCTTTACCATTAAAAATATCTTCTATTTTTCCAACAGCTAAAACTTCAAGACCTGATTCTTTTATATTATCAAGTACAGTTGGTTCAAATGGGTCTAGTGAATAATCTCTTCTATTTGAAGTTCTAACAAATTCACCTGTTTTTTTACCTATAAATGGTCTAGCAATTACTCTAGCAACTGCATTATCACCCATCATTATTTCTCTAGCTATTTTACACATACTGTACAACTCTTCTAATGGAATCACTTCTTCATTAGCTGCTATTTGAAATACACTATCAGCTGAAGTATATACTATTACATCTCCAGTTTTTATTTGATATTCTCCATATTCATCAATTATCACAGTACCTGAAGCTGGCTTATTTCCTACTACTTTTCTTCCAGTTTTTTTCTCAAAATCTTCTATAATTTCTTTTGAAAATCCATGCTCAAATGTTTTAAAGGGTTTATCAACTATTATCCCAGTCATTTCCCAGTGACCAGTAGTAGTATCTTTTCCTTGAGACATTTCCTTACATTTTCCAAAACATCCTATTGGCTCTTTTTCATCTTCAAAAAAATCTACACCATCTATATTTCCTATACCTAATTTTCTCATATTAGGAATTTGTATATCTGGATATTCTTTAAATATATTTCCAAGAGTACTTACATCCTTACTGTCTCCAAAATTTTCAGCATCAGGTAATGCTCCTATTCCAACACTATCAATTACAATCCAAATTACTCTGCTCATATAAATATGCTCCTTTTAAATTATAAAATTTGCTATACAGTCTATTTAGCTTCTACTTTTTGTAACTCTATATCAATATCATTTCTAGGATGTTTTTCTTTTATTTCTCTTCTCACGTTTTTATCTATGTGGTTTAAATATACTTGTAAACTAGACAAATTAACATTTCCTAAGATTTTACTTACAACAGCAATGTTAGCACCTTCATTCAAAAGGTGAATCGCAAATGAATGTCTAAGCATTGTAGGATTTATGTTTTTATCTATATTAGCTAAATTAGAATATTTTTTTATAACTTTCCAAAGACCTTGTCGTGTAAACCTTTGTCCTAATGAACTTACAAATAATGACTTTTCACCTTCTACAGCTATTTTAGGTCTTGCTTCTTTTAAATATTTCTCTAAATAAAGTTTTGTAATATCACAGAGTGGTATAACTCTTTGACTTTTACAACATGAACTACAATATATATAGTCAATATCCAAGTCAACATCGTCTACATTCATATCTACTAGTTCTGATACTTTTATACCTGTACCATATAATACTTCAAAAATAGCCTTGTCCCTAATTAATTTAGGTGTTGTTAACTTAGGAAAATTTAATAATCTTTCAATTTCTTCTTCTGTAAGTATATTTATATTTTCTTTTTTTACCTTAGGTTTTTTTATATCCTTTGCAGGATTATTTGTACATACATGATTTAAAAATAAATAATCATGAAAAGATTTTATAGATGATATCATCCTTGCTATTGTAGCTATTGATACATTATCTTTTTCCAACTTTATTAAATAACTTATAATATCATTTTCTACTATATCTACTAGTTTAATGCTTTTTTGATTTATATATTCCATATATTTTTTTATATCCATAAAGTATGATGCCACTGTGTTTTCTGATAATTTTTTTTTATCTTTTATGTAATCTATATATTCCTCTATAATATCCATTATAAACTCCTTTATTTAACTAGGAACTTAATAATACCAATACTTACAGTATTTAATATTAATTGCAACCCCAATGATAGTGCTATTATAATTATAATATTTAGTATATACCTCTTAATTAAAAACTGCATATTTCTTCTATTTTTCTTTTTAAATTCATAAACCATCTCTTTAAAATAGCTTAAACTAATTAATGTTAATATGATTGCACATGGAATAATAATCAAATTTTTAAATAATATTATTAAAATCATTTTTGCACTCTTAAGTTTTAATGCCAATATAAAACTATTTATTGTATATCCAATTGACATTCCCTTTAACACAAAAATTACTAATACTGCTGGAATTGTTACTACAAATAGGCTTAATAGAGCTATCGAGCCCATAAATATTGTATCTGACTTTAAATTTTGTAGAACTGTATCTTTTACATTTATATTCAGATTATAATACTCTACAGCAGGATTTATATTGTTTAAAATATTATCACTAGAACCTGGTAATATTTTATTTATATAGGACCCAATAACAATAGACATCATAAACAACAATCCTATAATAATTATTTGTCTATTTAATTCTCTAAAATCATTTTTTCTATATGTTTTTCTCAATTTTATTCCCCCTTGTCCTTTATAAAATAATATGCTGTAGGACAAGGGGTTATTCATTTTTATGAATATTAATTTTTAAACATATCTTTTACTAATAATAATCCAATAGAAGTTTTTGCATCCTCAACGTCATTTTTTAATACCATATTATAGGCTTCTTCAAGCTCAACTTCGTAAACATCTAAAAATTCATCTGCATCTAAATTATTTTCTCCTGGAGTAAGACCTGTTGCCAAATATACAAACATTATCTCATTAGAAAAACCTGCTGAAGTGAAAAATTTATGTATTAGTTTAATATTTTTTGCACTATATCCAGTTTCTTCTTTTAACTCCCTCTCAGCACATTCTTTGGGACTTTCATTTTTTTCTAGCTTACCAGCTGGAATTTCAAAAATTGGTTTTTCTATAGGTTTTCTAAATTGCTTCACTAATACAACTTTATTATCATCTGTAATTGCAACTATTCCTACTGCACCACCAACTTCTACTAATTCCCTTTTTTGATATCCTTGTCCTGGAATTTCAACAGTATCGACCTTTAAAGTAATTACCTTACCTGTATAAACTCTATCACTACTAATAGTTTTTTCTTCTAATACCATCTTAAACCTCCATTAAGTAATATGCTGCTGTACTTGCAGCTTTAAAAAATGCCTCATCTTGCTCATAATTTCTTCCCATACTTTTTACTTTTAGATTAAAATAGTCTAAATCCTCTTTCGTTTTATTATTATCTATATAAATTATATTATGCTTTTTATCTAAACCACTAGATTTAACTTGTTCTTTTATAAATTTTAATTTTTCATCATCATATATAGTTATTGGTATATCTATATTTACATTTACAATTTCTTCAAATACAGTCATACTATGATGTGAAATACCTTGATGTCTTTCTCGTTTGTCAGCAAAACTAATTCTTGGAATTGCTATTGCTCTTCCTCCAAGCTTTATTACAGCATCAAGAATTGGACCTTGTTCAATTCCTGTAAATCCATATTTAGTACCTGTACCAGCTATTCCTGGCCCCATACTTACAAATACTACATCAGCTTTTAATATTTCTTTTGCTGTAATCAATGCAGTGTATATATTTATACACTCATAGTCTCCCCCAAATGCATTTCCTATAGTTATTGTACTATCTATTAATTTTTTTCCTTTTAAAGTATCTACATTTTTACTTAAATAAATTGGAAGAGATGCCCCGTCAGTCATTATATATACTAATTTCTTATTAGGGTTATTTCTTTTAAATGAAGCTGCAAATGGAGTTAACATGCTATGAAGAGTCCCTACTACAACAGGAAGGTCTTCTAACTCTGTAAAATCACCAAATTTATCATGATAAATGCTTTCTTGTTCCTCAACAGAATCTACCTTTATTTGAAGTGGTGTATATCTAAGTTTCATTATATGACCACCTTCAATTAAACTAGATTCTAAATTGTTTAAATTAGTTATTACAAAATGGTATCCACCAGTTCCTAGACTTAGCTCTACTGCTGTTGTATTTAAAACTACTTCGTCTCCTATATCTACTACCCCAGATAGTTTTGGATAATTATATGCTCTTTGTATTTCTCCATTTATATTTACTCTTATATCATCCAGCGTTTCAGTTTGACTTACAATTGATTCAACAATCCCCACTCTTTTGCTTATCATAATGCTACCTTCCCAACTTATCTATAAAATTTAATAATTTATTTTTTTCTATTATTTTAGTCAATGAGTATTTTTCAGTAAATATATGCATAATAACTACAAATATTAACCATCCCAGTCTGATATTAAATGGATATCCAAAAGAAATTAGAATTCCAATAGACATTCCAAGAACATTTGAACCAGTATCTCCCATCATTGCTCTTGCCTTTAAATCATAATTAAAGTATGCAAGCACATTTGGAACTATAAGTAGTGGAAGAACTTGAATAAATCCTGTCAATGTTAAAAATACAATCACCATTATAAATAAATATGCTTTTATTGCTCTTCCTGGTCTTAAATCTAAAAGATTCATTAAATTGGTTGATAGAGCTATTATTAATGTATTTACTATTATATCTATTATGTCTTTTGATATAGACACAGAAACTATAAGTCCTACAAATCCACCAAACAATGCCTTAAAGCCTCCAGTTGTAAGACTTCCCTTGAATAAACTTTTAAAGTGACCTTTTAGACCACTTACATCTCTATTTCCAATAACATCATCTAGTATTCCTGCAAAAAACATGGATATCATGCCAAACATAAACATAAATATATATGCTAAATCTATATATTCTGTAGTAAAAAATGCAAGTATTATTCCATTAATCACAAGCATAGGTAAAAATACAATTCCCATACTTACTGGTATCATATCTTTTTTGTAGTTTGGTCTAAGTATATTTCCATTTATCAATAAATTTTTAAATAGTGGTATTGCAGCATAGGTTCCAAATAATCCTGTTAATAATAAAATGGTATAAAGTATATAATCTTTCACTAAGATATTACCTCCATTCTTTCTTTTTTTGTCCTAAAACCTTTTTTATATGATAATACTGCTTACCTCTATGAACAAATCCTTTTAAATTTCTGCCAGTTTCATTATGAGTCATGTTTACTAATACTTCTTTAATTTTAAAACCATACTTTAGTATATCAATCGTCATTCCAACTTCAACACCATATCCAAAAGGTATTTCATCAAATTTTTCTAAAACTTCTCTTTTAAATATTCTTTGACCTGACAGAGTTGCATCTAGCTCAACTCCTGTCATCTCAAAAACAGAATTTTTAGCTAAACCTTTTACAAATCCCAGACCTCCTTTTTTCTTTGCAGGAGGAAACTTTGCTATAGTAACATCGGCTTCACCATTTAATATTGGTACAATTAATTTTTCGATTTCTTTAGCAGAACTGCCTAAATCTCCATCCAAAAATCCTATAATATTTGCACTTTTCATTGATACTTTAAGCCCATAGTTTAAAGCATATCCTTTACCTCTGTTTTTATCTAACTTAAAAAATTTAATCTTTTCATTCTTTAATTCAGATACAACCTTAGCAGTATTATCTGTTGAACCATCATCTACAACTACTATTTCATTTATTTCTTTAATTCCAACTATACTTTCTAATGTATAGTTTATTCTACTTTCTTCATTATAAGCTGGTATTATTATACTTATATAAGAATCCATTTTTTCTCTCCTTAAAATTATTTCTATTTAATAGATGGCAACAATGAAGTTGCAGTATCTAATCTACCAAAATTACCAACTATATTACCTTGTTGTAAAAGCATAGCTAGAGATACACTTCCTACACCCTCATCGATATTATCTATAGTTGCAACTTTATTTTTAGAATATAATTCTACATAAGAAGTTTTAACTCCTGTATTTTGAACTTCTACTAAATATTTATTTTCTGATTTTATTTTTGAAACTAAAAATTTTTCTATTTTGTCAAATTGTTTTGTCTTATCTTTTGCATCATTTCCACCAGCGATTACAACAGATTCATATTTTAGATATGTGTCACCAATAGAGTTAAATTTTATTACATCTAGTTCTTGAAGATATGTTAAAATGTCACTTGCATCTTCCTTTTTCAAAGTATCAATTATATAATTAACTGCATCATTTGTATTTTTAATTTCTGCACCTAATTTACTTGAGATTTCTTTTAATTTTTCTGGATTTGTTATATTTTCTTTTAACACTATGTTAAATGCAACACTACCATTAGACTTGTTTATTATATCTTCTATATTTTTTGTATAATCATCATTTTCATTAGCTGATATTATTCCTATACTTTTTCCACTTAATGAACCAATTAAAACCTTGTCCACATTTTTATTTATAAAATTAATTGCTTCTTCATAATCTTTATTTACCTTTGCTAAATCTACATCAAGTTTATCATTTTTTTCTTTTAAAATATTAAATTTATCATCTAAGTCATTTATTATATTTGCTTGTTGCTCACTTAATTGTTGATTATTATTTAAATTAAATCCTACTAACATGCCTATACCCAAAGCTATAAATATAGCACCAATAGTGACTATATAATATTTCATATTAATATGCATATTTATCCTCCTAAAATTTACATCTGTAATAATACTTTAAATTTCAATTGCATTAACTGTATAAATTGTTGAACTCCTGGTGACAATGATGCAACTACCAACACAGGAAATAAGGCTGTTGCTATTAATGCCCATATGTACTTTATCTTTAGCTTACTTCTATATAACAAGTTAACTCCTTTAGCATCTATAAGCTTAGAACCTATCTTTAGTCTAACTAAAAAAGTACTTGCCATTCCCTTTCTTCCTTTCTCAAGGAAATCAATCATATTTGAATGTGTACCCACTGCTACTATTAACTCTGCTTTATACTCATATGCAATAAGCATAGCTATATCTTCACTAGTTCCTGGTGCAGGAAATACAACTGCATCTAAACCTAGTTCTTGAACTCTCTTAAGGCCTGGCGCTCTACCATCTGTATAAGCATGTACTACTATTTCACTAGCTTTTTTTAAAGCTTCATCGCTTACACTATCCATGTCTCCTACAATTACATCTGGAGTATATCCAAACTCAATTAAAGCATCTGCGCCTCCATCAACACCAACTAGAACAGGTTTTACCTCTTCTATGTATGAAAGCATTGTACTTAAATCTTCTTTATAGTCCTGACCTCTTACAACTATTAATACATGCTTATTTGCATAATTAGTTTGTACTTTTGGAATTTCTACTTCACCAAGTATAAATCCTTTTTCTTTTTTAGCATAATCTATAGTATTGTCTATAAATCTATCTAATTCTACGGCTAAGTTTTCATAAGCAGCCTTTATTTGATACGAAACTTCATACTTATCTAAAACTTCACCTGCACCTAAAAATTGTCCTTCTCTATATATCTTTCCATCTATAACTTCTATAGTCTGTCCTTCTTTTAATTCTTCAAATAATTCTTCTCCAATATTATCAATTATTAAGATATTATTCTCAGTTAATATTCCTGGACCTTTATTAGGATATCTACCACTTATAGAAGGCGCCGCATTTATGACAAGTTTTATTTTGGCTTCTACCAAAGAGTTTGCAGCAACTTCATCTATGTCTATATGATTTATAACTGCTATTTCCCCACTTTCAACTCTTTTAGCAAGCTTTTTAGTTTTTCGATCTACTTTTATAGGGGCCTCGACTCTCATTTTTAAACCTCCACTATCATTATTAAAATCACATTATATTATAGCATTACTTAACAATAAAATAAATGTTTTAAGTTTGTCCTACATCTTTAATCCTTATAACACTATATTTTATGATTTTTTTATTTAATTTTTTTTACAATATACTTTAAAAATTAATGTTTCAACTTGTTAAAGTATATTTTTATATTAAAAAACAAATCAGCATTAATCTACAATTGACAAAGGTACATACTATGGCCATAGTATAATAAAATTATATTAAACAAATAATAAAGAAAAAATAAAGTTTTTATTATATATTAAAACAGCAAAACGGTATAACCCTATTGGTTATACCGTTTTGCTGTTTGTAATGCATATTTATTGCCAATACCTTTATTAAAAGGTCTTACTTTTTCTGTCTATTTATTTAACCATACTATGTTCTAATCTTAATTTATCAGCAATCATTGCTATAAATTCTGAATTAGTTGGTTTTCCTTTAGTATTGTGTACCGTATATCCAAATAGTTGATTTATTGTGTCAACTTTTCCTCTACTCCATGCAACTTCTATAGCATGTCTTATTGCTCTCTCAACTCTACTTGGTGTTGTATTGAATTTTTTAGCTATACTTGGATATAACTCTTTTGTTACTGCACCTAAAAGTTCAACATTCTCAATGACCATTTTTATAGCTTCTCTTAGATATAAATATCCTTTTATATGAGCTGGTACTCCTATTTCATGTATTATATTCGTGATTTCTGTTTCTATGTTACCTACATTTTTAACAAAATCACTTCTTGTCATTTGAGTTTCTTGAACTGGTCTAGGCTTTGGCTCTACTTGAGTAACTCTATTAGAAACTAGTTCTCTAATTCTGTTTATAAACACAACAAAATCAAACGGCTTTACTATGTAGTAATCTGCTCCTAGATTTATTGCGCTTTGAGTTATCTTATCTTGACCTACTGCTGATAGTACTATTATTTTTGGCATTTTAGGTATATCCATAGTATTTAATTTTTCAATTACACCTAATCCATCCAGATGCGGCATTATTACGTCTAATATTAATAAATCTGGTTGTGTCTTTTTTACTAAATCTAATGCTTCAATCCCATCTTTAGCTATGCCTAATATTTCGATATCATCCTCATTAGACAAATACTCTTTTAATACCTGACAAAAATCCTTATTGTCGTCTGCTAAAACTATTTTGATTTTTTCCACTAAAAATCCCCCCATTAAAAAACATCTTCTTATTACAGAAAACTAAACTTTTTACACAAATTGCTTCCTAATTATCTACTCTAAAGCATATTCGACACTTCAAAATTATATTCCTCCTAGATAAGTGATAAAATAATAAAATTTTTTAATGCCTCACCTACAATTTTATCATTTCATCTATAAAAATACCATATCCTTTTTTCGGATTATCTCTAAAAACATGAGTTATTGCACCAATAATTTTATTATTTTGTATTATTGGAGCCCCACTCATCCCTTGTACAATCCCCCCTGTGTATTCCAATAACTTATCATCTACAACTTTTATTACCATATCTCTATAATTTCCTTTATCATATACTATACTTTCTATTTTTATATCATAGCTTGTTATATTTTTGTTTTTGTCTTCAAAAAGAATTATTGCATCCCCTATTTTTACATCTTGAGGTCTTCCAACCTCAATTAATTGTAATTCTTTATTTGCTAAATTAAATTCTTTATTTTGTTTTTCTGTAATATTACCACTTATACCTAATTCTGAGTTATTCGAAAAATTTCCCATCAGATTACCATCATTAAAATCCCCTTTTATTCTACCTACTTTTTCATTACTGGCTTTTACTATTTTTAGTTTTTCTGGTTTATATATATAGCCTTGCTTAATCTTTAATAGTTCATTAGTGTCCGAATCTTTTATAGCATGACCAATTGCTTTAAATTTTTCCATATTAGGGTCATAAAAAGTCATAGTTCCAATTCCAGATATCTTATCTCTTACCCATAATCCAAGTTTATAATTACCATTTTCTTTTTTAGTTTCTATTGTCTCTGTTTTATATTTATTTTTTCTTTCAAAAGTCACTTCTATTTTACTTTTTTTAGCTTCATTTAAAATCTTTGATACATCCTGACTATCTTTTATTTTTTTATTATCTATTTTTACTATATTGTCGCCAATCTGTATGCCTCCAATATAATCTACATCCTCTTCCTCATATCCTAAAACCAATACACCATCTGTATTTGCTTTCACTCCAATTATATTTCCAAGTGGATATACATATTTTTTATCATGATTCTTAATTGTAAAAGTTTCTATTGGGGTCTCATTATTCGTATTACAATTTTTATTTTGAAAAATTATAACCATCATAAAAATCGATACAGCTCCTAATATTATCCAAATATTTTTGAAATTCTTATTTATTTTGTTCATATATTCATCTACTCCTATGCTGTATTATTATGTATTTATAATTCCTTTTTCGTAAAAATTTATTCATTTAAAAACCTCGTTGTATATCTTACTAAGTGCTTTTTAGCCTATAATATGGTAGTATTATATTGTAGTAAAAAGTTTGAAGGGCGGTAATATTTTGAAATTAAATGTAAGAATTGCAGACATAAATAATTGGCATGATTTAGTCAATTTGTCTGTAGATAAAAATCAATTAGATTATATAGAAAGCAATGCACTTTCTATTGCTGAGTCTAAGTTTATAACAGCTTGGATACCTGTTGGAATATATGATGACAATATACTGATAGGATTTGCTATGTATGGTCGCCTAGAAGATGACAGAGTTTGGCTTGATAGATTCATGATTGACTCAAAGTATCAAGGCAAAGGGTATGGAAAAGCATCCTTAAATTTCCTTATAAATCATCTTAAAAATGAATATAATAGCAATGAGTTATACCTTAGTATATTCGATAACAACAAAATGGCTATTGGACTTTACAAAAGCTTTGGATTTGAGTTTAATGGAGAACTTGACTATGGTGGAGAAAAGGTAATGGTATTAAAATTTAATTGATATTAACAAAAATATATATCTATCAAGGAGGTGAAGTCATTATATAAATATATTTATATAATGATAAACAAAATGACTCAAAATGTAATTTTAAAATTTGTTGAAGCAAATGATTTAGAAAATCTTGAAAATGTAAAGATTTTATTTAATGAATATTCAAATTCATTGAATATAGATTTGTGTTTCCAAGACTTTAATAATGAATTAAAAACACTTCCAGGAAAATATGAAAAACCTTCAGGTTCATTAATACTAGCATTTGTTGATGAAAATTTAGCAGGTTGTGTTGCATTAAAAAAACTTGAAGATAAAGTATGTGAATTAAAAAGGTTATATGTAAGAGATAAATTTAGAGGACTTAAAATAGGAAAAATATTATTAGAAGAAATCGTAGAAGAAGCTAAAAAGATTGGATATACATATATGAGACTAGATACTCTTCCAAGCATGAAAAGTGCTCAAGGTTTATACGAAAAAATTGGTTTTTATGATATAGACCCTTACACTTATAATCCAATTGAAGGGGCTAGATACATGGAGTTAAAATTATAAATAAAAAAATAGAGTATAAATAAAATTATATATATTTTATTTATACTCTATTTTACTGATTAAATTATTTTGAATATATTTATTTCTCTAAGTCTTCCAAACCAATACTTATATCTTCAGTTATATCTTTTATATATTCTACGCCATTATTGTATGTAAGCTTTGCTTTAATATAAATTATATCATCAATATCCTTTTTAGGAAAAGTAGCCTCATAATTTACTTGCTTTCTATCTATATTATCATCTTCACTATCATTTGATACTTTATCAGACTTCGCTTTATATACAGTATCTCCTTTACCTTCATTTACAATAATATCTACATTTTTTAACTTGATATTATTATAAACTTTATTTTTTGATTTTTCACTTTCATGATTAAATAGATTGCTGTTTTCCAATATTTCAATAAAGTATTCCTTGTTGTCCCTTATTCCATAATTAAATACAGGTGGTTCAGGCATATAATCAGACTTAGTCAATTTTTGAATATCTGAGCTTTCAGATGTTGTACCACTTGTAACTACTTTATAATCATATTCACTACCTGTAGTTATTTTTATTTCACAAATATATGATAATTCTCCATGCTTTGTCATCTCAATCTCATTCCATTTATCACTATCTGCTTTATACATAAAGAAAACTTTTCCATCCTTACCAAGTTTACTCAACTGTGTATCCACATCAATTACACATTCGTCTTTTTCTAATTTTTTAACTTTTAAATTAATGCTTTTTGTTATATAACTTTTGGACATTTCCTCATTAATTGTATTGCTAACGTCTGACTTAGTATTCATAATTTCTCGTGATAAATAATCTAATTTATCATTAGAAGTGTTAAGATTATTTTTGATACTATTAATAGCTAATAAAATATACCCTAATACTATAATAACTATTATTATAAAAATTAAGTACATAGTATTTTTTTTATTCATTTAATATCCCCCCACTACTACCTTAATACATAATATTATACTCAAAAACTTAAAATTTTTACAGTTACAAGTTTATACAAGATTTATTTAAATTATAATTTTTATTTATTTTTGATATCCAGATTAAATATTTTAAAATACTTTCATCATAAAAAATAGATGTAAAGTATTCAGATAAAATATTCTCTACATCTATTTAAAATAAACTTTTTCCCTAACTTTTTTTGGCCATTTCAATAATTTCGCTTGCATGTTCTATAGTTTTTTCTGTTATATTATTACCTGCTATAAGTCTTGCAATTTCATTTTTTCTTTGAGATTGATTTAATTTCTTGACATTTGTAAATGTTCTATTATTTGAAGTATCTTTTTCTATACAATAATGAGTATCTGCATTTGCAGCAATTTGAGGTAAATGAGTTATACATATTATTTGTTTTTTCTTTGCTATATCACTCAATTTCTCACCAACAATTTGTGCAGCTATACCACTTATCCCTGTATCTATTTCATCAAACACTAAAGTATCTATATCATCTATATCAGCCAATATAGTCTTAAATGCCAACATAAATCTAGACATTTCACCACCTGATGCAACTTTATATATAGGTTTGATATCTTCCCCTAAATTGAAAGATATCATAAACTCAATATCATCTATTCCATTTATGGTAAATGAACTTTCTTCAAAATTAACTTTGAACATTACATTTTTCATATTTAAACTTTTTAGTTCATCAAGAAGTATTTCCTCTAATTGAATTGCCACTTTATTTCTTGCTTTAGTCAATTTGATGGCTTTTATTTTTAGCTCTTCTTCTATTTTTATCAATTGATTTTTTAGTTGTTCAACTCTTTCATCTCTATTTAATATCTCATCCAATCTATCTTTTGTCTTTTCATAATATTCAAATATAGCTTCTATACTATCTCCATATTTTCTTCTTAAGTTATTAATCTCATCAATTCTAAGTTCAATCTGTTCCAATTCATAAGGCTCAAAATCTATATTATCTTTGTAATTTCTTATATCACTAGATATATCTTGTAGTTCATACATTATTCTTTCTATAGTTTCACTGTATTCACTTAAAACACTGTCATATTTAGATATATCATTAAGCTCTTTAGATGCAATACCTATCAAGTCAATGACATTATACTCACCATTATGTAATTTACTATAACTTAAGTTTAAATTATTATATATCTTTTCACTATTTCTATACACATCTCTTTGCTTTAATAAATCTTCATATTCATTTTTATTTAAATTTGCAGCCTCAATTTCATTTATTTGAAATCTTAATAAATCTATTTCTCGTTGAATCTGCATATCATCCTTATTTTCTGTTAAAGAATTCAAAGCTCTTTTTACTTCACTATATTTGTAATACACTTTTCTATAATCAGCTTTAAACTTATCTAGTTCATTTTCTCCAAATAAGTCTAGAAATTTTAAGTGTGTATCCTTATTGAATAAAGCTTGATTTTGATGTTGACCATGTATATCTATAAGTGTAGATGCAATTTCCTTTAGAAAAGATACTTTAACAGTCCTTCCATTTACTCTAGCAGTACTTTTCCCATCTGAATATATCAATCTAGTTATAACCAATAAATTATCATCTTCTATACTTATATCATTTTCATCTAATACTTTTTTTAGATATACGTTATCTGAGAAAAATATAGCTTCAACAAGTCCCTTATCTGTACCTTTTCTTAAAAAAGACCTATCATATTTCTCACCTAGACAAAGCCCAAGTGCATCTATTATTATAGATTTTCCTGAACCAGTTTCACCTGTAAGTATATTTAAGTTTTTATCAATACCCAGCCTTAGTTCTTCAACTAAGGCACAATTTTTCATATATAATTCGAGGATCAAGTCTAAGCCCCCTTTTATTCTATTTCTCTAAATTATGAGAAGCCTCAACAACTTCTACTATTTTTTTGTCATACATATCACTATCAAATTCATATCCTTCATTTCCATTTTTTAAATGAATTAAATATTCTATATTTCCTTCTGGACCCTTAATTGGAGAAAAATCCAACCCTAAAATTTCAAATCCATTTTGTACTGAAAAATCAGAAATCATTTTTATAACTTCTATATGTGTAGATTTTTCTCTAACTACACCTTTCTTGCCTACCTTTTCTCTTCCTGCTTCAAATTGAGGTTTTATCAAGGCTACAATTTCTCCATTATGAATAACTAATTCTTTTGCTTTTGGAAGTACTAGTTTCAATGATATAAAAGATACATCAATTGATGCAAAATCTGCAAATTGTTTTGTATCTTCTATTGTTACATTTCTTATGTTTGTTCTTTCCATACAAACAACTCTATCATCTTGTCTCAATTTCCACGCAAGCTGACCATAACCAACATCAATGGAAAATACTTTTATAGCTCCATTTTTTAGCATACAGTCTGTAAAACCACCTGTAGATGCTCCTATATCCATACACACTTTTCCATCAATAGTTAAGTCGAAGTTTTTCATTGCTTTTTCAAGCTTTAGCCCCCCCCTACTAACATATGGTATTGGATTTCCTTTTACTTCTATAGCACACTCCTCTTTTACTTCTGTACCTGCCTTATCACATCTTTGATTATCAACAAAAACTAGCCCAGCCATTATTGCTTTTTTAGCTCTTTCTCTACTCTCAAAATGTCCTTGCTCTACTAACAATAAATCTATTCTTTTCTTCATAAAATTACCTTTCTGTTAAAAGCTACTTTAATATTGACTAAAGTAGCTTAAAGTAACACACTCGATATTTATTCTAAGTGACAAATTTTAAATTTTATATTAAATTGAATCAATATTATTTATACTAACTTTCTTATTTTATCAGCAATGCACTTTGGCGATAATCCTACAAAATTATATAGTTCATCTGCATTGCCATGTTTTATAAACTCTTCTGGTATTGCTATATTAAGTATATTTACTTTATATCCATTATCTATAATAAATTTACTTATTCTATTTCCAAACCCACCAGTAATAACATTATCTTCTACTGTAACTACATTTTTATGATTCTTAAATAAAGCATGCAACATCTCTTCATCCATTGGCTTTAAAAATCTAGCATTAACTATTGTTGGATTTATACCTTCTTCTAATAATATTTCTTTAGCTTCTAGAGCATGTTTCACCATATTTCCAATAGAAAGTATGACTGTATCTTGTCCATCATCTAATATCTCATATTTACCTAACTTAATTTCTTTGTATTCTCCTTTATTTAGATAGTAACTATTTCCTCTTGGATATCTAATTGCCAAAGGAGAATCCAATTTTAATGATAAATCCATCATAAGTTCCATTTCTCTTGTATCTTTTGGAGCCATTACTACAATATTTGGAATAGAATTTAAGTAACTTAAATCAAACATACCATGATGAGTTTCACCATCATTTCCAACTAGGCCAGCTCTATCTATAAGAAAAGTAACTGGTTTTTTTGTTATACATACATCATGAATAACTTGGTCATATGCTCTTTGCAAAAATGACGAATATACAGCAAAATAAGGCTTCATACCATTTTTTGCAAGACCTGCCGCAAACCCTGTTGCATGTTGTTCAGCTATACCAACATCATAATATCTTTTCGGGTAAGCACTTTCAAATAAGTTTAATCCTGTCCCAGATGGCATTGCAGCTGTTATTGCTACTATTTCTTCGTTTTTGCTAGCCATCTCAACTAATTTTTCACCAACACTGGTTGACATAGACTTAACTTTAGAAGATGTTACTCCTGTCTTTATATCAAACTTTGATACTCCATGATATTTATCAGGTTGTTCCTCTGCAAATTTATATCCTTTTCCTTTTTTTGTAATAACATGTAAAAGTACAGGTCCTTTTTTATGTTTAGCTTTTCTAAGTGTTTCTATTAATTCTTTAGTATTATGACCATCTATAGGCCCATAATATTTTATACCTAATGAATCAAAAAATGAACAATCTTGAGGAGAAAAACTATATATTAATTTATCCTTAAATCTATGTGCAGTCTTAGATAAAATTTCACCTGTTGATGTAACATTTAAAATTTTATCAACTTCATCTGTCATTTTAACAACTGTTGAATTTCTTATAATACTTGATAGATATTTAGACATTCCACCAACATTTTTATCTATGGACATCTCATTATCATTAAGAATTACTATCATATTAGTATTTATATATCCCAATTGATTTAAAGCTTCAAGCGCCATACCTCCAGTTATAGAACCATCTCCAATTACAGATATAACACTATAGTTTTCTTTTTTTATATCTCTAGCACAGGCAATACCTGTTGCCACAGAAATAGATGTACTGCTATGTCCTGTGTCGAAAATATCATGAGGACTTTCACTCTCCTTTGGAAAACCACTTAGTCCATTGAATTGTCTTAAAGATACAAAACAATCTTTTCTTCCAGTAACCATTTTGTGAACATAAGACTGATGTCCTACATCCCATACGATTTTATCTTTAGGGCTGTCAAACACTTTATGAAGTGCTAATGTTAACTCAACTACACCTAAGTTAGAAGCTAAGTGTCCTCCTGTCTTGGAAACAGATTTTACTAAAAATTTTCTTATATCCTTTGCAAGTAAATCCATTTCTTCTATGCTCATATTTTTTATATCTTTTGGAGAATCTACTTTATCTAAATATTTATACATATTATCCTCACCTTTTATTTTGTAAATTTTAAATTTACATCAATATTAAAGCTGTTACTATACCAAGTAAAGCTCCAAACCAAACCTCTAGTGGTGTGTGACCTATTAATTCTTTTAATTTCTTCTGTTCTATATGCTTTCCATGTTGAAGGTCTGCTACCATCTGATTCAATATAGTAGCTTGTTTACCAACAGCACGTCTAACACCTGCTGCATCATACATTATAATCAGTGCAAGCACAGTAATTATAGCAAAATCAGTAGAATTAAACCCTTTTTCAATACCTACCACTGTAGCTAAACTTGTAACAAAAGAACTATGAGAACTAGGCATACCTCCTGAAATGAGTATTCTTGAAAACTCAATTCTCTTTCCCTTCCCAGTAAATATCTTTATGAATTGTGCTAAGAAACAAGCAATAAGACTTATTCCCAAAGCCCCATTGTTAAAAATCTCCGAAAAAAAGTCCATTTTTCCCTCCTCGATTTTAGCTGTATATTTTAATATTCTCTATCTATTATATATTCAGCCAATCCCTTTAAAAAATCTACATTGTCAGATAATTTTTCTATACTCTTCTTTGCCTCATCTATTAAATTATGTGCAATTTCTTTAGATTTATCTAATCCTAAAAGAGATGGGTATGTTGATTTATGATTCTCTATATCACTTCCAACTTTTTTCCCTAATTTTGCTTCATCTCCTACTATATCTAGTATATCATCTACTATCTGGAATGATAATCCGATATTTTTTGCATATTTAGTTATTTCTTCCATTTGTTCTGAATTTGCTCCACCTATAGTTGCTCCTGCTCTCATACATCCAACCATCATTGCCGCAGTTTTATTCATATGTATATAATCTAATTTTTCTTTTTCAATTTGTTTATTTTCACTTTCTACATCTACTACTTGCCCACCTATCATTCCATATATTCCAGCACCTTTAGCAATTTCATTTATAGCTTTTAGATATTTTTCTGGATTTTCTTTATTTATTGAACCTGCAAGCATAACTTCAAAAGCATAGTTCAGTAAAGCATCTCCTGCTAAAATTCCCATTGCTTCTCCATATACCTTATGATTTGTTGGTCTTCCTCTTCTTAAATCATCATTGTCAAGAGCTGGTAAGTCGTCATGTATAAGTGAGTATGTATGTATCATTTCAATTGCAATAGCAAAAGGTATAGCTTCTTCTTCATTTCCTCCAACTACCTTACAGGCTTCTAATGTAAGTATTGGTCTTAATCTCTTACCTCCAGCGCTCAAGCTGTAGTTCATAGCCTCAATAACAGTTTTTTGATAACCTTCTTCTTTTGGCATATATTCTTTAAGTACATCTTCTATAAAACTTGCTTTTTCTTTTAAATGTTGTTTAAATTCCACTTTTATTCCTCCTCTATTCTAAAATCCTCTTCTATTCCTAATTGATTAAATTTACTTATTTTTAATTTGGCATCATCCAAAAGCTTATTACAATGTTTATAAAGACTAATTCCTTCTTCATATAAGCTTAAAGATTCATCTAAGCTAGCATTCTTAGATTCTAGCTCATTTAAAATGCTCTCCAATCTTTTGTAAGCTTCTTCATAGGTTAAGTTCATATTATACCTCTTTATTTTCAATTTTATCTATTATACATTCTAAATTTCCATCTTTTAATACTATATCTATGTTATCTTCAGTTTTCAATCTTTTTATACTATTTATTACTTTTCCGTTTTTTTGAACTATACTATAACCTCTGTCCATAGTAGCTAATGGACTTAGGTTATGAAGTAATGCTCCAACCTTTATTAATTTTTCATCTTCTAATTTTAAATTATTTTCTATTCCAAAAATTATTTTATCATATATTTTATCTAATTGTATAACTTTATCTTTTATTGTATAAGAATCTAAATAGTTATTTATTTTATTAAACACTGATTCTAACTTGTATTGGTCTAATTCAACTTGGTTTATAAGAGACTTGTTCAGTCTGCTTTTTATATTCCCAAGTTTATATTTTATATCCTCTAATGATGGAGTTGCAATCTCAGCCGCTGCTGATGGTGTTGGAGCTCTCATGTCAGACACAAAATCACAAATAGTAAAATCAGTTTCATGCCCAACTGCTGATATTATTGGAATTTGAGAGTTAAAAACTTCTCTTGCTACCATTTCATCATTAAAAGACCAAAGTTCTTCTATTGAACCCCCGCCTCTACCAACTATAACTGTATCCACATTCTTCATATGATTAAAAAATCTAATTGCTTCACATATTTCTTCTGCTGACTTATCTCCTTGAACAGTTACTGGATAAAGCTTTATATTGACTTTTGGATATCTTCTTTTTATTACATTTATTATATCTCTTATAACAGCTCCTGTTGGAGATGTTATAACTCCAATTGAATTTGGCATTCTAGGTATAGGTATTTTGTATTTAGAATCAAACAAACCTTCCTTATTAAGTTTTTCTTTTAATTTGTTAAATTCTATGTGTAAATTCCCAATTCCCTCTATTTCAATTTCGTTAATATATAATTGATATGCACCATCTCTTTCATAGACTGATATATATCCACTAGCTACAACCTTTACTCCATTGTCTAATTTTAGATTACGATTAAAATTACTTTTAAAAATTACACAGTTTAGCTTTGAAGTTTCATCCTTTAATGATAAATAAACATTTCCACTACTATGTATTTTAAAATTAGAAATTTCTCCCTTGACTTTAAGATTAGAAAGTATTGGGTCATTTATTAAAATTCTTTTAATATATGAATTTGCTTCGCTTATATCTAAAGCTCTTAGTTTCATATTTTTTCTCCTAAAAAGTTATTCAATCCTATTATAGCACACCCAACAGCATTATCAGTTGAATATTGTGGCTCTGTAAAATGAGCTTTTATACAATTTTTCCTTAGTTTTAAACTTAATTCTTTAAGGATATACTTACTTGCAGAAACTCCACCTGCAAAAACTACTTCTTCTACATTGTAAGCTTCACACAAATATATTAAAGATTTAAACATGTTTCTAACTATTGAATCCAGCACTAATTTAGATATATATTCTTTTTTATCTTTATTAATATCATCTCTATTGTCATCTATAATTTTATTCACCTGATTTTCTAATCCAGATAAATTCATATATCCATCTCTTACAGAAGTTTTTAGACCACTTTCTATTTTTAGATTACAATTTAAAGCATTTTCATCTAGATATTTCCCTGAAGGGAATTTATATCCTAGCTTGACACCTATTCTGTCTATAAGTTGTCCAAAGCTAATATCTTTACTTCCTCCAATTATATTTATATTATATCCAAAATTATTGTATAACTTACTTTTACCATCTTTTTTAGTATTTATTTTATCTGTTGCATCTAAATTTATTTTATTACTTATTTTAGTTATTACATCTAAATCTTTGTCATTTGTATCATAATTATTATCATGCTTAGTTATCAAAAGTATCTCTGTCGTACCACCTGACATATGAACAGAAATAAATTTGTTATTATTTTTCAATTTACTATTTAATAAACTAGCCTCAATATGATTTTCCTGATGAGTAGTTTCATAAAATTTACATCCATGTATACTTGACAGTAACTTTCCAAAATTGTACCCAACATTAAATACAGGCATGTATGAACTTTCAACTGGTCTAGGCTTAATAGATGAACAAACTCCTTCTATGACAAACTTATCCCCAAATGATTTTATCCTATCACTAAGTAATCCTAAATTATTTACGTGTTGAAATACAGCTTCACTCTGTCTCAATCCTTTTGAATTTGCCTTTACTTCTAGCATTATTTTTTCATTAAAAATAACTTTCTTCTCTAAAGAGATAGCTGCTATAGAAGTAGTATAGCAGCTAGTATCAATTCCAATTATTATATTATTGTCCAATTTCATCAACAACACTTCCTAATATTCCATTTATAAATTTAGGAGATTTATCATCACAATATATCTTTGCAAGTTCCACAGCTTCATTTATTGATACTTTATTAGGAGTGTCTAAATAAACTATTTCACACACTGATAATCTAAGTATAGACACATCTACCTTTGGCATTCTATCTACTGTCCAATTTTTAGCATGCTTATTTATTAATTCATCTATCTTATCATGATTCTCTCTTAGTGCTTTACATACTGTATTTATATATTCTCTATCTATTATATCTTCAAGTTTAGTATCTTCTAATTTTAATTTTGCATTATTTGAGTACTTAAGTGTAAGTTCTTCATATCTATTTATAATATGTTCTGAATTATCTTTTAAGAAAGAATCTACTTTATCGTCTAAACCTTCAAATTCCTCTTTATTAATATTTATTTGGTATATAAGTTTCATTATATATTCCCTTGTTGTACTTTTTTGTGCCCTATCTTTTTTCATCAATTAAAATTCTCCTTTAAGTTTAATTATCTATATAAAATCAAATGCCAACAAAAAACCCTCTGACTTTTCAGAGGGCTAATATTAATTTTTCTTAGTTGCTTTTACTTCTTCTTTATCAACTTTATCTTTCTTAAAGCTGATTCCTTGAATGTGTATATTTACTTGAGAAACCTTCAGTCCTGTCATTGTCTCAACAGTATTTTTTACATTTTCTTGAACTTTAAAAGCTGTATCTGGTATTGACATGCCATACTTTATCATAACCATTACGTCTAAATTAACATCCTCTTCCTCTATTTGTATTTTTACTCCATTATTTTTTAACAACTTATCTGTTAATGTTGCTGTAGTTTCTATGCCCTCAACTTCTAATGCTGCTAAGCCAGCTATTGTAGCTATTACATCATTAGATATTTTTACTTGTCCAAATTTATTATCTTCCATATTAAAACTTACCTCCTGATTTTAAGGAACTATTTTTATAAGTATAATAATACCAAATACAACTCTACTTTGCAAGAAAATAACCTCAGTTAATTCTGAGGTTTATAATTTACTTAGTATTATTATTTGTAAGTTTAATATTTTCATACTTTACATTAGCTTGTTCTGCAACCAAATCAAATATTTTTGCTGCATCTTTCTTATCTAACTTAGCTTCATTTACAACAACATTGACTTTGCTATCACTTATATAAACTAATGCTTCTTCATATCCTTTTGTACTCAAAAGATTTTCTATTTGAAGTTCCTTTTCTTGAGTTTTAACTATATTTAATTTCATATTAGAAGCTTCTTTTCTAGATTCCTCTGTTGTAGATGGATTATTTATCATTTCATTTAAATCTTGAACTAATTCATTTCTTTGTTTTTCTCTATTCATTTTCATATCTAAAATATAAGATGCTTTTTTCATATTCTTTTCAGATGATAATTGAGCTTTTATTTCCTTACTTGTTTCAGTTACTTTTTCCTTCACCTTACTAGCCTTACTATCAACTATATCAATGTCAGCACTCTCTTTGCTATCTTGTTTATTTGTTGCATCTGAATCTTCTTTGTTGCTACTATCACTATCATCAGTAGTATTTTTCTGTAATTGAGCTTCTTCGTATGCTTTAAATTCTTTTGATGTTTCTAGTAAAGATTTCTTACTAAGTTGATAGTTTACTGTTCCTACTATTACTAACATTGCAGTTAAAGTTATTATTACAAATCCTCTTCCCTTATAATTAAACTTCATTCATTTATCCCCCCGGTTATATGTATTTATTTAGAATATATTTCTACTTGATGACCTGCTACTTGTAATGATGTTTGAACTGCACTATAAAGTGTTTCTTTGACATTTGGATTACTAGCTCCACTTGCTACTACTATCACTCCTTTTATCTTTGGCTCTGTAGTTTTTATAACTACAGGGTCACTTGAATTTGAAGTTATCATTGTTTTATTTTCACTTGAAGTTGTAACTGTTCTTTCTCCACCTTGTGCATCTTTCTCTTCTGTTGTTTCTGTTGTTTGATTTGAATTAAAAGCAGGTTGTATTTCTTCACTTGACTCAAATGTAATCATTACATCAACATCTCCTGCTCCATCAATTTTAGATAGTATTGTTGTTAATTTTGATTCTAAATCGTCTTTTTCATGTTCCTTAGCAATTTGTTTTTCAGTCTTTTTGTCAGCATCTGTTTTTCCAACTTTTTTATCAGTTTTGCTACTTGGAAAACAAGATAATAGTACTAATGACACCACACATATTCCAGCTATAGTTATTAGTGAATATACCTTTCTCTTATCTTTGTCGTTTAAGTTTTTAAACATTCTTCCAACTCCTATTTATCAATTTGTATAGTTTCTATAGAAACATCAAGCACTTTTATTAGGTCATTTTTTAGTTTGTCTTCATTTAGATTCAGTCCATACTCTGTACCTTTTTTAAAAACTTGTTTAGAATTTTCTTTGTCATTAGAGTTTATGCTATCTTCATCTCCTTTAGTACTATTATTTTTATTTTCTTCATCAATATTGCTCTTTGACATATCATTTTTTTCTTTTATTTTTATATTATTTATATTTGCACCATTAAGCTCTATATCTTCTAAATCATAACCATATTCATCAAGCTTTAGCTTAAGCACTTCTTTTAAACCATCTTCATACCCCTTAGACAAGCTAGTATTTCCAGTCTCTTCTGCTAAAGCATTTGTACTATCTACATATTCCTTATTGTAATTTCCCATAGATTTTAAGATTCTATCTTCTAAGCTCATATCTTTTGAAAAAAATCCTACCACTGGAGTTATTACAATAAATACAAATATAAAATTTAACACCAAGTTCACATATGGCTTTATCTTGGAACTAGGTAAAATCATATCAACTATATTTACTATGAATGCTCCTATTAAAATACTAACTATCCATGTCTTTATGCCCTCTAACATAGCATCCTCCTCTCTAAAACATTTAAATTAAAAGTAGTTACTATTTATTAATCTATACATTATCCTTGACTTACTACACTTATCGAGGTCAAAATAGCTACAGTCACAAAGAACATTATTGTTATAGCAATTACTGATGCCAACATTATTATCATTAGATTTGCGACTTCATTTAAAAAATTTGATATTCCATCTTCTCCAACAGGCTCTACAATTATTGCTGCCAATTTATATACCACTATCACGGATAAAATTTTTATCACTGGAAGTAAACAAATCCCAATGAGTAAGATAAGTCCTATTCCACCAAATATATTTTTTATAAGTTGAGATGAAGATAGTAAAATATCCACAGAATCTGATACAAATCCACCAACAACTGGTATAAAGTTACCTATAGCAAACTTCGCAGTTTTTACACTGAATTTATCAAAACTAGTTACATATAACCCTTGTATAGATACAAGTCCTAAATATACAGTAAACATAGCCCCAATAGAAACATAATTTATTTGTTTTACAAAAGAAAAAAATCTTTTCAGCCTTATGTTTTTTGATAAATTATTTATTATTAGAATTCCAAATGCAACAGTTACTGATACAAATAAAAATTTCTTGAAAAACACATTTATAAATGTCACTCCTCCTATAAAAATAGGATTTAAAGTGGTAGATGTTATTGGAAATCCAATTAAAAGTAAAAATGTTATTAGTATTGGCATTATGACTTGCATAAGACCTACAGTATGGTCTATTGCATCATAACAAATTTGTAGTACATCTTTAAATCCAATTAAAGTGAGCGATACCATTGTGATAAATATTATATACGTTGCTATTTGACTAACTGCACCTGATGAAAAAGAATTCTCTAAACTTTTTAAAATAGATGACAATAAAGCTAATACTAAAATTACTGCCACTACCTTTAAACTTGCTTTAAACTCATCAAACATCAATATCTTCAGTCCATCTTTATTAAATAAATCTAAAATATTTTTTTCTCCACTAATTAAGTCTTTTACAAACGATTTTAAATTAACATCATTAATGACTATTTCTTTATTTATATAATCTTGAATTTCATTTATATCTAGCTTGTCTAACTGACCATCAATATATTTATCTATGCTACTCTTAGCTTCACCATATTCTTTATCTTCGCTACTTGGAACCTCATTAGCGAATATTATAATGGCAAAGATATTTACAAAAAAGAAAGTCAATACAAATCCCATAATCATTGGTAAAAATCTTTTTTTCATAAGCAACCATGCCTCTCTTCACTCTATAAACCTCAATACAACAAAATATCCTTTAAATAACAACTAATATATCTATAGCTATCTACCTCAACATAAATAACTATGGAATTATATTCACCACCATTTCTACAATGGATAAAAGTATAGGGAAAGACATTGACATAACTATTATTTTTCCTCCAAACTCTAGTTTTGAAGCAATGTTTCCTTCCCCACAATCTTTACAAAGTTGTATTGCAAATTCCATTAAATATGCTATTCCAATTAATTTTATTATTAAAGATATATACATAGTTGGAATATTAGCTTTATTAGCTAAATCTTGTATGCTATCTATTATAAAATTTAGCTTAAACATAACTGATAATAATATTGTTACTCCAGTTATTATTGCTATGAAATTTGCTATCTCTGGTCTATCTTTTTTTATTACTAAACAGAGTGTAGTTGAAATGATTGCAATTCCTATTAATTGCATTATTTCCAAATTACTCCCTCCTCTTTAGTAAAGTTGAAACATTGTTCTTACAGTATTAAATAAATCACTTATTTCTGTTATTACCATTCCCAACACGATTATTACACCCGCCAAAGTAGTAAGTCCAGCCCAATCTTTTCTGTCTGTTTTTTCCAATATCATATTCAATACTGATATTAGAATACCTACACCTGCAACCTTTAATATCAATGATATCTCCATAATAAACCTCCCCATATTAAATCAATATAATACATATACCTATGCCTATAAATGTTACTAATTTTTTATATAGTAACCCTTTTTTACTTATGTCTTCTTTTGTTTCATAGGTTTGTTTTTTCAGATTTTCTATAGATAAATCTATCATTCTTTGTTGGGACTCTATATCACTTTTTCCCAATGTAAGAATTAGATTTTTTAATTCCTCAATTTCTTTACTTCCAAGATAAGTTTCTTTAACTAAAATTTCAGTATTCTCTGATATTATCTCTTCTAAAGTTTTGCTTTGTTCATTGTGAAGTTCTTCTGAGATTTGATAGAAAAAACTCCAAAAACAAAAGTCTTTATTGCATCCTATCCTTCTAAAAATTTCTTCTAATGTATAAAGCCCAAAAGATAAATCCATCCTTAATATTTCTAAAACTCTTATTAAATCATTTAGCTGTTTGTGTCTTCGTGTATAGGTTTTGTATATATGCTCACCTATCAAATAACTACTTCCTATTAAGAGTGCTATAATAATTATCTTAATTTGCAAAGTACCATCTCTTTTCTTCTAAATCATAAATTTTTTCAATTGTCCCTGCACCTTTCTTAGCAGAAAGAATTATAACTTTTTTAAACAATTCTTTGTCTAAGAGTTTGTTTAGCTCTTTTCTATTTTGTATATCGTCCATTGAATCTCCATGTACAGTAGTTATTAATCCAATACCTCCATTTAATGCTGTATATAATGCCTTTATTTCTTTCTCACTTCCAATTTCATCTGTCACGATAACATTTGGCGACATGGATCTTAAAAGCATTGTAATACCCAAATCTTTTGGG
The DNA here is from genome assembly GCF_020657755.1 of Clostridioides sp. ZZV15-6388. NCBI lineage: Bacteria > Bacillati > Bacillota > Clostridia > Peptostreptococcales > Peptostreptococcaceae > Clostridioides > Clostridioides sp. ZZV15-6388. The sequence goes on along the minus strand of NZ_JAGWCU010000006.1, from coordinate 141,402 downwards.
CAAGTCTCTATTATGTCAGTCCTTATTCCAACATCCATCTGTGGAATACCTAAGTAAGCCCCTGCTATCTCATTACGTTCATCTACTAGTGCTACCTTCAATCCTTTAAATCCATATTCCTCATTACCATTACTTAAATTTCTTACTATATCTCTAATTAAAGTTGTCTTTCCACATTGAGGTGGTGATATTATCAAGGTATTATTAATTTGATTTTTACCTTTTATGATATGACTTAAAATCTTATTTGAACATCCTATGACTTCTCTTGATACTCTTATATTTAAAGATGATATGTGTTTTATATTTTTGACTTGTCCATCTTCTACTATTACTTTTCCAACTAACCCTACTCTATGGCCTCCTCTCAAAGTTATAAATCCTTTTTTTATATCATCCATAAATGAATGTATTGAGTATTTACATATTATTTGAAAAGTTTGCTCTATATCTTCCCTTGTCACTATATATGAATCGTGCTGATTTAAATCAAGTACCATAGTTTTTTGATTATAAAAATAATCTTTAGAGTTTGCATTTAGTATCAATGGTTTTTGTGAACGTAATCTAATTTCTTCTATGTTTAGATTATTGTTTGAGATTTTTTCTACCTTCTCTCTTATGTTTGTAGAAAGAGAGTTTATTATTTCATCTGAAAGTTTATTCATTTCTTGTCCTCCTCCTTTGTTTATATAATTCTATTTATAAAGGACAAGGAATATTACCAAAACATATATAATTTTTTTAATAATATTTATCTATAAAAAAATGAACCCTATTGTTTAGGATTCACTTAGTAAGTAAATTATTATAAAAATAAAAACTAAGACCACTCTCAAGCATAGAGTCGTCTTAGTTTTTTATTGTTTACATTTCTTTTATTAGCCCTTTTTTATAGGCCATTAAAAGTAATTTTAAGTCTTCTATTTCTTCTTGTATTTTTAGACCCTCATCAGTATCTCTCACCATTTTTCTCTTTGCCTTATGCTCTACTACAACAGTTGTCGATAAGATATCGCTTTCATTTGCAATAGCCTCCTCAGCAGAATTAAATGGTTCATGTGATACTAGTTGTAAAGTTCTAGAATTATATATCAAAGTGTATCCAGCTATACCAGTAGTTTTTTGATATGCTCTAGAAAAACCACCATCTATAACAAGAATTTTTCCATTAGCTTTTATTGGGCTCTCTCCATTTTTACTTTCTACAGGAACATGCCCATTTATTATATGTGATTCGTCAAGTTCTAAATCAAATTCTTCAAATATTCTTTCACAAGCAACATCACTTTCTCTAAGCTTAAAATATGGATTCTTATTTTCTTTATGAGTTTCTTTTTCTGCTATAAAATATCTCTCAAATGTAGTCATATCGTCTTTTCCAAATAATGATGAACATTTTCCAGTCCACAAATACCACATAATATCCATACCATATAATTTTTCTTCTGCTTTATCCTTAAAGAAAAAACCTTCTCTTGCTAGAGATTCCATCTTATCCATAAGGATTTTACCTTTATATTCTTTTCCCATTATATTCATAGACATAAAACTTCCATCTTCATTCAATGGGACACATCCATGAATTAATAAATTTGAGTTTGCCTTTAAATATATGCTTCCTTTAGAAAATAAAAATGAAACATGCTTTTGTAATTTTTCGCTACCTCTAAATGAAGACACTAATTTTTCAATAACATTTTTTTCTTCAATACTCAATTTATATGGGTCTTTTTTATCTATTGTAGGCAAATAAGTATCTTTTAGTTTATATGTCTTTCCTTTTAAGGTAATTGTTCCCTCTTCATAATTTATCATGTTAAGCAAAAGCCTATGCTCCATTTCAAACTCAGGTCTTCTTTTTATCACTTCACCTTCAAGTTTAAATTGAATTATACTTATTGCCTTGTGCATTTTTGCCATTAAAGACTTTTCTGTTGTTGTAACACTTTGGTCATTAATCTTAGGAATAAATTCTTTACATGGGTCATCTTTATACATTTCTATTGCAAAAGTAGCTAAAGGTAATAAATTTATCCCATATATATCTTCTACAATATCTAGGTTTGCATATCTAGCTGAAATTCTAAGTGCATTTGCTATACAAGTTTTTTCACCTGATGCTGCGCCCATCCATAGTATGTCATGATTTCCCCACTGAATATCTACACAATGATGTTCAATAAGCTTATCTACAATTATATCTGGTCTCGGTCCTCTATCATAAATATCACCTATGACATGTAGTCTGTCAACAACTAACTTTTGTATAACTGTGGAAATTGCAATTATAAACTCTTTAGCTATCCCTATATCAACTATTGTCTCAACTATACTTTTATAGTATTCTTCTTTATGTTCACTTTTAATGTGTTCATGTAAAAGTTCTTCTATTATGTATTTAAAATTTTCTGGTAAAAGTTTTCTAACTTTTGACCTAGTGTATTTGCTAGAAGCGTACTTACAAAGCTCTATAAGTCTATAGATATTTATCCTATAAAAATCATCTATATTTTCCTCTTGTTTAATTATTAAGTCTAGTTTTTGCTCAGGATAGTATACAAGAGTTGCTAGCATCTTTTTTTCACTATCTCTTATTGTATTTGAAAATAATTCTTCTATTTTTCTCTTTATTACACCAGAACCATTTTTTAAAACATGTACAAATGGCTCATATTCACCATGTACATCTGTTATAAAATGTTCTGTTCCCTTTGGAAGATTTAATATAGCCTCTAAATTTATTATTTCCGTACTTGCTTTCGATATGCTCGGATATTGTTTTGATAATAACTTTAAATATTTAAGTTTACTATTTAAATATTCATCTGATATTTTACACAGATTTTTCATAATTCGTCCTCCAAAATTATATTAAGTTATATTCTTTCTTTGATTATACCATACTTAATATGATTTTTTCGAGATAAAATGTACACTAATTATATTCCTAATAAAAGTGACATCCCTATTAAATCAGTATAAACACCATTATAATAACACTCTTTCTTTAATATACTTTCTACTTCAAATCCAACTCTTTTGTATAATTCTATAGCATTATGATTTTCTTCATTAGTAACAAGAGTTATTTTCTTAGTTATTCCATTTGATTTACACCATTCTATAAGGTCTAACATAAGTCTTTTACCTAATCCAGCTCCCCAGTATTTTTCTTTAACAACAATTCCTAAAACTCCAACATGCTTTCCTTTTGCTTTTTGGTTGGAATCAATTGTAGCAATACCAGCTATCTCTCCATCTATAAATGCGATTAATTTTATTGAGTTATCAGATGCTTTTGCTGATTCTATAGAATTTTCTTGGTCTTCTAAAGATATTTTATATTCATCTTTCCCAAATGAAAGAAAATGAGTTTCCCCGCCTACTTCATTATAAAAATCTATAATAGCTTGGGCATCTTCTTTTACGCCTTCTCTAATAGATACTTCTATACCATTCTTTAAAGTTATTGCTGACATAAATTTACCTCCTAACAAGTTTTTTATCTAATAAACATAATACTATTATTTTACCTCTATTACAATATTTTTCATGTATTAATAACAATATAAGGTTATACTAAAATAAAAATTTAATAATATTTTAATATAACCTTATATATATTTGTTTATATTTAATTTTTTGATAATATTCCTCTGATAGTCAAATAATATTTACAATATAATTTAAATAACTTTCTTTAAATCTTCTCCATAAACCTTTCTATTATAGGACTTCATTATAAAGTATAGTGGTACTCCAACTGCTAATGCTCCTAATCCCATAACTAATTGGTGCATAGACGCTTGGAATAGTAACCATGTACCAACACACACTGCAATTAAAGGAATTACTGCTCCAAATGGAGTTTTAAAAGTTCCTACTAATTCTGGTCTTTTCTTTCTAAATACTAATACTGATAAAGAAGTAGGTATATATTGTATAAATCTGGCAACTGCACTTATTGCTGCTAATTCAGCAAAACTTCCAGACAAAGCTATTGGTATAGTAATTATCATAGTTGCTATTATCGCTACATATGGTGTACCATTTTTATCTTTTCTTGCAAACATTCTTGGTAACATCTTGTCATCAGCTAAGGCTACACAGCTTCTTGGATTTACAAAAGCACCACACATACAAATTCCACCAACAGAAACTAATGTACCAAAAGTAACTAATCCTGCTCCCATATTTCCAAAACATATTCTCGCCGCATCTGCAACAGGGGTAGCTGTACTAGATAATTTATCTCCTAATATACCAACACACACAACTTGATTTAATATATATATTATTGATGCAATTACTATTACACTTATAATTGCTATAGGTATATTTTTTTGAGGATTCTCCATATCTTCTGCTGCCACTGCTATAGATTCAAACCCTGTAAATGAATAAAACATTAAAAGTGCTGCTGCTCCAAATTCTGTAACTCCTGCTCCTGGTGGTACCATTGTTGAATTAGTAAAATTAGCTCCTTTTATAAAAAATACACCTATCACTATAAATAATACCAATGGAATTAGTTTACCTACTGTTATAACATTTTGTACAATTTTTGATAAAGATACACCTAATAAATTTATAATTGTAAGCCCAACTATCATAGCTACTATTATAATTTTTTGTATATGTGGGTCACCTGCAGGAGCCCATACTGCTGATAAAGATGTAGGAAAACCTACTATTAATGCTCCCCAAGAAATACATCCTATTACCCATTTCATAAGACCTACTTCAAATCCAAAAAAATCTCCAAACGCTTCTTTGGTATACACATATGCAGCACCATTTTTATTAAATTTACCTGCCACTTCAGCAAAACAAAACGCCATAGATAAAACCAATAACATATCAAACATATATACAAATATACTCGCAACACCAAATGCTTTCATTGCGTTTCCTGGTAATAGGAAAACTCCCGCTCCTACAACTGCATTAATACCTAAAAGTATAATACTTATTAATCCCATTTTATTTTTTTCGTTCATGTTTAATCCCTCCAAGGTATATTATAAAGTTGAGCAAATATTTACGAAATATTTAAACAACTTTTCCATTTTATTACAATAATCTACCATCATTTCTGGATGCCACTGTATTCCTACTACAAAATTTTCATCCTCTTTTTCAATAGCTTCTATTATACCATCTTTTGAGTATGCTATGGCTTTTAATCCTTTACCAAGTTGTTTAATACTTTGATGATGATAACTATTTGTAAGTAATTGTTTTCCTAAAATACCTTCTAAAATACTTCCTTCTTGAACATCTACCTTATGAGTAGCTACATGTCTTTTAGAAGATTGTGTATGTTTTATGTAACTTCCTTCAACAAGATTATTATCTTGATATAAAGTTCCACCTAGACTTACATTTAATATTTGTAGCCCTCTGCATATACCTAGTATTGGCTTTTTAAGTTCTAAAGCTATACTTATAGCAATTAAATCAAATTCATCTACTTCAGGATATATAAATGTTGTTTCTTCTCTTGTTTCTTCACCATATAATTGAGGATTAACATCCCATCCTCCAGATATTAAAACTCCATCAACCATCTCAATCTGTCTCTTTATAACTTCTCTATCTGTATTTACTGGAATAATAACTGGGCTACCTCCTCCCTTTAATACTGCATTTATATAATCATTATTTACATAAGATCTTTCAAGCCCAGGAAACATTCCATTTTCCATTATTATCAGATTTCCTAAAATACCTATTACTGGTTTCATAATTAAACTCCTAACTAGTTGATTGTTTTATGTACTTATTTTTTATTTATATAACTCTCTAGTGCTAGAGAAAGTTGGTCTGGACAAGATGTTGGTTTTGTTTTGCACTCTATTCCTTTTAGTTTTTGAATTACATTTTCTATATTCATACCTTCAACTAATACTTTTAATCCTTTTAAATTTCCATCACATCCACCAACAAAATTTACATTTGTAACTTTGTCATCTTTTACCTCAAATTCAATTTCTGTTGCACAAGTCCCTGTTGTTTTGTATTTCATAATTAAACCTCCCAATTATTTTGTTGTCTTATCTCTATAATTAGCAATATATATGCCAAAATTTATACTTTACGTTTATTTATTATTTATCAGGTATTCACAATGCTTCCATCAAATATTTTTTTATTTCTAGCTATAAATACAAATTTTTTTGCAAATAAAAATAGGTAATGGGTTATTTACTTATAACCTATTACCTATCTAAACCTATTATCTAAACCTATTTATATTTAATTTATATTGTTGTAAAACTTTATACCTTCTTGTGTTATTTGACTTCCACATCTTCCAGATTTAGATGATATGTATCCACACTCACTCAAATAAGACAATACCTTTCTTACTTTACTTTCAGATATTTCAATACCTTCCTCTGTAAGTTTTTCTATTATAAAACCTCTTCCAACTCCGGAAGTTAAATCTTTTCTTTCATATAGTATTCTAAGTATATACTCAAATTCTTTTTTTGTATAACTAACCCCATCATCAAAACTACTAATATATTCTGTCTTTATATAGGGTGGAAGGTCATCTTTAAAAACCATACTCTCACACATTAAACTTACATAAGAAGCAACATTTTGTAATTCTCTTATATTTCCTGGCCAATTGTATTTTTCTAGAATAACCTCAACTTCAGGAGAAATTTTTATGTTCTTTTCCAAAAAGAAGTTCATAAGAGTTATTATATCTTCTTTTCTATCCCTTAATGATGGTATATCTATTGGTAGTACATTCAGCCTATAATACAAATCTTCTCTAAATTTACCTTCTCTAATCATTTTAGGTAAATTTTTATTTGTCGCAGCTATAATTCTAACATCTATATTTATAACATTATGAGAACCTATAGGCATAACTTGTTTTTCTTGAAGTACCCTAAGTAACTTTGTCTGCAATAATGGAGGCATATCTCCAATCTCATCTAAAAATATAGTTCCATTATTTGCAAGTTCAAATAAACCCTTTTTCCCTTCTCTTAATGCTCCTGTAAAAGAACCTTTTTCATAGCCGAATAACTGGCTTTCTAATAAGCTATCTGGAACTGCAGCACAATTAACTGCTATAAAGGGCTGATTACTTCTATTAGAATTATTATGAATTGATTGGGATAATAATTCTTTACCAGTTCCACTTTCTCCTATTATTAAAACAGAGAGGTCTGATTTAGATATTTTTTTAGCTAACTCTATACACTTTGTCATCTTTTTATTCTTAGTCTTTATATCTTTAAATGTGTACTTTGCTATTTGCCCTTGCTCTCTTAATTTATTAGTAAGATTTTGTTCTAATTTTTTTATATATGTTATCTCTTGTAAATTGTAGTATATACCAGCTTTATTACCCATAGAAAATATATTTTTTTTATTTACATTTATATATTTCTTATTTGTAAATACAACTTCATCGATAATCTCTTTATCTTCAAGTAAAATCTGCAAATCTTTAGAGATAATATCTCTTATGTTTTTTCCTCGTATATTTCTGTCTATACCTAAAATTTTTAACACTTCTTTATTAAATGTATTTACAACACCATCTATTGAAGTAAATATTATTCCATCCTTTGACAAATTCAATATAACATCTTGTTCTTCTATTTTTAGAAATAATTGTCTATAATTGTCTTTGACACCATTATCTAAACTTATTAGACGTTCAGAATATGCCATCAGATTTTTCCTTATTTCCTTGACATCAATTTTAAGACCATTTATTATTTCTATAAAAGTAGATATATCAATGCACCTATTTCCTAAATCAATTACCTTATTTATATAATTTGGTACTTTTTGGGTTACTCCAGGAGTTATGGCTATATCTATATTTTCATAAGTTTGGCCTTCAATATATGGAGTAAGCTTTAAATTTTTTACTCCTATCTTATAAAATAGACTTATTGTCTCTAGTGTAGTTTCTTTTGTATCATTTACAACTAACACTTCTGTTCCATATGGTATTGAAAACAATCCATATATTTCTTTTTCTTTAAAAGTTCTTCTCACAACTATAATTTTACTATCTTGTACTAAATGCTTTCTCATGCTATTTAATCTATCATCATTCATTACTAAAACAAAATCGCCTTGTATTTTATCATCATCTTTCAAATTTTCTAAATAATAGTGATTTATATCAAGATAGTTTCCTAAAACCAATCGTATATTTTCTTCCAAGAAAGATGATAATTTAGTTATCTTATCAGTTACTATAGCTATTGATTGTTTCATATTTATACCTCATATCTATATAATATACAATTATTTGTACACTACTTTATTTCTTCCAAGCTGTTTTGCTTTATATAGATTTTTATCTGCTTCTTCTAATATATTTTTGCTGTCAGAGATATGGGATATACCTGCACTTATAGTTACAGTTACCTCTTCACTCCATTTTTTATTTGCAATTGCATTTCTTATATTGTCAATTATATCAAACACTTCTTCTCCAGACTTATCTCTTATTAATACAGAAAACTCTTCTCCACCATATCTAAATACTTTATCTTCTTGCTCGAGCATAACACAAATAGTATTTACTATACCCTTTATGACAACATCTCCAAATTTATGTCCATAATTATCATTTATAAGTTTAAAATTATCTATATCTATCATTACAAGTGCAAAGTTATCATCTTTTTCTTTGTATTTATTATACATAATATCAAAACTTTTCCTATTATAAACATTTGTAAGTCCATCATGTAAATTTTGTGCTTTAAAGTATTTCAGTCTAGTATATAAAAAAGTAGAACCTAATGTAATAATTAAAATTACACTAAATAATATTTTATAAGATTTAATTTCTTTTTTATTTTTTTCAAAAAACTCACTTTCACGTGATACCTTATCAATTATATAAAAGCTAATTTCTGAATCTCTTATACTTTTGTTCTCCTTATACTCATTTATTAATATCTTCTGATACTTATTTACAGAGTTTACATTCCCTTGTTTCTCATATATATTTAATATTTCATTTAAAGTTTTTATTTTCTCTTGAGTTAACTTTCTTTTAGTAGATATCTCTAGACTTTTTTTATAATTATCTATTGCAGAATCATAATTTTTACTTTTATATTCCAAATTTCCCATTGCCATATAATAATACATATCTTTATCTAATATGTGAACTGATTTATCATATTTTATAAGATAATTAGCTCTTTCTAAAAGAGTCTTTGCCTTTAATATATCATTTTTTCCTACATATGCATTTGCCTGCATTATAGAATCCATTATTTCAAAATCATTATAATCATCTATGTTTACAAACTTCTTATAGTCTTTTACATTGCTACATGTCTCAATAGCTTTATCATATTCTCCCAACTCTACATATATTTCTGCTAAATTTATAAGAGCATATAATCTAACCATTCCATTTTTTTCATCTTCATCAACATCTATCTTAAAAGAATCCTTTATTAATTTTTCTGCTGTTTCATATCCACCTACCTTTAAAAGTATGCTCGCCAAATCAACATCTAGTCTTGCTTTTTCATAATTATCCCCTAGTTTTTCAGCCAATTTTATAGACTTTACAGTTAAGTCTACTGCTCTAGAATAATTATTATCCATTATGTACACTGATGCTAGTCTTTTTTCTGTACTAAATCTACATTCATCGGATAACTTTACATCTGATGTTCTCATCTTTTCTAACGAATCAATAACTATCTTCGTTCCATCTGGGACATATGAAATAGTCTTTAACATATCCCATACTTCATTATATACTTTATTGTATTTTTTTTCTGAGATAGATTCAAAAGAAGTTTTGACCACTTTCTTTGCTTCATCATACTTCTTATCCGACACAAGACTTTCAGACATATATTTTCCCTTATTTATAATTTCTCTTTCTTTAAGTCCATTTTGGTCATACCCTATAAACAAAATAATACTAATAAGTATTATAGCTATAAAAATTATCTTTTTGGGTAACCTTTTTTTTGGTAGTCTAAAATTCAAAATTTTAGCCCTCCTTCTGTATATTGTAGAATAAAAACTTGCATGTATATAACCTCTCAATAATTTATGATACAATATATCAAAATGATTTACAACATGTGCTAGAATTAAATTTTAATAAAAAAGTTCCCTAAATTAGACATTTATTCTAATTTAGGGAACTTTTAATTTAGTTAATATAAATTTATAAAGTTAAAAACAAGTGCTTGTTTTTTAATTCTATTTTTAATATTTGTAACTTATTTATACATATTTTTTTAGTACAATTGTAGCATTATGTCCACCAAAACCTAAAGAATTTGATAGTGCATATCTAATATCTTTTTCTTTACCTTTATTTGGAACATAATCTAAATCTAAATCTTCACCAACTTCTTGTATATTTATAGTTGGAGGTACAAAATTATCTTCTATACTCATTGCACAAACAACTGCTTCTATTGCACCTGATGCCCCTAATAAATGACCAGTCATAGATTTTGTTGATGATACACATAAATTATATGCATTTTCTCCAAATACAGTTTTTATAGCCATAGTTTCATATAGGTCATTATAATAAGTTGAAGTTCCATGAGCATTTATATAATCAACTTCTTCTAGTGGAACATTTCCATCTTTTAAAGCCATATTCATAGACCTAGCTGCTCCTTCTCCATTTTCAGCTGGAGTTGTCATATGATATGCATCAGCAGTTAAACCATATCCTACTACTTCTGCATATATTTTTGCACCCCTTGCTAAAGCATGTTCTAAGTCCTCTAATATAACAATACCTGCTCCTTCTCCCATTACAAATCCATCTCTGTTCTTATCAAATGGGCGTGATGCAGTTTTAGGGTCATCATTTCTAGTTGACATAGCCTTCATATTACAGAATCCAGCAAATGCAAGCCCTGTTACAGCAGCTTCAGAGCCTCCTGCTACCATAATATCTGCATCTCCTCTTTGTATAACCTTAAAGGCATCACCTATTGAATGAGTTCCTGATGCACAAGCTGTACATACATTAGTATTAGGTCCTTTTGCTCCTAAAAATATTGAAACTTGACCAGCTGCCATGTTTCCTATCATCATAGGTACAAATAGTGAACTTACCCTTTTATTTCCTTTTTCCAAAAGAATTTTATGCTGAGTTTCTATTGCTTCAACTCCACCTATACCAGAACCTATTATAACTCCTACACGTTCTCTATCAACTTTATCTAAATCAAGATTTGCATCTTCAACTGCTAATTTTGCAGAAACTATTGCAAATTGAGCAAATTTATCTAATCTCTTTAATTCTTTTTTGCTTATATATTCCTCTGGATGAAAATTTTTAACTTCTCCTGCTATTTGAGTTTGATATGTGCTAGCATCAAAATTAGTTATTTTATCTATACCAGATACTCCAGATTTTATATTGTTCCAGAACTCTTCTTTTCCTGTTCCCAATGGTGTAACACATCCAAGTCCCGTTATTACTACTCTTTTATTCATCTGATACCTCCACTTTTTTAAAGCTCGACTATTTGTTAGCTTCTATATAGTTAACTATGTCCCCTATAGATTTGAAGTTTTCTGCTTCTGTATCTGGTATTTCTATACCAAATTCATCTTCAAGTGCCATTATTATTTCTACTGCATCTAATGAATCTGCTTCTAAATCTTTCATTAATGATGTTTCCATAGTTATTTCTTTATCCTCTACTCCTAATTGTTCTATTATTATTGCTACAACTTTATTAAACATTGTGTTCCTCCTAAGATTTTTTATTTTAATTTTTATTTTAAATAGATTTCTCTACTTTTTAAAGTATTATTTTTTATTATTGCATTACCATTCCGCCATCTACATTTAGCACTTGTCCTGTTATATAACTTGACATATCACTAACTAAAAATGCTACAGCATTGGCTACATCTTCTGGTTTACCATAAGATTTTTTTGGTATATTTAATAGTGTTGATTCTTTTACATCATCACTTAGTACTTTAGTCATATCTGTTTCTATGAATCCTGGTGCTACTGCATTTATATTTATATTTCTTGATGCTACTTCTCTTGCAGAAGATTTTGTAAATCCTATAACACCAGCTTTTGATGCACAGTAATTAGTTTGACCTACATTTCCCATGATTCCAACTACTGAAGTCATATTTATTATTTTACCATATTTCTTTTTCATCATAGGTTTAATAACTGCTTTTGTACAATTAAATACACCTTTTAAATTTATATCTATGACTCTATCAAAATCTTCTTCTTTCATTCTCATAAGTAATGCATCTTTAGTTATACCTGCATTATTAACCAATATATCAATTTTTCCAAACTCTTTTATGACAGAGTCCATCATTTGATTTACTTCATCAGATTTAGATACATCACATTTTATAGAAGTACATTTTACACCCATACCTTCTATTTCACTTTTAGTTTTTAGGGCTTCATCCTCTTTAGAAGTATAATTGATTACTAAATCAGCCCCAAGAGATGCTAGTTTCTTTGCTATCTCTTTCCCTATACCTCTAGAGCCACCAGTAACAATTGCTACTTGTCCTGTAAGATTTATCATTATATCTCTCCATTTCCATAATCTTGTACAAATTCATTTAAAGAATCTATACCATCTATATTGTAAATATTCACACTTGCTTTTTTATTAGATGCTATCTTTTTAATAAATGCTTTTAAAGTTTTTCCTGGTCCCATTTCTATAAAAGTATCATAACCATCATTTAATAATCTTTCTATAGAATCTTCCCAAAGTACAGAAGAGCTTACTTGTTTTATAAGCAAGTCTTTACCTTCATTTTCATAGTAATCTGCATTTACATTTGCTACTACATCAACTTTAGGCTTAGTTATATTAACTTTGTCTAATTCACTAGCTAGTTTTAATCCAGCTTCTCTTAGCATTGATGAGTGGAAAGGTCCACTTACATTTAATTTAACAGCTCTTTTTGCTCCTGCTTCTTTACATTTTACCATTGCTTCTTCTATCTTTTCATTTTCACCAGATATAACTATCTGACCAGGAGAATTGTAATTTGCTACTTCTACAATCCCTCCTTGTATATCTTTTACAACATTGCCTAATATTTCTCTATCTAAACCTAAAATAGCTGCCATAGCTCCAACCCCTGTTGGCACTGTTTCCTGCATAAATTTACCTCTTTTTTTAACTAGGCATACAGCATCTTTAAAATCAATTGCATCTGCTGCAACTAGTGCGCTATATTCTCCTAAAGATAAACCTAAACATGCATCATACTTTAAATCTATTTTTGATTGTATTGCTTTTAGTACAGCTACACTATGTGTAACCATAGCTGGTTGAGTATTTTCAGTTTTAGAAAGTTCTTCTTCACTACCCTCAAACATAAGTTTTTTTAAATCTATATTTAAGGCACTACAAGCCTCATCTATTACATTTTTAGCAACCTCGTTATTTTCATATAAATCCTTAGCCATCCCTACATATTGGGCTCCTTGACCAGGAAATACTAGTGCAACTTTTCCCATCATGCTCCTCCTGATTTACAGTTCTATGCCTGGCATAATCTCTTTTGCTTGATTTACCATAGTTTCTATAATTTCTTTACAAGGTGTTATTTTTTTTACCATAGCAGCACTTTGACCTGCCATAAATGAACCTTTTTCTATATCTCCATCTACTGTTGCAAACCTTAAAGCACCTGTACCTTTTTTGTCTAATTCTTCAGGAGTAGCTCCATTTTGTTCCATCTTTAAGAATTCTTTTGATAATTTATTTTTTAATGTTCTTACTGGATGACCTGTACTTCTTCCTGTGACAATTGCATCTCTATCTTTTGCTTTTAATACTAATTCTTTATAGTTTAAATGTACAGCACACTCTTCACTACAAATAAATCTAGTTCCTACTTGAACTGCATTAGCGCCTAGTGCAAATGAAGCAACAATACCTCTACCATCTACAATACCACCTGCTGCTATTACAGGTATATTAACAGCATCAGCAACTTGTGGAACTAAAACCATAGTAGTAAGTTCTCCTATGTGTCCTCCACCTTCTGTACCTTCAGCTATTACTGCTGTAGCTCCTAATTTTTCCATCCTCTGTGCTAAAGCTATTGTTGGTACTACAGGTATAACTTTTGTTCCAGCTTCTTTTAATCTGTCCATATACTTTGCAGGATTTCCAGCCCCAGTAGTAATAACTTGAACCTTTTCTTCTATAATTAAATCTATTATATCATCTACAAATGGTGACATAAGCATTACATTTACACCAAAAGGTTTATCTGTTAATTCTTTACATTTAACAATCTCTTCCTTTATAGCTTCTTTTGGTGCATTTCCTGCTGCTATTATTCCAAGTCCACCTGCATTAGATACAGCACTTGCTAATGATGCAGTAGCTACCCATGCCATTCCCCCTTGGATAACTGGGTATTTTATATTTAACAGTTTGCAAATTTTATTCATATCATTCTCCTTCACTTAAAATCATAAAAGTAAACTTTTTATTGTAAATTAACTTTAATTTTTAGATAAAGCTAATTTTGTTAATTAAAGAATTTCAGATGTTCTATACTATAAAGTCCACTTAACGACTGAAGCTCCCCAAGTTAGACCTCCACCAAAGCCAACTAAAACTACATTATCACCTTTTTTGATTTTTCCTTCTTTATATGCTTCATCTAGCGCAACAGGTATAGATGCAGCAGACATATTTCCATACTTATTTATATTTACATAAACCTTATTCATATCAATCCCTAATCTCTTAGAGGATGCTTGTATTATTCTTATATTAGCTTGATGTGGTATTAGATAGTCTATATCAGTTGTATTTAAATTTGCTTTTTCAAGAGCTGTTAAAGATGTTTCTGCCATCTTTCTAACTGCAAACTTAAATACATCACTACCTGCCATCTCTATTGTATGTAGATTAGCTTCTACAGTATCTTTACTTGCTCTAAGTCTTGAACCTCCAGCAGGTATCTTTAAACAGTCTTTTCCCCTACCATCAGAACCCATATGTGTAGATAGGATTCCACCTTCACTTACAGGTCCAATAACAGCTGCTCCAGCACCATCTCCAAATAGTACTGCTGTTGACCTATCATTGTAGTTTAGAAACTTAGAGCAAGTTTCTGCTCCTATTACAAGTACATTTTTATAACAACCAGTTTCCACAAATTGCTTTGCAATAGTTACTCCATATACAAATCCAGAACAAGCTGCTGATATATCAAATGCAGTAGCATTCACTGCTCCTATTGCTTCTTGTACTATACATGCAGTTGAAGGCAAAGACATATCAGGAGTAATTGTTGCCAAAATAATCAACTCTATATCCTCTACATTTAACTTTGCACACTCTATAGCTTTTAAAGCAGCCTTAGATGCTAGGTCAGAAGTTGCCTCATTATCTTCTACAAACCTTCTTTCCTTAATACCAGTTCTAGTGCTTATCCACTCATCTGATGTATCCATTATTTTTTCGAAGTGAAAATTATCATATGATTTCTCAGGTAGATAACTTCCCACACCTAATATTCCAGCCTTTGTATTCATTATATATTAAACCTCCAAAACGAGTTTATTCATTTTCGTTATTTTTATTTTCTTCATTATATTTACTTATAAATTGATTGATATCCTCAACAACTTTTCCTTTTGTAAATTTTATCCCTTGATTTATAGCATTTTTTATAGCTTTAGCATCAGAGCTACCATGAGCCTTTATAACTCCTCCATTTAATCCTAAAAGTGGAGCTCCTCCATACTCAGAATAATCTATAAAACTCTTTAATTTCTTTAAATCATCTTTTATAAGTAATGCTCCTATTTTGCTTTTTGTACTAGCCATAAAAGTTTCCTTTATAAGACTCATAACTGAAAGAGCTACCCCTTCAGCAGATTTAAGTAATATATTACCCGTAAATCCATCACAAATAATTATATCTGTATATGCATTTATAACCTCTCTAGCTTCTACATTTCCTATAAAATTTAAATCTAATTTTTTAATTTCTTCATATGATTTTTTAACTAAATCATTGCCTTTACCTTCTTCTAGTCCAACATTTGCTAGTGCCACTTTAGGATTTTCAAGTCCCAACACTTTTCTTGAGTAAATATTACTCATAGCTGCAAATTCAACTAGATTCTTAGATTTACAATCTGCATTCGCACCGCAGTCTGCTATAAGTGTCATTCCTCGCTTTACATTTGGTATTGCTGAGCATAAGCAAGGTCTATCAATTCCTTTTATTCTACCGACTACAAATAATCCACCAGCAAGTAAAGCTCCTGTGTTTCCAGCTGATATTATAGCATCTGCCTTACCTTCTTTTACGAGGTTTAATGCTACTACCATAGATGAATCTTTTTTGCTTCTTATGGCCTTAACTGGTTTATCTTCATTTTCTATAATCTCAGTAGTATGAACTATTTCTAGTTTATTTCTATCAAATTCATAATTTGAAAATTCCTTTTCTAATAAATCTTTATCTCCTGTGATTATTAAATCTACTTGATATTCTTTTATAGCATTTACTGCGCCTTCTACATTAGATTTTGGTGCATTATCTCCACCCATTCCATCTATTACTATTTTCATGATTTTCCTCCTAATCTAACTCTTCAAAGATAAACTTTCCTCTAAATATTTGCTCTTGGGCTTTATTATTGATAACAACTTTTACATAATGCTTTTTGTCTATATTTCTATACACTTCTGCTTTTGCTATAAGTCTGTCTTGTTGTTCTATCAACTTAAAACATTTTACATTTGCAACTCTCATAATAACTTTAGGTGCATCTATTATAGCCATTGCTAATGAATCTGCTAGAGAAAATATATACGTATCTTTCAAAGTATTAGTTTTAGAGTAAATCATGTCCTCTGTAACTTCTAACATAGATATACCTAATTGCCCTACAGATAAATCAATGATTTCGCCTGTAATTTCCTTTACTCCTAAAGTCTTTACTTTTGAACTCTGAGTTTCTGCTATTGATTTGACTCTTTCTCTTAGCTCTGGTATGTTTAGACTCATTCTATCTAATCTTATTGTCTGTATACTCACATTAAACAAACTTGATAATTCTTCATCAGTATAAAAAGGATCAGTCTTTAGCATATCTATAAGCTCTTGTTGTCTTTGGGCTTTACTCTTCTTTTTCATGTTCCCTCCAAATTTTATAGCTGTAATTAGTACCAGCTACTAATAGTAGTATATAGTAACACACAAAAATTTTCAATACTTATATTATTATTTTTCTAATTTTTAATATGCATAAAATCCATTTATTTCTCTAGTAAATCATCTTTTTTTATATGTACAAAAAAAACATGTAGAGTATACTCTACATGTTCTTTAGAAGCTATTACTTAGATACAACTTCTTTACCTTTATAATATCCACAGTCTGGACACACTCTATGTGGTAATTTTGGCTCATGACATTGTGGGCAACTTACAAATCCTGTTGCTTCCATCTTTGAGTTAGCTGCTCTTCTCATTTTTGTGTTTGATTTAGACGTTTTACGCTTTGGTACTGCCATTTACGCCACCTCCTTAGTCAAAATTTAATTAAATAAATCTTTTAATTTAGCAAAACGAGGATCTATGTATTCCTCATCGTTTGTAATTTCACTGCAAGAACATTCTCCTTCATTTAAGTTTGCTCCGCATCCTTGACAAAGACCTTTACAGTTTTCACTACAAAGAACTTTATGAGGCACATTAAAATCTAATGTCTGTTCTATTATATCAATAAGGTCGATTTCTTCACCATCGAATATAAAAGGATCAAATTCCTCAAATTCATCTTCATCATAATCTTCTTCTTTTACTAAAAAACCTTGTATAGAATACTCTAATGGTATTTCTACTTCTTTAAGACATCTTGAACAATTGTCAACAATTGTAAAATTGACATCTATATCTAGATATAAACCTTTATTAGTCTTTGATACTTTACCTTTTAAATTTACAGGTGATACTAATTTGTAAATCTCATCACAATAACTAATAGTATCAATTTTTTCACAAAAATTCAAGTCTATTTTGTCAGTTTCTTTTCTATTTATTTTTTCTATGCTAACTTTCATTAAGTTCACCTCAACATATCACCAAATTTATTATACAAATCTAGCATTTGTTTGTCAAGTATTTTTACTTGATAGGCATAAGTTTAATTAAATTATTTTACTAATCTTAATGTATCTCTAGCTATCATTAATTCTTCGTTAGTTGGTATTAAAAGCATTTTTACTTTAGAGTCATCAGTAGATATTACTGTTTCTTTTCCTCTAACATCATTAGCTTCCTTATCTAATTTCATTCCTAAGAATTCCATATTAGAAGCTATATCTGCTCTTATAGCTTTTCCATTTTCACCTACACCAGCAGTAAATACTACAACATCTAATCCATTCATTTCAGCAGCATAAGCACCTATATACTTTTGTACTTTTTTAACATAAGCTTCTAATGTTGCTTGAGCTCTTTCATCTCCATTTTTAGCTGCATCTTCTATATCTCTAAAATCACTAGAAATTCCAGTCATTCCATATACTCCAGATTCTTTGTTCATTAATTTATCTAATCCATCAGCATCTAAACCTTCTTTTCTCATTAAGAAAGGTAATATAGCAGGATCTATATCTCCACATCTAGTTCCCATTATTAATCCTTCTAATGGAGTGAATCCCATAGATGTATCTATACATCTTCCACCATCAACAGCAGCTATAGAAGCACCATTTCCTAAGTGACAAGTTACTATTTTTAAGTCTTTTATATCTTTTCCTAATATCTCTGCTGCTTTTTGAGATACATAGTTATGAGAAGTTCCATGGAATCCATATCTTCTTACTCCATATTTAGTATATAATTCATGAGGTAAACCATATAAGTATGAAGATTTAGGCATTGTTTGATGGAAAGCAGTATCAAATACTCCTACCATTGGTACATCTGGAAGTATAGCTTTACAAGCATCAATTCCCATTATGTTTGCTGGATTATGAAGTGGAGCTAAATCTATACATTCTTTTAAAGCTTCTTCTACTTCTGGAGTTATTACTACTGAAGTTGCAAATTTTTCTCCAGCATGAACAACTCTATGCCCTACTGCATCTATTTCTTTCATTTCTTTAACTGCACCAAATTCTGGATGAGCAACAGCTTCTAACACTAATGCTATTGCATCTTTATGGTCTTTCATTGGTTGTTCAACAATGTATTTATCATCTCTTCCTGCTTTTTCATGTTTAAGTATAGAACCTTCTATTCCTATTCTTTCAACTAATCCTATACATAAAACTTCTTCATTACTCATATCTATTAATTGATATTTTAATGAAGAACTCCCACAGTTTAATACTAATATTTTCATTATTATTTCCTCCTTAGATTTTTATAAATAATATGTAATCAGTTTTGATTCATAATAAGTGTCTAAAACCCTATATTTTGTTATTTTGTCATAGATATATTATTGTATACATTAAACGATTTTCATAAATAATATATCACCTTTTAATATAAAAGTATATACTTTTTTTTATATTATATCATATTTCTATTGTGGTAAATTGTATGTTCTAATAACAATTTATTAACAAATTAACTTAATGTAGATTATTCTTTCCCATTTGCTATAATAATATAATATAAAGGCTTAATAAAGTTATTTTAATAACACTTAACTGATTTCTTGTTATGTAGTATTTCTACATTTTAACAAATTTTTTTATGTTTTTTAGCTAGATAATTAAAAATTTAAATTTTATACATATTATAATAAATTACAATGTATATAAAATAAACAAAGATAAAAGGAGCATTTTATGAATATACTTGGATTAATAGTTGAATATAACCCATTTCATAATGGACATATCTATCATTTATCTAAATCTATAGAAAAAACAAATGCAACACATACAGTGGCAATCATGAGTGGAAACTTTCTTCAAAGAGGTGAACCAGCTTTATTTGATAAATATACTAGAGCAAAAATTGCTGTCGAAAATGGTGTAGACTTAGTTATAGAATTACCAACTATGTTTGCTTGCCAAAGTGCTGAAATTTTTTCTCATGGTGCCATAACAATTTTAAATTCTCTAAATTGTATAAGTTCTGTATGTTTTGGTAGTGAAGAGGGAAACATAGATATTCTTTGCAGTATTGCAGAAATTTTAGCAAATGAGCCAAAGGAATTTAAATTGCTTTTAAAAAAATATTTAGATGATGGTATGTTATTTCCAGCGGCTAGAGCTAATTCACTTTTTGATTATATACACCAATATGAAAACAACAACTTAGCTCAAAAAACTACAAAAGAACAATTATTAAAAATATTAAATTCATCAAATAATATACTTGGTATAGAATATATAAAAAATCTTATCAATTTAAACAGTAATATAAAGCCATTTAATATTTCCAGAGTTCAGTCAGAATACAACTCTAAAGAAATTGATAATAGTATTTGCTCTGCTACTGCTATAAGAACTTCACTTAAAGAAAATTGCAATATATCTCAATTAAAAAGAGTTATTCCAGAAAAAACTTATAATATATTAAATGAAAAAATAGATAGTAAATTTTTTCCTATGTTTGATGAATTATTTTTTGATACTTTAAAAACAATAGTACTTAGAGACATATCCAATTTAAAGGATTATTTTGAAGTAAATGAAGGTATAGAAAATAAAATTTACAAAGACATTTTTACATCTAGCTCTTTATACGAATTACAATTATCAATTAAGTCTAAGAGATATACTTTAACTAAAATCAAGAGAACTTTAAATAATATATTGTTAGGCATAAGAAAAAGCGATATTCACCTTGTAAAAGATATAGACACTGTTCCTTATATAAGAATACTTGCTTTCAATGACAAAGGTAGAGAAATTCTAAAAGAGATAAAAAATAAATCTAACATAGAAATAATAAATAAATTTTCAAATATATCATTTTCATTAGATGATGCGATTTTTAAAACACTTATAAGTTATGACATAAAATCTACAAATATATACAACTCAGTATATTACAGAAATAATAAAGATTTAATAAAAGGTCCTATGGACTTTTACACTCATCCAATCTATGTAAAATAAGTTTTTTAAATAGCTTTATCAATTTTAAATAAACTCATCAAATTAATAAGATGTATTTCTAATTAAAAATATTTTTTATGGATAAAATATGCTTCACATGTGCATTCATATTTTTAGGATGGTAACATCAACTTAACTTAAATAACATTTCATATTTCTAAAGTTAAGTAAACATTGCCATCCTAAAATCTTTATAAATAATATTAATATTTACAAGTAATATTAACATTAAAAAGTAAATTTAAGTTATTAAATTTAAATCTGTTTTTTATAACTTTTATATTAAAAAATAACATTTATATATTTAATATATCTTTCCTGGATTTAAAATATTTTTAGGGTCAAAAGCTACTTTTATATTTTTAATTAACATCATATAGGCATCTGAGTTTGATTCATGTAAATACTCTTTTTTTGCATATCCTATACCATGTTCACCTGAGACTTGACCATTAAGTTCTCTAGATTTTTTATACATACAGTCAAAAGTTTCTTTTAATCTTGATTTCCAAGTATGTTCATCCATACCATCTTTTAATATATATATGTGTAGATTTCCATCACCTGCATGACCAAAACTTTTTATTCTTATTTTTAACTCATCTTGAAGCTCATGAGTATATCTTATAAACTCTGCTACCCTGTCTCTTGGTACAACGACATCGCATTCATCCATTTCTGTTGTAGATGCCTTTATAGCTTCTAAGAAAGCCCCTCTGGCTGACCAGATAGAATCATTTCTTTCTTGTGTATCTGATATAAATACATCTAATGCTCCATTTTCTAAACACAGATTAGCGACTTTTTCATATTCTTTTTCTATATCTTCAATACTATTTCCATCAAACGTAAGTAGAAGATAAGCATCTGATGTATTATCTGGAAACTTTTTACCTAAAAATTCTTCCGCAGCCAATATTACATCTCTTTCCATAAATTCTATGGCTGTTGGTATTGATTTTGATTTTATTATTTTAGGAACAGTCTCTATTGCCATTGATAAATTTGGAAAAGGTATAAGTAAACTTACACTTTTCTTTGGTAAAGGAAGTAATTTTAATATCGCCTTTGTAACTATTCCTAGAGTTCCTTCTGAACCTATTAATAAATCTTTTATGCTATATCCAGAACTATTTTTAACTACTTTTCCCCCTATATTTATAACTTCTCCATTTGGTAATACTACTTCAAGACCTCTAACATAATCTCTTGTAACACCATATTTTACTGCTCTCATTCCACCTGCATTAGTATTTATATTACCTGCTATTGTAGCACTCTTCTCACCTGGGTCAGGTGGATAAAATAAATCTCTCTCTTGAACATATTGACCTATTGTCATAAGCAAAACTCCTGGTTCTACTGTCAATGTTAGATTTTCATAATCAACCTCAAGTATTTTATTCATTTTACATAGATTAATCATTATTCCACCATTTATGGCAACAGCAGCTCCTACAAGACCAGTTCCTTGTCCTCTTGGCGTAACTGGTATATTGTTTTCATATGCATATTTCATTATTTTAGATACTTGTTCGGTTTCAAGCACATTTACTAGAACTTCAGGATATTTTTCTATTCCTCCAAGTTCATCATGTGAAAAATCTTCATTTATATCACTTCCAACTACTACATTTTCATCTCCACAAATATCTATTAAAAAATTTATATCTTTTTTATCAATTGATTTATACATTTCTATCCCCCTATTCAGCTGCTGATGCCACATATATTTGCTTATCATCTTTTTTATTTTCTATTTTTTTAATCAATTTAGGAATAATATCATAAATATCTCCTATTAAAGCTAAGTGTGCTACATCTAGTATAGGTGCTTTATCATCTTTATTTATAGCTACTATATAATCAGCTCCTTGCATTCCTGCAACAAATTGAACAGCTCCAGATACACCACAAGTTATTATTAATTTAGGCTTGACAGTTCTACCACTAAGACCTATTTGTTTTTTAGCATCTATCCAACCTGCTTCTATAATCGGTCTTGTTCCTGCTACTTGAGCATTTAACTTGTCAGCTAATTTATATATCATATCCATATCTTCTTGTTTCTTTATTGCTCTACTTGCAACTACTATTACTTCTGCTTCTTCAAGACCAACTTCTTTACTTTTTTCCTTTACACTCAGTACTTTAATCTTAGATTTTAACTCTTTTTTTTCTATTTCACATAAAGTTATTTTTCCTGTTGCATTTTCTACCTTTTCTGGAGCTGAAAATATTTTATATCTTACAGTGGCAAATTGAGGTCTATTATTAGGTGTATTTATGTGAGCCATTATATTTCCACCAAATGCTGGTCTTATTTGGTCTAAATCAGTGTTTGATTGCACATCAAGTATTGTACAATCTGCTGTAAGCCCTGTTTTAAATCTAGCAGCAAGCCTTGGAGCTAATGACCTACCTAATGTAGTTCCACCAACCAACATTATTGTTGGTTTTATTTTATTTATAAAGTTTTCTATTGCTTTTGCATACGGTTCTATCCTAAACTCTTTAAATTCATCTTCATCATATACAAATACTTCATCAATACCATAAGAGATAAGATTCTTACATTTATCTTTTATACCTTTTCCTACAAATACACAATATACAGGTTGCTTTATTTTTGATGCCATTTCACGAGCTTTCCCTATAAGTTCATATGTTACAGGATGTATATTCCCATTATGATGTTCTACATATACTGCCACTCCTTTCCATTCATCCTTATTTATTTTTGCTTTATTACTCTCTATAAATTCAAATGCACCTTTGGGTCCACTTTTGACACACAATTTGCACATCTTACAGCCAGCACTTATTTCTACCTTACCTGATTTTTCTTCTATAGCACCAAAAGGACAAATTTCTAGTACGCTTTTCAAATCAGTTATTTTATCTTGATTTACAACTATTTTTGACATTTCTTCTTCCCCCTTAGACTAATTTTAATTCCTCTAATTTATTTATAAGTGCAGTACTTAACTCTTCTGCATTTCCTCTCATAATATTTTTATCTGTATTTGGCTTAGGAGGAAATATTCTTACAACTTGAGTAGGGGAACCATTTAATCCATAATTATTTTCGTCCTTGTCCTCAAAATCATCTAGACTGTACACAGGTATTTTTCTTTCTCTAGTCTCTAGCTTTAACTTAAATGAAGGCAATCTTGGTTGAAAAATATCTTTTTCTACTGTTATCAAACAAGGATACTCAATTTCACATACTTGTAAATCATTTGGCATATCTATTTCAACAACTATGCTTTTCTCTTTGATTTCAATTAATTTTGTAACATTAGTTACATGAGGTATATCTAAAAACTCAGCTACTTCAGGTCCAACCTGTGCTGTATCACCATCAGTGGTTTGTTTTCCACAAATTATTAAGTCTACTCTACCCATTTTTCTAATGCCTTGCGATATAGTGTAAGAAGTTGCCAAGACATCTGCTCCTCCAAATCTTCTATCGCTTATTAAAGCTCCTTCATCTGCCCCCATCATAAAACTCTCTTCTATTACCTTCTTTGCTTGTGGAGGACCCATAGTAAGTACTTTTAGATTCGCTTTTGTGTCTTTTTTTATTCTAAGTGCTGTTTCTAAAGCATATAAATCATAAGGATTCATTTTTGAATCTACTCCATCTCTCTTTAGTACACCTGTGGATTCATCAACCTCTACTGCGGTTGTTCCAGGTACTTGTTTAATACATGTCAAAATTTCCATAAACTACACCCCTTTTTTATTTAACTATCACTGATACTCCATCAGGTATAACTGTAACTTTACTATCTTCACCAGCTATATTAGTAGCCATATCTAAAGCATCCTTAAAATTAAATGCATGTTTCATATGCATTTTCTTTATCATTTCAGGACTACACTTATCTGTTACCATTATTACAGTATACTTAGATAGTATTCTTGCTAATATCTGAAATTCCCATTGGTCTGGAATTGTATCACATCTGCCAACACTCCTAATTTTTTCTAAAAGTTGTTTTGGAGAATCTGCGTTTGCTACATTTTCATAAAAGGATTGACCTCCATGACCATCATTACATGCTGCAATCATTATTATTACTCCACCTTCTTTACATGTAGCCTCTGCTGCTGTCATACCTTTAACTGCTTGATAAATATTTTGGTCTAATGGGTATCCACCATTTGTACTCACTACAATATCTGACTTTATGGAATTTACTTTTGAAAGCTCTGTTACAAATTCACAACCTTTGGTATGTGCTTTTTCGACATCACCAGCAAATGATGCTATTACTTTTTTCTCTTTATCTATTACAACATTCAATATAAATGCTAGTTTAGCAACCTTAGCTGCATATACCATATCTTCATGAATAGGATTATTTTTTAATTTTCCAGTTCTCGAATTGTCACTATCTATAAAATCACTACAATGGTTATACATTATAGTTTTTGCAGAGGCTATTCCTGGGAGTACACTTTTTCTTCCTCCTGAGAAACCTGCAAAAAAATGCGGTTCTATAAAACCTTCTGCGATTAAAAGTTCTGCCTCATATGCAAGTTTATTTATATATAAATCCCCACCTGAAGGTAATACACCCACCTTGCACATAGCTTCATCATCAGTAGATATATGCATGATTATTTCTTCATTATCTACAATTTCTTCTCCCATCTTATAAACTAATTCTTCTCTTGTACTTGGCCTATGAAAACCAGTTGCTACTATAATCTTCACATCAATTTTAGGATTAGCTTTCCTGATTCTTCTTAAAATAATTGGCATAGTTACTTTACTTGGAACAGGTCTCGTATGGTCACTTGTAATTATAACTACATTCTTTTTTCCTTTAACTAACTCTTCCAATGATAAAGAGCCTATTGGATTATTCATGGATTCTTCAACTATTTCTTCTTGCGTCTTATGTTTTACATAATTATCCGACTTTGATTCCAAGACACCAAGAAAACGTTTGTTAGGTATTTCTAAAATCATTCCTTGCTTTGAATAAGGTACTTTTAACTTTACCATTTTTAATCTCCCATTATAATAAACTATAAAATTGGTATGTGGTCATACCAGTTTTACATTTATATAATAGTACCATTATCTTCTATTTGCAAGAATAATTTATTTTATAACAAACTTTTAATTTTCATTTTTTCTGTAGTTTTTGCTTATAAATCTCATATGCTCTTTCGCTTTTTCATGTGCAAGTTCCGTATTATTTTCTATAACCGCATTATATATAGCTTCATGTTGCTTAAGTAAGATAGTTTCATTTAAAGGTTCTGCAATTATCTTCTCTCTTGCATCTTCTATAAATCCATCAAACAATTTTGATGCTGTTATAAAAAGACTTTGAATTAAATAATTTTTACTTATTGTAGCCAATTTGCTGTGAAATTTTTGATCTAATAAAACCAAAATTTGATTATTATCTTTTTTCTTGGTTTCTATTCTCATTTCATCTATTATACTTTTTAATTCTATAGATTCAGAAGAAGTTATTCTCTTTGAAGCAAGTTTTGCAATCTCAATTTCTAAAATTATTCTAAGCTCTAGTATGTCTTCAAGTGTACCATTATTCAGTTTAAAAATCATAGATAGAGGCTCTATTAAAGTTTTGTCTATATTTGTGCATATAAAATTACCCTCACCTTGTCTGCTTTCTATCACACCCATAGTTTCCAAAACTCTGATAGCTTCTCTAATAGAGGTTCTACTTACATTCATTTGTTCAGACAATTCTCTTTCAGACAGTAGTTTATCACCCTTTTTTAACTCTCCATTTAATATCTTATGTTGAATTTGCTCAATTACTTGTTCATAAACTTTTTTACTAGCTATACTATTAAACATTTTTCCCTCCCATGTAGTAGTCGTTGTTATATATATCTATTATATATCTTAAGCTATTAGATTCATATATTTTTGTTACTTTTAATATAATATCTTATAACTCAAATTTACAGGTGATATTATGAAAAAAAATAAAATTATTGGTTTTTTCGCTCCTGCTATCATAGTTGGAGTTCTAGTTTTAGGCATTATTTTATACCCAAATGAAGCTATAAAATCTGCAAGAGAGGGTTTTTCCATATGGTCTAATGTTCTAGTCCCATCACTACTCCCTTTTATAATTGGTGCAAACCTAATTGTCGATTTAAAAATAGTAGATATTATAGGGTTTATTATTAATCCCATAACTAGACTTGTGTTTAATGTATCAGGAAAAAGTGCTTTAGCTTTTGCAATATCAGCAGTATCTGGTTATCCAGTGGGAGCAAGTCTAGCTTCTGAATTTAGAAGCAATAAACAGATTTCTAAGTATGAAGCCCAAAGACTTGTATCTTTTTGTTCTACATCAGGACCTTTATTTATAATAGGCTCAGTTGGTACAGGTATGTTTCAAAATTCAAATTTAGGTTACTTGATGATTTTATGTCATTACTTGGGAACTATATTGGTTGGTCTTTTTTTTAGAAATTATGGAAATGAAAATCTTCCAAAGACAAAATTAGATTTAAAAACAAACATAAAAAACACAATTAATATTAGAAGTTCTAGTGGTAATGGGTTTTTTGTTCTATTTGGAAATGCTGTCTTTAATGGAGTAAATACATTACTTACAGTTGGTGGATTTGTAATTGTTTTTTCGGTAGTATTTAAAATACTATCACTATTTAATGTAATCTCATTAATAGCATCAGTTATATATTTACCTCTTTCACTTTTAGGTGTCAACAAGGAACTCTGTCAAGCATTTGTAAGTGGTCTATTTGAAATCACAATTGGTTGTAATAAGGTATCTAGTATAACAAGTGCCCCAGAAATCCTCAGAGCATCTTTAGCTAGTTTTCTGATAGGATTTAGTGGATTATCTATACTAGCTCAATGTTGTACATTTTTATCAAAAACAGATATAGACTTAAAATTATACATACTAAGTAAGTTTGCACATGGACTTTTAGCAGGTTTATTTATTTTTATACTTTATCCTATTGCAAATTCTACTGTATTAGTTTCTAGCTTTGCTGATACATATAATATCATATATAATAATCTAATTTGGTTCTATTATATTAGCTATTATGACACGATTCTTCAAATTATAATAATAATTTACTTAATTTCAGCTTTATTTGTTGCTAAAAAACACATGAGAAATTTATCTACAAGCGGAAAATTGATTAGATATAAAAATACTTTTTTTATAAAAAACTTATTTCGAAAAAAATAAAATGTATAAAAATTAACTAAACGCTTCCATTTTCTAATTATATTTGTCATAATCTTAATAACCTTTTTAATTACTTTATCATCATAGTTACTTCATCACAATTTGATAATTTTTTATAACAATATTTTTCAAAAATTCTCCTTAATCACATATAGTACACTTATATAAACTAATTGGTATATTTTTCCAATATATAATATTTCATTTATATTATATAATAAATACCGACCTAAACTTATCAAATCAAACTAAGAGGAGTGGTTGAAAATGGCAACAAGACCTATAGAAATAGACGAATATAAAAAGATAATGGAACTACTACATACGGGCTTTATTTATAGTGAAAATGGCGTTGAAAAAAGATTTAGAAAGAATCCTAAGGTTGCATTAGCACTAATGTTAGAAGCTAATTTAGGTCTAAGAATATCAGATATTTTAAGATTAAAAATAGGTAATTTTAAAGGTAATATGTTGGAAATAAACGAAAAAAAAACGGGTAAACTACAGTATAGACCTGTTAACAAAAATATAATTGAATCTATAAATGAACATGCAAGAAAGTATAATCTTAAATCAGATGACTACTTAGTAAATATAAAGACAAAAGCTATCCAGAAACAATTGAGGATAATTTGTAAATACTTAAATTTGTATAACATAAGCACACATAGCTTTAGAAAGCTCTACGCTACTACTCAATTTGAAAAGAGTAACAATAACTTAGAATTAGTTAAGGAACTCTTAAACCATAGTTCTGTAGCCACTACACAGCGATATATAAGGGTAACCCAGCAAGCTATTAACGAGGCTAGTGAAAATTTTTTTATTGAATAAGTAAAATGTTATAATCTATCTATTTTTCTATTATCTTATTAAGTCACCAGATGTTAAAAAGGTGAAGAAAAACAAAATAAACGTTTGTTTTTCTTCACCTTTAAATTTTTACAATCATTACATAGATGTTTTAATCTACTTTTAATAGTTTTCTAACTGACTTACTATAGTCATTTCTTTTTACATCTTCTAAGAACCTGTCAATTTCATGCTCTGATTTTGCATTTACAAAAATAGCAAGCTCTTCTTCATCTATAATATTATAGCTATCTACATACTTATCTAAACATTTTAAAATGCCCTCTCTATTATATTCACTAAATCTGACTACCGCACTACATTCATCTTCTATAAGCCCACTCAAATCCAATTTACCTTTTGAAAAAGACTTTATATTTGAACTCCTATTATCTATTATATCTATGATATCAGCATAAACAGCACTTCCTGTTGCACCTCTTCCAGCACCCTTACCTACAAAAGAAAGTTCTCCTACTGAGTCTCCCACTATAATTACTACATTAAACTCATTATCTATTTTAGATAGCATATTATCATTATCCACCAATGCTGGTCTAACAAATCCACTTACTTCACCCAATTCATATTTACTTCTAGCAACTAATTTTATCTTACAATTTAATTTCTTAGCATATTCTATATCCTTTTCATCTATTGAAGTTATTCCTTCTAATAACAAATCTTTCCAATATACTATTTTCCCATAAGATAAAGTAGATAATATAGATAATTTTCTAGCACTATCATATCCTAAAACATCTGCATCAGGATTAACTTCTGCAAAGCCTAACTCTTGTGCTTGTTTTAAAGCTACATCATATGGTAAATTTTCATCATACATCTTTGATAATATAAAGTTGCATGTTCCGTTTAAAATAGCATTTATACTTTTTATACTATTACCTTCTAATGATTCTATTAATGGCTTTAAAACTGGAATACCACCTGCTACTGATGCTTCAAATTTAATGCTAACATCATTTAAGTTAGCCAGCTCTATAAGGTCACTACCTCTTTCAGCTAATAAATCTTTATTTGCTGTTACTACATGTATTTTTTTATTTAGAGCTCTTGTTACATAATCAAGAGCTGGATTTAGCCCTCCAATTACTTCGACTAATATATCAATATCTTTGTTAAATATATCTTCTATATCTGTTGTTACCTTATCAAAATATCTCTTTGATTTATGCTTCTCTTTATTTTTAACTAAAATTCCAACTATTTCTATTTCTCTTTTTGAAGTATTATTCTCTATTAAATCTATTAATCCACTTCCTACTGTTCCATACCCTAATATTCCTATCTTCACTGTTACATACCCCCATCATTTTTGATTATATTAATTTATTTATATATATAAATATGCCAATTAAAAAAGCTTGAGTATAAACTCAAGCCATATGACGGGTTTATACTCATCTTTCAGCGTAATTGCTGCAGGATTTAGCACCAATGTATATTAAAATATACTGGTTGCCGGGCTTCATAGGGCCAGTCCCTCTGCCTCTCTTGATAAGATTGCTAATTTAAATTTATTGTTAATAGTATAATACAATTTTTTCCAATTGTCACTATATTTTTTAACTTATTATTTCTAAAATAATCTAATTAATTATCTAACTGCTCTTTTAGTTGGTTTACCTTTTTTTGTAACATTGTTATTTTTAACCTTAGCTTTTGCCTGCTCATGCCCTGGGAAAAGTATCTTAGGCTCATCAATATTTCTCTTGTAAATAGTAAATTTAAAACCAATAGCTTGAACAAACTCTGCTCTTAAAGCTTCACATACTGCATTAGCAGTTTCTTTAGCATCAAGACCTGCATTTTCTAGTATAGTAACCTTTACTAGTTCTCTAACTCTTAGCATATCCTCTAATTGCTCTAAAAAGCTTTCTGTAACGCCTTCCTTACCAATTTGTGTAGTAGGCTTTAAAGTATTTGCTAAAGATCTTAA
Organism: Clostridioides sp. ZZV15-6388; assembly: GCF_020657755.1. Lineage (NCBI taxonomy): Bacteria > Bacillati > Bacillota > Clostridia > Peptostreptococcales > Peptostreptococcaceae > Clostridioides > Clostridioides sp. ZZV15-6388. The sequence goes on along the minus strand of NZ_JAGWCU010000006.1, from coordinate 110,228 downwards.
ATATGCTCTTTGCTTTCCTTTTAACATATTATCACCTCTATAATTCTATATCAAAATTAATTGTAAAATTCAAATTCTAATTCGTAAATTCTAACTACATCCCCATCTTCAATTCCCATCGCTCTAAGCCTGTCAAATACACCTTGACCTTCCATAGCTTTTTGGAAATATTGAAGTGATTCCATATCATCAAAATTCACAGAATACATTATTCTTCTAAGTGCCTTACCTGTAACTACATATACACCATCTTCAACATCTATGTTTAATTCTTCCTCTGTTCCAATATCAAGTTCTGGTCTATACATTTCTTCTTCTGAAACTAATTCCACATCTTCTACTTCTTTTAACATTTTAGAAACATAGGCAATTACATCATCTATTCCTTGACGAGTTGCTGCAGACATCTTAAATACTGTATATCCTCTACCTTCTAATTCATCCTTAAATTTTTCAAATTGGCTTTCATCTTCCAATATATCAAATTTATTTGCAACTACAACCTGAGGTCTTGTTGAAAGCTTCTCATTATATAATTTAAGCTCATCATTTATTTTGTCAAAATCCTCAATCGGGTCTCTACCTTCTAGTCCAGATATATCTACAATATGTATCAATACCTTAGTTCTTTCAACATGTCTTAAGAATTCATGACCTAATCCTATACCTTCAGAAGCACCCTCTATAATTCCAGGTATATCTGCCAATACAAAACTATCTCCAAACTTAGTTTGAACAACACCTAAATTTGGTGTCAATGTTGTAAAATGATAGTTTGCAATTTTTGGCTTAGCTTTAGTTACAACTGATAAAAATGTTGACTTCCCTACATTTGGAAATCCTAAAAGACCTACATCTGCTATCATTTTAAGTTCAAGAGTTATCCATCTTTCTTCTCCATCTGTACCAGACTTTGCAAAAGCCGGAGCTTGTCTTACTGCATTTGCAAAGTGTTGATTACCTTTACCACCTATACCACCTTTTGCAACTACTGCTGTATCTCCTTCTTTCTTTAAATCTGCTAATACAAGACCTGTCGCTTCATCTCTTACTACTGTACCTGCTGGTACTTTTAATATTAAGCTTTCTCCATTTTTACCAGCTCTTTTACCTTTGCTACCGTCGCCACCATGTTGAGCTTGATATTTTTTCTGGTATTTAAAGTCCATTAATGTTCTAAGACCTAAATCAACTTCAAATATGATGCTCGCTCCACGACCACCATCTCCACCATCTGGCCCACCAGCTGGAACATATTTTTCTTTTCTAAATGCTACCGAACCATTTCCACCATTTCCAGCTTTAACAAATATTCTCGCTTTATCTATAAACAAATTCTTCACCTACTTAATTGAAAACTTTTAATTAGCATTACCAAAAATACTATTATAAATTCATCAGTATTATAAGAAAAAGGAGTGCCTCAACACTCCTTTTATGTATATTACTCAGCTATTGCTACTGGATATATACTAACTTTTTTTCTCTTCTTGTCTTTTCTTTCGAATTTAACAGTACCATCAACTAATGCAAATAAAGTATCATCGCTACCTTTTCCAACATTAGTTCCTGGATGTATTTTAGTTCCTCTTTGTCTAACTATTATACTTCCAGCAGTTACTAATTGCCCATCGAATCTCTTAACACCTAATCTTTTAGATATAGAATCTCTACCATTTTTAGAAGAACCTACCCCTTTTTTAGATGCTAATAATTGTAAATTCATGTTTAACATATGGAGTCACCCCCTACTTTTTTAAAATTTTTATATTTTTTGGGTATTCCCGTTTAATTTCTTCAACCGCTAATTGAAAGTGATTTAGTAATAACTGTGCATCTTTTAGATATGTATCTTTAACGATACATTCGATATGCCCCTCTTCTCCTACTACTTTTTCAAATTCAATCTTTTGTAACTTGTCTAAAGAGTTTATAACTGCAATAGCATTAGACGTAACTGCAGCACAGACTATATCATAGCCTATTTCAGCAAAATCAGCATGTCCCTTTAAACAAAAACCTTGCAACAAGAAATCATCATTATAATAATATTTAACCTTTATCATAACTAGTCCAATAACTAAGCGTTGATTTTTTCTACAACTATCTTAGTGTATGATTGACGATGTCCTTGTTTTCTTCTGTAATCTTTTTTTGCTTTATACTTGAAAACTATAACTTTCTTAGCTTTACCTTGCTCAACAACTTTTGCTTGAACAGATGCTCCTTCTACTACTGGAGAACCTAATTTTAATTCTCCATCTTTAGAGCAAGCTAATACTTCGTTTAAAGTAACAACATCACCTGCGTTAGCTTCTAACTTTTCAACGAATAATACATCACCTTCAGAAACTTTATATTGCTTTCCACCAGTCTTTACTATAGCGTACATTAAATACACCTCCTCGGCCTCAAACTCGCCAGTACAAGGTACTTCATTAGAAGATTTAGACCTTTACTGTGCGGCATTACAATTATTAATTATAAAATATTTACATTTTATTGTCAACTACTTTATCAAAAATAACATTTGTTTTGTTGTGTTTTAATGCGCTGTTTGCGTTTAAAGAAATTTTTATATTATATTTTTCACCAATTTTATCAATTATATCCATATAATCCTCTTTTATTTGTTTAAAAACAAAATCATTGAATTCTATTATTATGTTTTTGTAAACTGTATGCTCACTTATTCTCATAATTTCTTTTTCGACACTATCTACTATATGATGTATAGATTTTATAGCTTTCATTCCATCACAGCATGGGCAAGCCATTAAATAATACTTATCAACAGACTCTTTTTCTCTTCTTCTTGCAACTTCCACTAAGCCAAGTTTTGTCATGCCTAACACTTCAGCTTTTCTCTTATCTTTACTAAACTCTTCCTCTAATATGTGTAATACCTCATTTTGATATTTCTTTTTATACATATCAATAAAATCAATTATTATTATTCCAGCTATATCTCTGATTCTAAGTTGTCTTACAATTTCCTTTGCAGCTTCAATATTTGTTTTATAAACAGTATCATCAAGTTTACCAGTTCCAACAAACTTACCTGTATTTACATCTATAACGGTAAGAGCTTCTGTCTTTTCTATTATTAAATAACCACCACTCTTTAACCATACTTTTTCATTTAATAATTTTTCTATTTGAGATTCTATTCTATATAAATCAAATACATCTTTATTTTCTTCAAGGCATAATTTATCAATATAATCATTATTTATAAGCTTCAAAGTAGGTTTTAATTCACAATATTTATCATAATTATTGGTAATTATAGACTCAATCTCATCATTTACATTATCTTTTACATATTTAGTTGCAAAATCTAAGGACTTATATAATAACTTTGGTCCTATACCAAGTTTATATTCTTTTAAAATATTATCATACTTCAACTTCAACTCTTCTATATCTTTTTTTATTTCATCATGAGTACATCCTTGAGCTTCAGTTCTTATTATTAACCCCAAATTTTCTTTATTCACTGCTTTGGTAATTTTTTTTAATCTAAATCTTTCTCTTTCATCAGTAATTTTATTTGATATAGTCGTTCTGTCGTTGGAAGGTATATAAACAATATACCTTCCAGATATACTAATTTCAGTATTTAATTTTGCACCCTTAGTACCAATTTCTTCTTTATTTACTTGAACCAAAATATCTTGACCAGATTTTATGGTACTTTCTTTTTTTAACTGTAAATAAGCAAGTTTCTTAAATCCAATATCTACAAAACATGCTTCTATTCCTGGTATAACTTTTTTTACAATTCCACGATATATATTGGATACAGTTTTTTTATTTAAATTATCTTCAACAAAAAGTTCTACTAACTTTCCATCTTCAAGCACTGCTGTTTTCTGAGACCCTATTAAGGACTCAATAACTATCTTCTTCACAACTTCACCTCTCACGAACTTACATAGGAGTCACTAATTCCCCATCTTCTAATACATATAAATCTCTTCTCAATATATCAACTTCTAATGGGTCAATATCCAGTTCAAACATCTCTAACATTTTAGGAATAAGTATATTAGTATTTAAATTAGTTTTTGAGCCTGTAGCTATAGTAGCCGTAAGAGTAATATGGTCATCTTCTAAATTTAAAACATCAAAAGTTCTTATCATAGGTCTTATATCAACTTCAACCATTTTTCCTTTTTTATTCTTTTTTGTTATGATTATTTCTTTATTATTCATAAAGTCAATTACTTTTCTTTTTACAAATTCTTTAGTCAAAGGTCTTTTTAAATCTATATTAAACAGATACTCTCCATAATCTATCACAGAAGAAAGAGAAGGTGTCTGTCTATCAATTTCCTTTGCTTTAATAAACTCTATCCCCTCTGGAAGTTGAACTGACACTTTACCTAAAAACTCATCTACCGATAAATCATCTTCTATCTCAATATCTACATACTCGCCTTGGCTTTCTATTCCTAATGCTAAAGCATTACCATAACTCATCTTAGGATGAGGGTTAAATCCTTGAGAATGCGATAAATTTATTTCAGCTCTCCTAAATGCTCTTTGTAATAATCGTTGAAGGTCAAGATGTGATATATATATCATATCACCTTCTTTTTTAAATTTGACTCTCATTATTTTACTCATATTAACAAAGCCCCCTTCCTATATCATGTATATTTATTCCACAACCATTACAATTATGTCTGCAATCAGAAGTGATTTTTTCTTTTTTAGCATTTTCATCTTCTCTAATCAAGAATTTTTTACTTACACCTACATCTATATGGTCCCAAGGGAATACCTCTTCATACCCTCTATTTCTATGTGCATAGAAATCTATAGAAAGATTGTTTTTTTCCATAGCTTCCTTCCATATATCTAAACTGAAGTGTTCTGCCCAGCCATCAAATTTTGCACCTAATTTAAATGCGTCATATATAACTTTTCCTATCTTTCTATCTCCTCTAGCTACTACAGCTTCCATTAAGCTAGTCTTTGAATCATGGTAGTTATATTTTATATTGTTATTTCTCAATTTATTGACTAAATGTCTTTGCTTATCAACTACTTCTTCTGTCGTATCTTGACCATGCCACTGGAAAGGTGTAAATGGTTTTGGTACAAATGTAGATGTACTTACTGTAACACCAAAGCTTCTCTTTAGCTTTCCTCCATTTACATTTCTGTAAATATCAATAACTTTATAAGCTAATTTGGCTATTCCATCCAAATCGTCATAAGTCTCAGTTGGCAATCCAATCATAAAATATAGTTTAACACTATTCCATCCCATTTCAAAAGCTCTTTTTGTTGCATTTTCTAAGTCTTCTTCTGTAACACCTTTATTTATAACGTCTCTAAGTCTCTGAGTTCCTGCCTCTGGAGCAAAAGTAAGTCCAGACTTTCTTACTTGTTGTATTTTATCAGCAATCTCCATTGAGAAATTGTCTAATCTAAGTGATGGAAGTGAAATTCCTATATTATTAGATGCATATTCGTCTACTAAATAATCAGTAAGCTCAGACAACTTACTATAATCACTTGTACTAAGTGATGATAATGATATCTCATCATATCCAGTATTTTTAACTAATTTGTCAAGTATCTCTTTAAGTCTTTCAACACTCTTTTCTCTTATTGGTCTGTATATCATACCAGCTTGACAAAATCTACATCCTCTTGTACAGCCTCTAAACAATTCTAACACTATTCTATCATGAACAGTATCTATATAAGGTACTATTAATTTTTCTGGATAATCTACAGTTTCAACATCTTTTATTATCCTCTTAGTAGGACTCTTAATAATCCCTTCTCTATTAGGAGTTACACTTTGAACTGTGCCATCTTCATTGTATTTAACATCATAAAAACTTGGTATGTATACTCCTTCTATACTTGATATTCTGTATAAAAAATCATCTCTAGTTGTTTTATTTTTCTTCCACTCTTTATACTCATTTACTACTTCTAAGTTAACTTCTTCACCTTCACCTAATATTACTACATCTACAAAATCTGCTAAAGGTTCAGAGTTATAAGCACAAGGACCACCAACCATTATAAATGGGTCTTCCAATTTTCTTTCTTCTTTTAATATTGGTATATTAGCTAAATCTAATATATTTAAGATATTAGTGTATGAAAGTTCATATTGAAGTGTAAAAGTAACAAAATCAAAGTTTGTTATAGGCTCTCTTGACTCTAATGCAAATAATGGTATATTTTTTTCTCTCATTATATTTTCCATGTCAACAGCAGGAGAATACACTCTCTCACAAAATACATCTTCACTTTTATTTATTACATCGTATAATATATGGCTCCCTAGATGACTCATACCAACTTCATACAGGTCTGGAAAGCAATGTGCATATCTTATCAATTCACTATTACTAGTATCTTTATGAATTGAATTTATTTCATTCCCAAGATATCTAGCAGGCTTTTCTACTTTTTTTAAGATTTTTTTTAAGTCTACTTTATTCATTTATTAAAATTCCTCCAAACAAGTTCTTTATTTTTATTCTTATTTATAAGTAATATTATACACGATAAAATATTTTCTATCAAAAATATAACTAAAATATTGAATTTAAAAGCTATATTATTCACAAAATAGGATATCTAAAAATATTTAATAATATTTTCTATTAAATTTTTATTAAAATACAGATTTTTTACTAAATATGATATATTATAAACATAAAACTATGTTTTTAGTGACTTATAATGACATCTTTTGTTTCACTAACCTCAAAATGGGGTATGTTATTTATATAATGATAATTTTTAGGAGGGTTAAAAATGAGTAAAGTTTTTGAAGTAAAAAAAGATATCTACTTTACTGGCGTAGTAGATGAAGGTTTAAAAGTATTCGACATAATAATGGAAACTGAGTTTGGGACAACTTATAATTCTTACTTAATAAAGGACGAAAAAACGGTTTTATTTGACACAGTAAAAGCAAATTTTAAGGATGAATTTCTAAGTAATTTATCAGAAGTTACTGATATAGCTAAAATTGACTATGTTGTAGTCCATCATACAGAGCCAGACCATGCTGGTAGTTTAAAATACTTATTAGATTTAAATCCTAATATAGAAGTTTATTGTACTAAAGCTGCTAAATTATACTTAGATGGTCAAATAAATAGACCTTTTAATTGTCATGTAATAAAAGATGGTGAAGTTTTAAATATCGGTAAGAGAAATCTTAAATTTATAACTGCTCCATTCTTACATTGGGTTGATACAATGTTTACTTACATTGAAGAGGACAAGACTCTTTTAACTTGTGACGCATTTGGTTGCCACTTTGCAAGTGTTGATGCAGAAGTGGTAAACAGTGAAGATTATCTAAAATCAGCTAAACATTACTATGATTGCATAGTTAAGCCATTTGCTAAGCACGTTTTAAGTGCTGTAGATAAGGTTGTAGGAATGAACATAGAATTTGATACTATATTGACTTCTCATGGTCCAATGCTTACTAAAGACCCAATGGCGGCTGTAAAGAGATATGTTGAGTGGTCTACAGAAGCTATTAATACAACTAATCAAAATCAAGTTTCTATATTCTACTTATCAGCTTATAGCAATACTTTAGAAATGGCTAAAAAGATAAAAGAAGGACTTGATAAAGAAGGTGCAAAAGCTGAATTATATGATTTAGAAAATATGACATTGACAGAGATGCATGATACATTAGTAGTATCAAAAGTAATACTATTAGGTTCTCCAACTATAAACAAAACAATGGTTAAACCTATGTGGGATTTATTCTCTGTTATAGACCCAATGGCTAATCAAGGTAAGATAGCAGGAGTATTTGGTTCATTTGGTTGGAGTGGTGAAGGTATAACTATGGCTGAAACTTTACTTAAAGCTATGACATTCAAAATGCCTGTAGAATCTCTTAAGAAAAAATTCTTCCCTAGTGAAGAAACATTAAACGAATGTATGGAATTTGGTGCAAAATTTGCAAAATTAGTTAAATAGTTATTTTTATTTAAATGACATATATCTATAGTCCATCATTCAAATTATATAAAAAACTTATATTAGAGTTTTTATCTTATAGAGCAAATTAAAATGAGGTAGCTATTTTAGCTACCTCTAATTTTATATACTATTTATTTTTATTAGACACGCTGACTTTTGTTCTTCCTAACTTCTCTCCATGATAGTTCTCCCCTATCAAGAGCTTTTATAAATATTTCCGCAGAAGCTAGATTTGTAGCTATTGGAACGTGGTACACATCACAAAGTCTTATCAAAGCTTGTATATCTGTTTCATGAGGTTGAGATGTAAGTGGGTCTCTCAAAAAAATAACTAAATCTATCTCTTGTGTCACTATTAAAGAACCTATTTGCTGGTCTCCGCCTAAAGGTCCAGATGCCAATCTAGTAATCTTTAATTCAGTTTCATCCATTATTCTTTTTCCTGTAGTTCCAGTTGCATATAGTCCATATTTTTTTAAAATCGCTTCATAACCTATACAAAATCCTACCATAGTATTTTTCATTTGGTCATGTGCTACTAATGCTATATTCATTATACTCAATCTCCTCAATTTATGTTTAGAAGTCTTACACTTAGAAATTTATTTTCTTTCTTCTCATACAAACATTTAGTACTAATCCTAAATTGGCTAAAGATGTTAATAGTGAACTTCCTCCATAACTTACAAAAGGTAATGTTACTCCTGTTACCGGAATTAACGCAACAGTCATAGCAATGTTTTGGATTATCTGGTAAGCAAACATACCCATAACACCAACTACAATGAGGGTTCCATAAAAATCCTTAGCATCTCTTGCAATTGCTAAAATCCGTAATAGAAATATTGCAAATAAGATTATAAGCACTGCCATTCCTATTACACCAAGTTCTTCACCCACAACAGCAAATATAAAGTCACTGTCTTGTACTGGTAAGAAATCTTCTTGGTTCTGACTTCCATTATATAGACCTTTTCCAGTCATACCACCAGAGCCTATTGCTATCAAAGATTGCATAACCTGATAGTTTCCCTTTAATGTTATATCTTCTGGATTTAGGAAGGCTTCTATTCTTACTTTTTGATGGTCTGCCATCATTAAATACATCAATGGCATTGATACCAATAGTATTATTATTCCTCTTTTTATTAGCTTAGAACTAAGACCTGCTGTAAACAGCATTGCAAATACCATACAACAAAATACAATTCCTGTTCCTAAGTCTGGTTGAGCAAGTAGTAATCCAATAAATGGAAGAGAATAAACTACAACAGGTATAACTTCTTTTAATGTATTTAATTTATCCTTTTTTGTCTCAAGTATCTTTGCATAACTAAGTACAAATGTTAATTTGACTATTTCAGATGTTTGCAAATCAAGTGGACCTAAATTTAACCAAGACCTTGCTCCAGCTCTTTCTACACCAATTCCAGGTAATAAAACAAGAGCTAATAAAACAAGGCTTATTATATAAAGAGCTTTATAGTACCTTCCTAGAAGATTATAGTCAAAAAATAGTATGACTATAATCATTCCTATTCCAAGCACAAAAGCTAGTCCTTGCTTAAGTAATTGCTCATATGAACCTGTAGAATTAGCATGTGTTGCACTACTAAGTATAACAAGTCCAAAAATAAAGATAGCTAATACTGTAACTATAAGTTTCCAGTCTAACTGTTTTATCAACTTAATTGTCGACTTATAATTAATATTGATTTTTTTCAAAGAATCACCGTCTTTCTATCTTTAAACACATAATTAAATAAAAGGGGCATATACCAATAAGGATATCCCCCTTTTAAGCACTAATTACATACATCTATCTTTAATATTCTTTAATGGTATATTAGCAACTAATGCAGATACAGGTTTGTCATCATGTTCACCTCTGCATTTAGACATTTTTATTTCAAGGCCATCTTCTTCTATTTCTGCATAGTTGGCTATTACTTTTAAAATATCTGTTTTTATCATCTCTAAAAGTTGTGGTGAACAATCTACTCTATCATGAACTAAAACTAGTTTTAACCTCTCTTTAGCAACAGATTTACTAGTTTTAGCTTCGTTAGAAAAAACTCTAAATAAATCTAACACAGATGTATCCTCCTTTGCTACTTAGCCATGCTAAACATTTTTTTTAGTCTACCAAAGAATCCATCTTCAACTTCAAGTTCAAGTAGAGGAACTTCTTCATTTAGTATCCTTTTTGCGATATTTTTGTATGCTTGACCAGCAAGAGATTTTGAATCAAGTATTGCTGGTTCCCCTTTATTTGTTGATATAATTATACTCTCATCATCAGGAACAAGACCTAATAAATCTATTGCTAGTATTTCTATTATATCTTGTTTGTCCATCATGTCTCCACGCTTAACCATATCATTTCTAATTCTATTTATAACTAATCTTATTTCTTTTATTTCATTTGCTTCTAATAGACCTATTATTCTATCTGCATCTCTTACTGCTGATATCTCTGGATTTGTAACCACGATAGCTCTATCTGCACCTGCTATTGCATTTTTAAATCCTTGTTCAATACCTGCTGGGCAGTCTATTATTACATACTCGAAAGATTCTTTTAATTTTTCACATAGGTCAACCATTTGCTCAACTGATACAGCATTTTTATCTCTAGTTTGTGCTGCTGGTAATAAATATAGATTATCAAATCTTTTGTCTTTTATTAGAGCTTGCTTAAGCCTACAAGTTCCTTCAACAACATCTACTATGTCGTAAACTATTCGATTTTCAAGACCCATTACTACATCTAAATTTCTAAGTCCAATATCTGCATCTACAACTACAGTTTTTTTATTTTCTAGGCTTAGCGCAGTTCCTAAGTTTGCTGCGGTAGTAGTTTTTCCAACTCCACCTTTACCGGATGTTATAACTATAACTTCGCTCATAATACTACCCCCTATTTTTCTTTCTATTTGTCCAACTTTGACAAATAGCTTTCGATTACAATTCTTCCATTACTCACAAAGGCTATTTCTGGGCTAATTTCTGATTCAATTTCATAATTTTCTTCATCATCTGGAGCTTCTGCAATATTATCTGCTATTTGCAATATTTTTGGATTAAGATTTCCAGCAACAACATAGGCAAACTCATTACCCTCTGAACCTGCATGCACAAAACCTTCTATTTTCCCCATTACAAAAACATTTCCTCCTGCTACAACCTTAGCACCAGCATTTATATCTCCCATAACAACTGTATTTGATTTTGAAATGACCTTTGAACCAGGTCTCATATCATTTAATATGACTACGTCACCTTCAAATTCAATATTTTCACCAGATCTTAGGGTATTGACATATTTTGTTTGAAAATTATTATTTTCTTCAATTTTTTGATCTTCAACAAATTCCACATCAAATCTAGAAGTAATTCCTTCTTTTAATTCTAGAATCTCCATGTCAGTTAAATAATCACTGTTAATTTTACTAATTTTAGCACCATTAAAAAAACCAACATATGCTTCCAATTTGTTTATTATATTTTCTTGTATTTCTTCAAATGGAGCTTCTCTTTTTATATTTACTATTATCCCTCTTTTATTACCCTTGAACTCTACTAGTTCTTGACTACAAATTTCTCTTAAAGACATAACAACCTCCAGAGTGATATATCATTTATATTCTTCAAATGCGCTTTAAACCCTTTTATTTTTTCTACATAAAGCTAAAGTTTATAAATGGATTTAGCTTATCTATTGATTTGTGACTCGAAATTTATATTTTCGTCAGAAGAATTATTAACATCATCCGTCTTGTTGTCTTTTTTGCCATTAGTTGGCTCTAATCCCATATATGTTCCAATAACTTCTCTAGTTGGTAAAAGTGAGAATACACTTGAATCTCCTTGAGGAATTACACATACAACAGCTATTTCTGGGTCATCTGCTGGTGCAAATGCAACAGTCCATGTAAAAGAACCATAATCTGCTTTAAACTTATCTATTTGGTCATCTGTTATTTTTGGATTTAATTCTTTTATAGCTTTTCTTAAATATGAAGAATTCACTTTATCAGTATCTTCTAATTTAACTTTTACTCCATCTTCTAATTCTTCTTCTAATTTCTTTCTTTCTTCGTCTTTTAAATCTTTATTTTCTAGTTTTTTCTTTATTTCTTTTTCTTTAGCTAATGAAAGTTCTTTTTCTTTTTCTGCCTTCATCTTATCAGCCATTTTAATTGCATCATTTAGATTAACATTATAAGATGACATATGACTCTTTAAATATTCATATTCATTATCTGTAGGTATTTTACCACTTTTCTCAGCTGTACCAGTCTTTGCTGCTACATCTATTGGGAAATCAGCAAAAGCACTTTTTGCTGTACCTTGTCTCGCAACCAATTTCATACCTTTTGTTAGTTCCTTTAGATTATCAGGATTTTTGAAAGCTATTTTTTCTACTTTCTTTTGGTCATTGATTTTTACTGATGAATAATCACTTGAAACAGCTCTATCAACTACAGATAATTCTACTAAATTACCTCCATTTGCTATAGCAGCTACGTATCTTGATATTTGAGCTGGTGTATAGGCATTTTCACCTTGCCCTATAGCTAAGTTGAATGTATCAGCAGTACTCCATTTTGCAAAGTTAAAGTAACTAAATACTGCCATATCTGCTACATCTTCCACTCTATTTTCTTTAACGTCCAATTTTTTCAATCTATTCATTGTTTCTACTCTACCAGGAGTTTTCTTTTCAGCTGCCCAACTTACAATTTCATCGATTCTTTTTTCGTATTCTTTAGGATTTTTATCTCTAGTTATATCAACAAAGTCATTGGCCATTTCTCTATCTAAAGCTGATTTTAACAATGCTTGTGTTGATTTTAATTTATCCTCTGTACTAGGCACCTTACCTGCTCTTTCTTCTACTTCGTCTTCAAGCCCAGTATTTTCATCTAATCCAAATAATTTTGCATACTCAAGTATCTTATTTGCATTCATATCTATGCCAATACTTTTTCCATCTGGCCATGTCTTACCTGTACCAATAGTTGCCATATATATATTACAAGACTCTTGTATAGCTTTATATAAATTTGTCATACCATGATTTCCTCTACCATGGTTCCACACATAGTCCCCAAATGATTTTTTCCCTAACATAATAACTCCAGGGTCATTTATAGTGAAATTTGGATTTAGGCCATTTTCTAAAGCTGCCATTGAAGTTACCATCTTAAATGAAGAACCTGGCTGGAATTCCCCTTGTGTAACTAAGTTTAATAGTGGACTTCCTGCTAGTAAGTCATTTGGATTCTTTGGTTGTAGTGCTTTATAGTCTTCTGTAGAAATACCCTTTGCAAATTTATTTGGGTCATAGTCAGGATAACTTGATGAAGCTAAAACTTCTCCATTTTTAACATCAATAGCTATAAGAGCTGCTGATTGTGCCTTTCCTGCATATGCACTAATTGGCTTATCCCCAAACTTACTTTTAAAAGTACCTCCTTTTGAAGCAACTTCTATTATCTGTTTCAATGCATTATCTGAAACCTCTTGTAAATCTTTATCTAATGTAAGGTATACAGTATCTCCTGATTTAGGTTTTTTAGATTCAATCTCTTTACTGATTCTACCCAATGCATCAACTTTAACCATTTTATAACCATCAGTTCCTCTTAGCTTGCTTTCATTACTTTTTTCTACTCCTGCAAGACCTACCATATCTCCTGTTTTATATCCTTTTTGTAGATATGATTCTATTTGAGTTGATGGCATTTTTCCTACATACCCTAACATATGTGAAGCTAAAGTTCCATTAGGATAATATCTCACTGGTTCAACTGCTACTGAAACACCAACAAGGTCCATAGCACTTTCTTCAATCTGTGCAATGGTAGTTTCTCCTACATCTTTTGCAATTGTTACTGGATTATATTGAGAATATCCTTTTGATTTTATTAAGTCTCTTACAACCATTATTTTTCTTGCATCTTCATTACTTAAACTTTTATCAATCTTAAATGCATCACTATTTCTTACTTTTTCAAACGCTTTTTCAGCACTTAAATTAGTCTCTTTTATTTTATAACTGGCCAACCAATCTCTCTTATCTCTCTCTGCTGTAAACATCCATTTACTAACTAAAATAGGAGGATAGTATCCATTTTCATTTAGTTTTGCTTGTAATTTTGTTGCATCTAGCCTTTTATCTTCTTGAGACAAGATTCCTGCTGATATAAGTTTATCTACCAAGTAATAAAAACTCTCTTTAGCATTATAATCACTTGGTATTCCATTTTCTGATTTATATTCTCTAATCTCTCTGTCATATGTATAATAGTACTTTCCATTTTCTACATATATAGGAAATTCATCTACATATTCTTCACCATTTTTCTCAAGTAAATTTATAAGCTTCAATGATATTTCATTTGCTCTTGAACGCTTATTAGCATCTTTTTTATTAATATCGTTACCTGAAACCTGAACCGTAAATAAATTTTTATTTCCTGCTAGCAATCTTCCATATCTGTCTTTTATTTCTCCTCTTGGAGCTTCTATTGCCAATTTTTTATATGTTTTATTTTCAGCTAACTCATTGTAGTATTCATATTTAAATGTAGTCATGTAGACTATTTTTACTAAAATAGCTAAAAATATCAAACTTATGACTATTTTCATTATTTTCAATCTATCAACTTGTTTATTTTCTTCCATGAAATCACCAACTAATCTTCTTTAAGTTTTAAAACTGCTCTTTTAGACAAGCGATATATTATTAAACCAATTAAACTATTCACTATTGGTGCTACTAGTAGACCCTTTACTAAAAGTGTTGATATGCTATAGCTTTGATAGATTATACTAGATGTACCTATATTGACAATTGAATCAATTAAACTTCCTATTAAAACCAAAACGAAAGTAATAATATAGCTACCTTTATATAGTTGATCCCTCATGTGCCCAATCGCATATGCAATAACAAACAAAACTAATGCATTTACACCAAGAATTCCACCAATGGTTATGTCCTTAATAAGCCCTATTATGGCTGCTATAATTCCACCCTCTAATTCATCCAAATAAAGAGAAATTATAGTCACATATATAAGAACTAAATTAAAGCTTATACCAAAAATATTTATATAATTTGTTATACTATTCTCTATAGTCATAACCACAATACCCAATAGACAAAGTAAAACTTTTTTCATTGTTTTTTATCCCCTTTATCCTATATTTCTTGGTTCTATGACTACAACGTCATCTATATTCTTAAAATCAACATAAGGTTTTACAACTACATATTTTAGTGATTTATCTTTATCATCAATTACCTTTTCAACCTCACCAATTGGTATGCCTTCTGGGAAAAATCCAAGACCAGATGTTGTTACTATATCTCCTTGAATTACATTATATGATGAATCAAACATATAACCTTGTAAGTAGCCTTTACTATTATAACTATCCTTATTGTCTAAAGTAGTATTTTGAGTAATCGCGCCTTTAGCACTAGCATTTTTTGCTAATTTAAAACTTACAGATGATTTAGAATCTAATAGTGAAATTGCCTTACTATAATCGTTAGAAACTTCATAAACTATACCAACTAGACCACTGCCATTCATAACTATACTTTCTTTTTTTACACCTGAATTTTTTCCCGCACCTATTATAAAACTCTCATACCAATTTCCATCATTTTTACCTACAACACTTGTAGAGATACTTGTTGCTTTATATTTTTCCTCTACAAAGTTAAGTGTCTTCTTTAATTCTTCTAATGATTCTGTCTTATCTAATTTGGTATTCAAGGCTATAACATCTTTTTTAAGTTTTTCATTTTCTGATTCTAATTTTTTTACCTTCTCAGAGTTATCTCTATAATTTAAGATATCTTTAAAACCATTTTTTATAAATGAAAATCCATCATTTACTCCTTTTCCTACACTTGTAATAGCATCTGATGCTATTCCTAAATTTACTGGGCTTCCATTTGAAAACTTACCAATTGATATACCCACAATTCCAATTAAAGTGATAGCAACTACGCCCGTTGCTATCACTTTAACATTAATCCTTTTTTTCTCATTTTTATTCTTGTCAAATCTCAAGGCCATCACCAACTTCTAATTTTTAGCATTCATCATTAATACTTTTTCAAAAATTTCTTGGTCTTCAACAGATTTTCCTGTTCCAAGTGCAACACAATCAAGAGGAGCTTCTGCTATTTGAACAGACATTCCTGTCTCTTGTGTAATAAGTTTATCAAGGCCTCTAAGCATAGCTCCCCCTCCTGTTAGCATTATTCCGTTTTCCATTATGTCTGATGCTAATTCTGGTGGAGTTTTTTCTAATGTAGATTTTATAGCATCTACTATTGAACTCACAGGCTCTTTTAATGCTTCTCTAACTTCTGTAGAACATATTTCTATTGTTTTAGGTAATCCTGATATTAAATCTCTACCTCTTATTTGCATATTTATTTCTTCATCATCTTTAAATGTAGATCCTATGCTAATCTTAACATTTTCAGCAGTTCTTTCACCTATCATAAGATTATATTCTTTTTTTACATAGGCAACTATAGACTCATCAAATTCGTCTCCACCAATTCTTATAGATTTAGCAGTAACAATTCCTCCTAGAGATATTACAGCTATTTCTGAAGTACCTCCACCGATATCAACTACCATATTACCTTCTGGTTCTTCAACCTTTAATCCAGCTCCTATAGCCGCTGCCATTGGTTCTTCTATAAGGAACGCATCTTTAGCACCAGCTTGTCTTGCAGCTTCTTCTATAGCTCTCTTTTCAACTTCTGTAACTCCAAAAGGAACACATATAGCTATTCTTGGACTTACAACACCTTTTTTGTCAGCTGCTTTTTGTATAAAGTAACTAATCATTGATTGAGTTATATCAAAGTCAGCTATTACTCCATCTTTCATTGGTCTTATAGCCACTATATTTCCTGGTGTTCTACCTATCATTTTTTTAGCTTCTTCACCTACTGCTAAAACTTCTTTACTGTCATCTCTTATTGCAACAACTGAGGGTTCTCTAACAACAATACCTTGTCCTTTTATGTAAACTAATGTATTTGCAGTCCCTAAATCTATTCCCATATCCTTTGTCATCTTGTTAAAACTAAAAAAACCTCTTTTTTCTTTCTTTTTTTCCTTAGCCATGATTTTACTCCTTCCTACTAATTAAGAATCATGTTTAAAACATTCTCCTACTATTTTATCACATATAAAGTCAAATTATCATATTTTCTTTAAAGCTAAAGTATAATCCATCTCCAATTATTATATGGTCAATTATTTCAATCCCAATTATTTCTCCACATTTAATAAGTCTGGATGTAATATTTTTATCTTCCTTTGATGGTTCTACACTTCCTGAGGGGTGATTATGCATCACTATTATTTTACTTGCACTTCTCTTTATAGCTTCTTTAAAAACTTCTCTAGGATGGACTAATGATGAGTTTAAAGTCCCTACAGATACATCTACATCAGATATTATCTCATTTTTTGTATTTAAAAGAACTGCCTTAAAAACCTCTTTTTTCAAATACCTCAGACTATTCATATAATATTTATGTATATCCCAAGGATTTTTTATTTTATACTTCATAGGTTTAAAACTAGCTACTCTAAAGCCTAGTTCTAAAGCTGCTTTAATTTGGGCTGATTTTGACAATCCAATTCCATCTATATTACACAGCTCCTCTATTGTCATTTCTTCTAAATGTCTAATACCCTGAATATCTCTATTTATTATATAGTTAGCTAACTCGATGGCGTTTTTATGTTTGTTGCCAGTTCTTAAAAGTATAGCCAACAATTCAGCATTTGATAAGCTTTTTACTCCTTCAGCAAGCATCTTTTCTCTGGGTCTTTCCTCTAGTGCCATTTCTTTTACCTTAATGGTTGAATTAAATGACTTTTTCAGATAAATCACACTCCATAAAAAAGATTTATATTAAAATGTTCCTTTAGCAAGTCACCTAACCTTGAAATTGGAAGTCCAACTATATTAAAATAATCTCCTCTAATTTCTTCAACTAGCAAGGCTCCATATCCTTGTATTCCATAAGCTCCTGCTTTGTCAAATGACTCTTTAGTTTTCAGATAATCCTCAATATCTTTTTCTGATAACGTTTTAAATTTTACATCGCTGATTACATAGTCAATTATTTTTTTATCTCTGCACAAGTTTATTAAGCTAATACCTGTTATGACTTGATGCTCTCTTCCAGATAGTCTCCTTAGCATGTCTCTTGCACAAGACTCATCTTTAGGCTTTCCTAAAATAGCATTATCTAAAACAACAACAGTATCAGCTCCAATAACAACATCTTCATTATGTTTAGATGCTACAGACATACTTTTTTCAAAAGCTAATCTCATAACTAAATGTTTTGGTGCTTCACCTTCCAATATAATCTCATCAATTTCACTTTTAATTATATCAAATCTTACATTTGTATTCTCTAGAATTTCTTTCCTTCTTGGAGAGGCTGATGCCAAGATTATATTCATTTATTCACCTCATTTGTACGTAATTTGTACCTATTTAGTCTATCACTATATTGTAAAAAATTCAACAGAAATGTCGAACCTTTTTTGTTACACTATTGTTATATTTATTACCAATAAAATAAATATACATAAAATAGAGGTATGGAAATTATTCCATACCTCTGTTTTATGTACTCATTAGAGATATGGAAATTATTCCATATCTTTATTTTGTCCATATTACAAAATTTTAATAGCTTTCTTTGGACATTTTTCCATACATAAATGGCATCCTACACATTTGTCTGCATCTACCTTATGTTTTTCTTTTAATTCACCTTCTATTGCATCAAACTTACATTGTTTTTTGCACACTGTACATCCTACACAAAGTTCTTGGTCAATAGTAACTTTCTTTCTCTTAGCTATATCACCTGAAATTACTTTTGTAGGGCATTTTTCTACACATTGCATACAACCTACACACTTGCTAGGGTCTATTTTAGCTATTTTGTTTTCAAATATTATTGCATCAAATTGACAAGCTTTTACACACATTCCGCAACCAATACATCCAGCAGTACATTTTTCTTTAACAGCTTTACCAAATTCTTTGCTATTACATTCTACAACTATTGATTGGCTTTCTGGTTTTGTAATTATTATACCCTTAGGGCATGCTTCTTTACATTTTCCACAGTTAACACATTTTTCTTCATCTATTACTGCTACTCCATCAACTATAGAAATAGCATCAAATTTACAAACAGTCTTACATGTTCCAAGACCTAAACATCCAAACTTACACATTTTAGCTCCTGAATTTAAAACATTTGCTGCTCTACAATCAGATATTCCTTCATACACGTATTTATCTTTTGCGCTTGAACAAGTTCCTTTACAAATAACTTTTGCTACTTGTTTTTCACCTGCTTCAGCACTTACTCCCATTATTTCTCCAACTTTTACACCAACATCTGCTCCACCTACAGGACAACCATTAACTGGTGCTTTTCCTTCAACTATTGCACTTGCAAGACCTCCACATCCTGGAAATCCACAACCACCACAGTTAGCACCTGGAAGTACTCCTAGTATAGCTTCCACTCTTTCGTCTACTTCTACAGCAAACTTTTTAGAAGCAAAATCTAATACTATCCCGAAGATTAAGCCCATAATTCCTAAAACTACTACAGCCGTAAGTATCACTATTTTCACCCCTCTTTTTTATAGCTTTATAAGTCCTGTAAATCCTAAGAAAGCTATTGACATTAAACTTGCTGATATAAGTGTTATAGGGAAACCTTTAAACGCTTCTGGTATATCAGCTAATTCTAGTCTTTCTCTTATACCTGCGAATATTACTATTGCTAAAGTAAATCCTGCTCCTGCTCCAAATCCGTTTATTATTGTTTCTACTAAGTTATAACTTTTTTGAACATTAACTAGAGCTATACCAAGAACTGCACAGTTTGTAGTTATAAGAGGTAAGTAAACTCCTAATGCTTGATATAAAGATGGACTCATCTTTTGAATTACCATTTCAACGAACTGAACTATAGAAGCTATAACTAAAATAAAAGCTATTGTTTGTAAAAATTCAGTTCCAGTCTTTACTAATAAAATTTGTATAAAATAAGTTATAATTGAAGCTAGAGTTAGAACGAATGTAACTGCAACTCCCATCCCTACTGCTGTATCAACTTTCTTAGAAACTCCTAAGAAAGGACATATACCCAAGAACTGAGATGTTATAACGTTATTAACAAGAACGATACTTAAAAATAAAAGTATTAAATTCATTTATTACACCTCCACTACGCTTTTTTACTTCTTAATTTATTAAATCCTGCAAATAAGAATCCTAATGTTAAGAATGCACCTGGTGGTAATATAAATATTAATACTGGTTGGAAAGATGCTCCAAATAAAGTCATTCCAAATAAACTACCATTTCCAAGTAATTCTCTAACTGCACCTATTATTGTAAGTGCAACAGTAAATCCAAGACCTTGACCTACACCATCAACAATTGAAGCTAGTGGACCAGTTTTAAAAGCAAAACTTTCTGCACGAGCTAGTATTAAACAGTTAACAACTATTAATGGTATATATATACCAAGAGCCTTATCAAGAGCAGGAACATATGCTTTTAAAACCATTCCTACTATTGTAACAAATGTAGCTATAATTACTACAAATATAGGTATTCTTATCTTATCTGGTGTAATTTTTCTTATTAAAGATATAACTAGATTTGCACATATTAAAACTGCTGCTGTTGAAAGACCCATACCAATTCCATTTATTGCTGAAGTTGTAACGGCTAGTGTTGGACACATACCTATAACTTGCACAAATGTTGGGTTCTCATCTATTAGCCCATTTTTAAATACTTTAGCTAAATTCATAATTAACCCTCCTTATTTATTAAGAGCACTATTGAAAACATCTATCGCAGCATTTACTCCTGTAGTAACTGCTGTAGATGTAATAGTTGCACCTGATATTGCTAATATTTGATTCTCTGCTGTTGTACTTCCTTTTGCTACTTCAAGAGGTTCAGCAGTTTTTCCTTTGTATTGACCTTTAAATGCATCATCCTTAGCTTTTGCTCCAAGTCCTGCTGTTTCTGTCATATTACCAATATCAACACCTGTAACTTGGCCATCAGCTGATATACCTACCATAACTTCAATTTCTCCACCATATCCACTTGGTTTAGCTTTTAAAGTATATCCTACTACCTCAGAACCATCTAATCCTTCATATACCTCAGCTATAAGACCATCTCCAAGGTCTTTATAAGTACTTTCCTTCATTTCCTTAAACTCTTTTGCTTCTGGAAGTACTGCTTTTCTAAGTTCATTGTTTGCTTGTATGTTTCTTTGTTCTATTACTGGAGCTGTAACTTGATTTGTAGCTCCAAGTGCTAATGAGGCTATTGCACTTATAGCAAGTAAAGTTCCACCTAGTCTTACCATACTATTCATTATTTAGCCACCTCCCCAAACACTCTGTTTCTAACAAACTTATCTATAAGTGGTGCAAGACAGTTTACTAGTAGTATTGAGTAAGATACACCTTCTGGATATCCACCATACATTCTTATAACAGTTGTTATAAGACCTGCTAATACAGCATATATGATTTGACCTTTTTTAGTCATAGGCGAAGTTGTATAATCCGTAAGCATGAAGAATCCACCTAACATAAGGCCTCCAGCAAACAGTTGATATATTGCAAAATTTATATTAAATCCACCTAAAAGGAATGTTAATATAAATACAGTTGCTATGTAAAATACTGGGATAACATAATTTATTATGCCTTTATACATTAGGTATACTCCACCTAATAATAATAATATTGCTGATGTTTCACCTATACATCCACCAATATTACCAATCATCATATCAGCAAGGCTGATTCCATTACTAGAAAGGTCAGCTAATCCTGCTGCTCCATTTTTCAAAAAACTTAATGGTGTTGCTGTAGTAACTGCATCTAAATTTTTACCTATCCAATTAACACCTGGTTGAGTCCAAGCAGTCATTGCTACTGGAAATGATGCTAATAAAAATGCTCTTGCAGCAAGTGCTGGATTGACAAAGTTACATCCAATTCCACCAAATACCATTTTAACTACTAATATTGCAAATATTCCTCCTACTAGACACATCCACCAAGGAAGTGATGCTGGTACGTTAAATGCTAATAATAATCCTGTTACAACAGCTGAAAAATCTCCTATAGTACTTTTATGCTTCATAAGTTTTTGATATAAAAATTCAGTACCTACTGTACCAAGTATACAAAAAAACATAGCACTCAATGCATTAAGTCTAAAGAAGTATACTCCTGCTACTGCTGCTGGAAGGAGTGCTATAATAACTTGTTTCATTATATATGAAGTATCTTCATTACTTCTCACATGAGGAGAAGATGATACTATCAACTTATTTTCCATCGTTTTTCCCCCTTAACTTTCTTTATTTCTGAGCAGCTTGCTTTCTTCTCTTTGCTCCTATTTCTCTTTTTGCTGATCTTATAGATTGAAGTAATGGTCTTCTTGCTGGACAAATAAATGAACAAGACCCACATTCTATACAATCCATAGCTCTATGATATTCAGCTGTGTCATAATCTTCCTTCAAAGAATATGCACTTATGAAAAGTGGTTGTAAGAATGATGGACATACATCTGTACATCTTCCACATCTTAAACAATTTTGAACATCTGGTGTACGTGATTCTTCTTCATCTAAACATAAAATTCCTGAAGAACCTTTATTAGTTGCTATTTCAATAGTATATTGAGTCATACCCATCATAGGTCCACCCATTATAACTTTACCAACTTTTTTACCTTCTTTAAAACCACCACATTGGTCTATTATTTCTGAAACTAATGTACCAACTTTTGTTATTAGGTTTTTAGGTTCTTTGATACAACTACCTGTTATTGTAGTAATTCTTTCTACCAAAGGCATCCCTGTTTTAATAGATTTAGCTATTTGAGCTGCTGTGGCAACGTTGTCAACAACTGCACCTGCTGCTATTGGCAATCCGCCTGATGGAACTTCCTTACCTGTACACGCATAAATAAGTTGTTTTTCTGCTCCTTGTGGATATTTCACTTGAAGGCCAACAACTTCGATTTCACTATAATCTTTAGCTACATTTTGAATTGCTTCTATAGCATCTGGTTTATTTGTTTCAATTCCTATAAATCCTTTTTTAACATCTAATACTTTCATTAATGCTCTTAAACCAAATACAACATCTTCTGGGTTTTCCACCATTAATCTGTGGTCTGCAGTTAAATATGGCTCACATTCTGCCCCATTTAATATAACTACTTCTGCTTTACTATCTGGTGGAGGAGATACTTTTACATGGTTAGGGAATGTAGCTCCACCCATACCTACTATTCCTGCCTCTTTTATGATACCTACTATGTCTTCTTTGCTCAAATCCTCTAACTGACCTTTTGGTTGAACACTTTCATGTAATTCTTCCTTGAAGTCATTTTCTATAACTACACATTGAGCTGAACCACCTGGTACTTCATGTTGTTCAATAGCAATAACTTTACCTGATACTGAAGAATGAACGTTACATGAAACGAAACCTTGCTGTTCACCTATTTTTTGCCCAAACTTTACTTCATCACCAACTTCAACAATAGGTTTAGCTGGTGCCCCTATATGTTGTTGAAGAGGAATGTAAACTATCTTTGGAGCTTGAGCTTTTTCAAGTGCCTTTGTGTTAGAGTACTCTTTTCTATATGGAGGATGTATCCCTCCCTTAAAAGTTAAGAGTTTCATTGTTTTACCCCCTTATCTATAAAAAAACATTTTTTCTGCCTTCTATAAGTATACTATATATATTAAAAAATCTTAACAATTGTTAAAAAAATATCCCTATTTTTATAATTTATTTTATAAATCAATGCCTCTTTATTAAGTTAAAACGAGGAAAAGGATTGTCTTATTAAACAATCCTTTTCCTATAGCTTTCTAAAGTCTAAATTTTCTGTATTTTATTTTATAGAATTTATAAACAAAGAATACTCTTGCATAGATGATAAAAGTAGACTTTTACTTACACTATATTTTTCTTCATTTGCTGCTTTTGAGGCAGTATCAATTTTTTCGTTTATGTTGTTTACATAACCAATTAAATTATCTTTAAATAAACGCATTTCAGAATAATCAATCTTTTCCGCTTCTTTTGATATATTTTGTGATATTGCCTTTCTATTTGTCAAAATAGTATTATATTTTTCCATATCTACATTATTTTCATCATTCGACCAAAAACTTGATTCTTCTTTAAAGTTTGTTATTAATTTATTTAACTCTTTTGATATACTATCTATATAAGCATAATTGCTTGTATATTCTAAAGATAGCATAGGTGCATCTAAATGAGATAAAAACGCATCTGGAAATACTTTTCTTATAGAACTCATATGTTTTCTAACTTCATTTTCATCAAAAGAAGAGTATGTTTGTATTTTTTTTACTCCATCTTTCTCCATAACTGAAAAAGGTATATCGCTACTAACTAATGATGTTTGTATTTTTTTCAAATCATCATCATTATCTATTGCAGCAACTTGGATAGTATATGTATCCCATCCTTCAATAGTAGCTAATTTTACCTCTTCTGGTTCCTTGGTATTATTTACTGCTTTTTCTGAATTATTATTTTGATTATCCTTTGAATTGGTTTGCGATTTAGATTTTTTTCCATTTTTTATGGCATTTAATTCATCAGATATATCTTTATAAGTTATATCTGATGAACTATTTAGAAATGGTATTTTAGCTGATATATACTCTAACATCTTGCTATCTTTTATTTTTGTATAAGAATAATAGCCAATTAAACATAAACAAGCAATAGTTATTATATACTTACGCACATCTATCTTATGTCTATTATTATTAAATCCTCTGTATATCGTCTTTCTTCTATTCATTAGTTTGTCCCCTCCCAAAATTATATTATTAATAAAGTATATTTTTAAGAGTCTCAATTTATGAATAGAAAACTTATTTATTTTAATTTTTTAATAAAAATTATATCTACTAAGCGAATCTTCTTGCTCCAAGTAATGCTTTAGACCAATATGAAGTAGTCAAATTGTCCACTTTAACCTTATTAGGATTAGTTTGAGTTCCACTACAATGTATAAACTTACTATTGCCTACATATATACCTACATGGTTCGTTGCTCCATCTCCATCAGTATCAAAGTAAACTAAATCTCCTGGTGCATAGTTACCCATAGAAACTGCACTTCCAAATTGAGCTTGCTCTCTAGAAACTCTTGGGATAGAAAGTCCAACTGAGTGTTTAAAAACATACTGTGTAAATCCAGAACAATCAAACTTATCTGGACCTGAGGCCCCCCATTGATATGGTATTCCAATAAGGGTATATGCAAAGTCTACTACTTTTGAACCATTCACAGTCGATTTATCTGAATTTCCAATAGATGAAGAGTTTGAATTACTATTAGATTGGGAATTACTATTAGACGATGAACTAGAGTTTTCTTTTAATCCTTCATTAGTCTCAGAAATATAACTAGAACTTACCCATCCAGTTGTCCCATTTGATAATTTCACTTTATACCATCCATTATTTTTGGCTTTTAGCTCAACAACATCTCCACCACTTAATTTTCCTATTACAGAATAGCTTGTCCCAGGGCCACTTCTTACATTTAAACTTACAGTGGATGTTACTTTCCCCTTCTTGCCTTCAAGCGATACTTCACTAGATTGATTTTTATCAGTGTCGTTATTATTGTTATTAGTATTACTTGAATTAGAATTATTTGTTCCAACATCTTCTGATGTTTTTGAGATATACTGACTACTAGCCCATCCAGTAACTCCATTTGATAGTTTTATTTTATACCATCCATTACTTTGTTCTAATAGCTTTACTACATCTCCATTATTTGCTTTACCAACTAATGAATAGTTTGTACCTGCACCACTTCTTATATTTAATCTAGAACTGACATTTACTTTTCCATTCCCACTAATAGATGTTCCACTTGATGTTGAATTATTTTGGTTTGAAGTACTTCCAGATGAACCACTCGTTGATATGTATTTTGCACTTCCCCAGCCAACAACAGAACTTGATACTCTTACTTTATACCATCCATTAGATTTTTCTAAAATTTCTACAGTTTTTCCCTTGTATAACTTTGCTACTTTGTCACAATCAGCACTTGGCCCGCTTCTTATATTTAAAGCACTAGCTGTCACAACTCCCTTTTCAAGGGCACTTGCATGTATAGAACTAACAGATACTGCTACTGCTCCAATCCCTAAAGCCGTTATAGCTTTCTTCACTACTATCACTCCCCCCAACATATTTTTATAATCATAAAGTCATACCACTATTATCCATTTTTAAGAACTATATTTTAATGATAACTTATTCTATTATTAATTGTAAAGAAATTATAATTATATTCTTAAAATTAATGATTCTTAGGAAGTATTTCAATCCAATAATTATCTGGGTCCGCTATAAAATAAATTCCCATACTTTCATTTTCAAAACATATACAATCTAAGTCTTTATGAAGTTTTTTTGCCTCATCAAACTCTTCAACTTCTAAAGCCAAATGGAACTCATTATCCCCTAAATTATATGGTCTATCCCAATCTCTAAGCCAAGTTAACTCTAATGTATGGCTAGTAATCCCATCTCCTAAATAAACTAGTATAAAACTTCCATCTTCTGCTTCTTTACGTTTTACTTCTTTTAGACCTAAAGCTTTATCATAAAAATTCAAACTTTTTTCTAAGTTAGTAACATTAAAATTATTATGGCAAAAACTAAACTTCATTTTGAAATCACTCTCCAATTTTTACTTTTTTTATATTATATCATTATTATAACTTTATTTAAATCAAATTAAGTTAAAAATTTGAATAATGCTGTGTAATACCTAAGTAGCATTAAATTATTTAAAAGAATATGTCAAAAAAAGAATAAGTTCTATTAAACACATGAAAAAATTGTACTCAAGTTATCTTGATTGTGTAAAATAATAGAACTTATTTTTTAAAATTTTTATATTTAATTTTTAATTTTTTCTTTTATAATATAGTTTATTACTTTTTTTCTAATATCTTCAGCACTATAATCTTCCTCTATTTCTATATCCAAAAGTTTTGCTATTGATTTCATATCTTCTCTAGTTTTTGACCTATAGCTTGATATCAATTCATCTTTTATTTTCTCAGGTTCTAAAAGATATTCTTCATCTCCTCTTTTGAAAGTAACGTATTTTTGAGCATATGAATTTCTATTATAGTATATATACCTTGATATTTTTCTTAAAATCTGATTATATGAAAGTCGCTTATTAACATTAAGCTTTAAGTACTCTGAAAAAGCAAATAGCTCTTTTTTTGATTTAAATAATGTTTCTTTTTTGATGGTTCTTGATATCGAAGTTACACTTTCTTGATATGCACACTTTTTTAACATTTTTAAATATACTCTATTAAGACCAATACTTTGATTGAATTTTTTTATATTATTATTAATAACTTTATCCAAATTACCTTCAAAGTATTTTTTTGCTCCTTTTTGTGATACATAACTCTCAAGTTCTTTGTGGGCCATATCAAGTATCATTTTTTTTAAATCTTCTTTATATCCTCTAGACTCCATGATACTCCCTCCCTTAGCTATTTATAGTATATTCAAAAAGTTTAAGAAATGTGAATCTTTCTCGAAATTTTTTACTTTTTATGTATATATTAATTTAAAAGGGGAGATAATAGTAATGTAAAATCAAACATACTCAATCTCCCCCATTTTTAGACCTCTATTACTCCCCCAATAGAGGTCTTTTTTTATTTTATTATTTTTTTATTCAATTCCTTTTAATTCAAAACCTAACTCTGCTATTACTTCTTTTAACTTATCAACTGACACATCATCTTTCATGTCTACAGATGCACATTTATTTTCTAAATCTACATCTAAAACTTCAACATCATCTATATCTTCTGTTAATGCAGTTTTAAGATGATTTACACAGTGTCCACAACTCATACCTTCTACTAATAGTTTCTTTTTCATATCAATTACCTCCTTATACCCTATAAGGGTATTTTATCATACAGTTTAAATTTTTTAAATATAAATTAATCATTTAATTTATTTTGATTCATTTGAGCTTATATCTAAGTTAGAGATTCCCTCATATACATCAAATTCATTTGGAGTAATTTTTCCTTTTAGTCTACTATTGCTTACAATATAGTTGTTTCTAATAGCTAAACTGATAAATGTTACATTGTCTCTAACATACTTCTGTACAACTTTATATGCTTTCTTTGTTTCAATTTCAGATGCAGAACTTGTCAGTGCAGACATATATCCATTTAACTTATCATCAGTATATCCACTGCTTGCTATTATACTACTTACATCTGGTACGCTCGATAAATTCCACCCTACCAATGCTAAATCGTAATTTTTAGAATTAAGCACACTTTCCATTTCTTTATCTGATAACTGATTTATTGTATTGTTTATTCCTATAGCTTTTAGGTTTTCACTTATTATATGTGATGTTTTTAGCCTCTCACTATTATCTTTATTTACTATTATTTTTAAATTCATTTCAGAAAGTCTTTTCTTTACTTCATCTTTTTCTTTATTTTTTTTATCTTCAGCTTCTTTTTTTACTCTCTCAGCTTCTTCTTGTTCAGCCTTTTTTTGTTCTTCAGCAGTAAGTTTTTTTGTATTTTTTTTAGTTGATTTTTTTTGTTTTTTATCTACTTTATCATTTTTTGTATTCACTGCATTTATATTTGCATATTCTATTTTATTAAGATACTCAATTGCTTTATCTTTATTGTATTCTAAATCTTTCACATCACTACTATAATATTTTGATTTTGAGTTAAGTGGAAAATTAACAGGAGTTGCATCATCCATATAACCTTCACTAATAATTCTATTTTTATTTATAGAATGTGCAATTGCTTTTCTAAAATTGACATCCTTAAAAAAAGAATTATTGTAATTAAATAATACACATTCATAATCTCTACCTTGATATTTTGTTATATTAAACTCTTTTTCTTGAAATTTGCTCAAATCATTCAGTGTAACATTTGTTATATCACTATCAAGAGCCATAACCATAGATGTTCTAGCATCTTCATTAGGAACCATTCCCACTTTTACATTTTTCATAGCTTTAGGAACTTCTTCATAGTAATCCTTGTTCACAGATAAAATCATTCCTTCTCTTTCTGTATATGATTCTATTTTATATTTCCCATTTCCTATCATATTATTATTTTTGTCATTTACATCTTTTGAATCTAAATGATTTTGAGATACTATTGGAAAAATTAAACTATCAATAGAAAAAGCATATTTAGCTTTAAATTTTATTGTAAAATCTTTATCTGATTTAATATTTACAGAAGCTATATTTTTTGTAAATTCATTATATGGACTTTCTGCACTTTTTTGAATTAAACCAATTGTATAGTTTACATCATTTGAAGTAACAGCTTTCCCATCATGCCATTTTGCATCATTTAGCTTTATATCTATACTCATTCCATCTTGAGCTATATTGTACTCCTTCACTAATTGAGGAGTTACATTATAGTTTTCATCTATTGTAAACAAACCATCATAGATTAAGTTCATTATGTAGCCAACAGACTTATCAGTATTTGTTATAGGGTTTATAGTCTTAGGAGTCACCATCGTTAAGTTTATATATTTGGCATCTATAGAGCTTTGACTTTTAATACTTGATTCGCTACTACTTTGTTTTGTTTTTGTATTACTACAACCAACTATCATAAGAGTTATAGCTAAAATTATTGTTAAGATTTTTATTTTCTTCATTAGTTTTTCCCCTTCTCGCCATATATCTTATTATAATTTTTATAATTATTTTTTACTTTTTCTACATACTTTGAAGTTTGTTTAAAAGGTATATCATGTAGATTCTTTCCATCTTTACTATATTCGTTATTTTCTAACCATTTCTTTACATTACCTGAACCACCATTATATGCAGCTATTACTAAATCCAATGAACCAAATTCTTTATATAATTTATTTAAATACCAACAACCAATTCTTATGTTAGTTTCTGGGTCAAAAATATCGATATTTTCTAGATTCAGTTCTTCCGCTCCCCAATCTCTAGTTATGTCTAGTATTTGCATTAACCCTTTGGCCTCTTTTTTTGAAACAGCAGAACTATTAAACTTACTTTCTGCCTTTATGACACTGTAAACTATATTTTCATCTAAATTAAATTCTTTAGAATATTTTTCTACATACTCTGAGTATTTTTTAGGATACAAAAACTTATGTATTATTTTACTTTCCATTAATAGTGCCCCAAATAAGATTATAAAAATAGATAGAATCAATACTTTCTTATTATTCACGCCAATTCTCCTTCATGTATTCAATAAATTTGTATACTTTATTCTCTAATTCAGTTATTGTTCCCGAATTATCTATTATATAATCACCATATTTGGATTTTTCTTCCTGACTCATTTGTGAATTTATTCTGCTAAGTGCTTCTTGTTTACTACAATTATCTCTCTTTTGTATTCGGCTAATTTGTACTTCTTGTTTACAAGTAACCACTAATAGCTTATCTACTATTTCCAAAAATCCACTTTCTACTAATATTGCTGCATCTAATATTACTATCTTTTCGCCTTTTTTTCTGGCTTCTTCTATATCACTTATTATTTTTTCTCTTATTATTGGATGTGTCAGATTATTTAACTCATTAAGTTTTTCTTCGTCATTAAAAACTATTTTCCCAAGAGCTTTTCTATCTAAAGTCCCATCATCCTTTTTTATATTTCGACCAAAATGTTTAAATACTGCTTCTAATAACAACTTATCATCAAATATTTGTCTAGATATAATATCTGCATCCACTATAATAATGTTAAATTTTCTAAATATATTTGATAGGCTGCTTTTTCCACAGCCTATTCCTCCTGTAAGTCCTAATATCAACATAAAATCACCTACTTTGTCTCATACCACGAACTACCAACATTTAAATCTACATCTAAGTGAACATCCATATTTACAGCATTTTCCATTTCATCTTTTACAATTTTTTTAACTATATCTATTTCATCGTCAATTGCTTCAACTATCAATTCATCATGAACTTGTAGTATAAGTTTTGATTTCAAATTATTTTCTTCTAACTTTTTGTGAACATTTATCATAGCAATCTTTATTATATCTGCTGCACTTCCTTGTATTGGTGCATTCATTGCAAATCTCTTCCCTCTATTTCGCTCCATAAAATTGCTAGACTTTATTTCTGGTATATATCTCCTTCTGTTTAAGATAGTCACAGCATAACCATCTTCACTAGCCTTTTCTACTGTAGTGTCCATAAACTCTTTTATCTTATGATATTTAGCAAAATAACTTTCTATATACTCTTTTGCTTTTGGAACAGGTATATTTAAATCATCCGCCAATCCAAAATCACTTTTACCATATATAATACCAAAGTTTACTGCCTTAGCTGCACCTCTTAGCTCACTAGTTACATCTTCCATAGAAACATTAAAAACTTGTGAAGCTGTTTTAGTATGAATATCTTCATTATGTTTGAATGCTTCTATCATATTTTCATCTTGACTCATATGTGCAAGAACTCTAAGTTCTACTTGTGAGTAATCGGCATCAACTAGCTTACAATTTTCATCTGCAATAAACACCTTTCTTATTTTTCTACCCATTTCCATTTTTATAGGTATATTTTGAAGATTTGGTTCTGTAGATGAAATTCTTCCAGTAGTTGTTATAGTTTGATTAAATGATGAATGAATTCTATTACTTTCTGGATTTATTATGTTTAGAAGACCTTCAACATAAGTAGAGTTCAGCTTTACTATTTGTCTATACTCAGTTATTTTATCGATTATTGGATGTTTATCCCTTAATTTTTCTAAAACATCTGCATTAGTTGAGTATCCAGTCTTAGTTTTTTTGATTATTGGAAGTTCTAATTTTTCAAACAATATAACACCTAATTGTTTTGGTGAATTTATATTAAATGGCTCTCCTGATAATTCATAGATTTCCTTTTCTAGTGTAGAAATTATTTCTTTAAACTCAATGCTTAGGTCATCTAATATACTCTTATCTACTTTTATACCTTCATACTCCATATGTCCTAAAACTTCCACTAAAGGCATTTCTACATGATAAAAAAGACCATCCATACTCATATCGATTAAACTTCTTTCCATCATAGGAATTGTTTCTTTAACTGTGCATATTATTTGCCCCATATACTCAGCTAACTCTTCAAATTCTAAATCTTCGTAGTTCTTAGATTTAACACCTTTACCTAGTAATTCTTCTTTTGATTTAACTTTTTTTGATAAGTATTTCATAGCTATAGCACTACAGTCATATGAGGTAGATGAAGTAGAATCTATTAAATACTCAGCTATTGTTATATCAAAATTTATATTTTCCAAGTTTATATTATATGGCTTTAAAGATATATAATCATCCTTTAAATTATATCCAAATTTCTTGATTTCTTTATTTGAAAGTATAC
Organism: Clostridioides sp. ZZV15-6388; assembly: GCF_020657755.1. Classification (NCBI taxonomy): domain Bacteria; kingdom Bacillati; phylum Bacillota; class Clostridia; order Peptostreptococcales; family Peptostreptococcaceae; genus Clostridioides; species Clostridioides sp. ZZV15-6388. The sequence goes on along the minus strand of NZ_JAGWCU010000006.1, from coordinate 77,573 downwards.
CATCTAATTTTGTCATCTCATCTGAATCTATATAATATATTTTTTCTCCATCTACACTTATAAAGATATATATTATATTTTTTTCAAGTATATTACCTTGTCCTCTAACAGTTTTTAAAATAACTTGTCCTTTTTTATTTACTTCGTCTATAAATTTATCTATATCTTTTAATTTTAATATTTCTATTTTTTCTTCTACTTGTTCAGTATCATCTGAGTCAACCAAATCAACTAATCTTGATAAAAGACTTGTAAATCCAAAATATCTAAACTTATCTAAAAGTTCATCTTTATCATAATCGCCAAAAATCATACTATCTAAATTTACTTCTATTGGTACATCCCTTATAATTGTTGCAAGCCTTTTACTTTGAATGGCTATTTCTTTATTTTCTTCTATCTTCTTTTTTACACTTCCTTTAAGTTTATCTGTATTTTCTATTAAATTCTCTATGCTAGAAAACTCTTTTATAAGTTTTATTCCTGTTTTTTCTCCTATTCCAGGTACTCCTGGTATGTTATCTGACTTATCTCCCATAAGCCCTTTTAAATCAATAAACTGAGTTGGAGTCATTTCATATTTTTCAATTACAGAGTTAAAATCATATTCTTCAACTTCTCCTACACCCTTTTTTGTTATAAGAGTAGTAGTCTTATCTGAAGCAAGTTGAATGGCATCTTTATCTCCAGTTACTATGTATACCTTATATCCATTATCCTCTGCTTTTTTAGAAACAGTTCCTATAATATCATCAGCTTCATAACCATCTATTTCTAATCTATTTATTTTAAATTTATCTAAAAGGTCTTTTAGTGGCTGTAATTGCTCCGCTAATTCATCTGGCATTCCCTTTCTTCCTGCTTTATACTCTTTATACTCTAAGTGTCTAAATGTAGGTGCTTTTCTATCAAAAGCTACACTTATATGTGTTGGTTTATATATATCTATTATTTTAAACAACATTGTCGTAAATCCGTATATAGCATTAGTTTTTAAGCCTTCTTTATTATTCATTTCTGGCAAAGCATAAAACGCTCTATTTATTATTGAATTTCCATCTATTATAATTAATTTTTTTTCCAAATTATATCACTCCTAAAGATTCTCTATTTTTGTAACATATATATTATATACCAATATGCTATTATTTAATATTCCCATAATAATAATAGTATATTAAAATTAAATATGTTGCAAACAATATATTTTTTTGCTATAATAATAAACATGACATGACCGAGTGATGGAATTGGTAGATGCAATTAACTCAAAATCAACTGTGTTGATTCATAAGTTTGCGTAAGAAAATGCTAGTATTTATGATATTTTGACAGTTTAATGAGTGTTTTGTATTCAATATTCCTCTTGCATGTTCTCAGAAAATCTGGTAGGATATACAAGTAGTTCGGATTTAAAATATAAGCCGCTGTGGCGGAACTGGCAGACGCATACGACTCAAAATCGTACGGGAAACCATATGGGTTCGAGTCCCATCAGCGGCACCAATAAATTACAACTCTTTAGTTTAGACTAAAGAGCTTTTTTATTGCCATATTCCCTAAATATTCATTAAAACTTATTCTTTTACTTTCAATATTATGTATGGAAATAAATGATTTTTGATTTGTTTCTAGCTTTTATTCAGTAAACTTCAACTTATCCAAAATATGCAATTATGACTGCTTTAAAGTAGTCTATATTTTCTATTCGTGTAACATAACCAATTTAAAAATACTCTAGTACATCTGTTTAACAATAGAAATAAAATCACAAAGATTCTTAGACATCCACTTATCTTTATGATAAATGAGTTGAGAAACAATATTATAGTTTGTAGAATATGGAATCTTAATTAATTCATGCCTTTTTAATTCCTTCTCTACTGCAAGCTCTGGGAGAAGACACAACCCAAGACCACTAAGCACTGTTTGTTTAATTACCTGAATACTCCCTGTTTCAAGAACTATTTTAGGAACTACAGCTGATTCAGATAATTCTTTTTCAAATAGACTTCGATAACAACAGCCCTCCCCTGTTAAAATAAAAGGAATATCTTGAAAGTCTTGAATATACACATTTTCTTTTAACACTAGTTTACTATCTGGAGCAGATAAAATACATATTGGCTCATCATTTTTCAATACAGAAACAACAGACTTATCAGTAACAGGAGAATCAAGGATAAACGCAACATCAATTGTATTGTCTGCAAGTAATGGAATAAAATCAGATGAATCCAAAGTCTTCAAAAACAAATCAACATCAGGATATTTCTCTTTATATATTTTAATAATTTCAGGTAGTTTAAAAATACAAATAGATTCTGAAGCCCCAATAACAATACGCCCTGAATCAGTGTGGTTTTCATACATATTTTTAATATCAGATGAAAGTAGAATCATTTTTTTTGCATAGGGAATTAACATTTCTCCTTCTCTAGTTAGTGTGACACTTTTTCCTATACGCTCAAAAAGGTGTACATCTAATTCTTTTTCTAGTTGCTGTATATGAGTTGTAATATTTGATTGTGCATAATTAAGATATTCAGCAGTTTTAGTAAAATTTTTGATTTTACTAAGTGTTAAAAAGGTCTTCAGATGTTTTAACTCCATATTTATTACACCTCCAGTATTATCTAAATTTAAGATTGATATAATCTAATCAATCTATTTAACAAATAGTCAAATAAATGTTAGCATATACATATACTAAAAGTCAAATAAAACCAATAATTACAGGAGGCTTATAATGTTAACAAAATCTAATATAATTAAAGAAGTAAATAATATCGAACAACTATACATCTATAAAAAAATAGGAATTATCAATAATAATGTACTAAGTGTTGTTCAAGTGGCAAATAGAAGCTTAGATTTTCATATTCATGAAAAATCAGATGAACTATTTTATGTAATCGAAGGAGAGTTTGAGTTAGAAACTCAAGAAGGATTAACAAAAGTTGAGGAAGGAGAATTTATTATTGTACCCAAAAATACACTACATAGACCTGTAGTTAAAAAACTTACAAAATTTCTAATGGTTGAATTGGATGGAACTCTTAATAAAGAAAACAGTGGCGATTTATATGAAGATTAATCCCTTTAAAAGCATATAGAAATTACTCTGAAATAAAGTACTACAATATTTTTCTTTAAAGCCTATATAATCTTTATCTATAAAAAAGCCACAAAATATAATATATACTTGTGGCTTTTTATAAATTTGTATATATAATTATTAAAGATATCATCTGAAATTATCTTAAAAATCTAAAACTTAAAACGTTAATATTTTTATTGTGATTTTTAATTTTTTATTACAACTTTTTATCCAATTTATTATATACAACTACGCTACAAATAAATTGAAATAAAAGAAGTAACCCAAGCCCAATTAAAACCCATTTACTTATTACCATTACTGAGAATACACTCAATATAGATACTATAAATATAATAATCACTAAAACATAAGACATAATTTGGTTGGTAATACGTCCAGATTTATCACGTAACATAACTCTTCTCTCATCATTCATCTCTATTATTTGATTCTCTACCTTTTTCTCATACTCTTTAGCCCTTTCAGGTTTACTCCAATATATATACTGGAGTATCATACATATTCCAGGACCTAAAGATGCTCCAGCAAGTCCCCATATAAAAGCTTCAAATGAAAATTCTGTCAATGTAGCTAATAAAATAAATAAAACTCCAAAAACAAGATAAACAATACCTATATATAATCTGTTCTTTTTCATTTTTACTCCTCCTCATAAATAAATATTTCTTCAATACTCATATCAAAATATCTTGCTATTTTAAATGCTAAAATAATTGATGGGTTATATCTGCAATTTTCTAATGAACCAATAGTTTGTCTTGAGACTTGTAAGGCAATGGCAAGCTCTTCTTGCTTTATCCCTTTCTTTTTTCTTATTTCTTCTAATCTATTTTTCACATTTATCACCTTAAATCATTTCATTTTATGTAAAGTTTACTTTCCATAATTATACACCTATATACGTTTTATGTAAAGTTTACTTTCCATATTTCACAAAAAATAACAGACTATTTTTAGTCTGCTATTTTAAAATTTCATCTTATTTCTCTAGTTTTGAATTTGTTTCTTAATTGGAATCCAAACTTCTACTGTATAATCAGGAGCATTAATATCACCTTTAGGATAAAGTTCTATATCTGGTAAACTAGCATACTCATACCCAGAACTTGGTAGCCATTCAGTAATAATTCTTTTTTGCAATTCCTGTATAGCAGTAGCATTTGGCATTGGAGAAACACATTCAAATACTGCCCATGTACCTGATGGTATAAAATATTCATAAGTATTTTCTAAAGTATGTCTATCTGTTGGTGCAGCAATATAATAGTCTAAGTCCTTTCCATTCATACATGTACTGACTCCAAGTAATCCATAAGGTTCATGATTTATTAATTTCAAAAGTTTTTCAATCATTCCACTTTGTATAGATTTAGCCCATAACTTGGGAACCTTATCAAAACACTCCTCTACAATCATATTCATATGTTCTTTTACTCCAACAATACGAAATCCCTTTTTTTCCACAATACGATATTGCATTTCTACATTTCCCTTTACATAAATAGTTAAGGTTATCCTAGGATATGCTTTTAAAATAACGCCTTTCGCTCTAGCAGCAGATGGAGAAATATTATGTATGTTTTGAAAAGCCCTATTAAAAGATGTAGGCGAATCATAACCATATTTCTCAGACAGCTCTAAAATTTTGATATTACTATTTTGTAGTTCAAGCGCTGCCTTAGTCATACGTCTACGTCTAATATATTCAGACAAAGGTACTTCTGCAATATATGAGAACATTCTTTGAAAATGGAAGGTGGAACAGCATGCAATTTTTGCTGCTTCTGCATAATCCACTCCACTTTCAAGATTGTCTTCAATGTAAGTAATAGCTTGATTTAATTTATTTATCCATTCCATTTAACATTCCCTCCAAGCAAATTATACAGTTTAATAAAATAATATACCTCTCAATCTATGCACAAAATTGTAAGCTTTAAAATACTATTTCAAAAATAGATACAGATTCAGTTTAAAGTATAACATTTACTCATTTAGCTATCAATTTTATATTGGCTTTATATCAAATCCAATAATTTACATTAATAATCCTCTTTTACATAAAATTTGTCAACTAATAATGCTAAAATTAAATTATACAACAAAAGAGTTCAATGACATTATTCTATATAATGTTATTGAACTCTTTATAGAAATTAATTTAAGTAAAACTAAATTAAATATTAAACTGTTTTATATATTACAATATCCAACTATTTTATATTCTTCCGGTATTTTATAATCTTTATCTGGAGTACCTAAATTCCATTTTAACTCAAACATAGTTGCACTTATTATTGTTGCAAAATAAAGCATAACTATACCAATATCTATTTTTTCTTCATATAGATTAGTATGACCATCTTTTCTAACTGCTAAAACTACAACTCCTCCATCAACTATAAATCTCCATGGCTGTCTGTTTAATGTAGATGGAGCTAATCTTGCATAATGGAATGCATCAAGAAGTGCTCTCTCTTCTAATATATTTGTATTTGCATTATTTCCCCACTCATCCATATAAACTACTTCTTCTACACCTAAACGAGAAGAACTATTGTCTGAAACAACTTGCATATCAGATTTTGAATAATTCTCACCAGTCTTTGTAGCATTTAGTACTTTAGTATTGCTTGCATTTTCTCCATATCCAATAGCAATAATTCCTGTTACCTCTTTGTCTGAGTCAATACCAAGTTTATCTAATACCTTTTTGCTATCCTCAAAAGTAACCCAACAAGAGCCTATTCCAAGGTCTGTTACCTTAAAAATTATATTTTCTCCTATGTATCCTGAATTTTCGATGTAATTATCTTTTACTTCAGATAATATTATAATATAACTTGGAGCATCTATCATATTTCCTTTATATCCTGCTATTTTATCTAAATTGTCAAAAACTTCACTTCTATTCATTACTCTTATATCAACTTCTATCTCTGGAACTAGTTTCTTACAAGATTCTGAGTATTTCTTAATCTCACTAAGATACTCTTCTTTAATATCTGCCTTTTTATATTCTCTAACAGACTTTCTATTTAATATGATTGTTTTATAATTCATAATTTTATCCTCCCCAAACTAGTATATTATTAATTATATACCCATTAATGTAATATTTTACGCATTTGTTTAATAAATAATAATTACAATTTTGTAATTATTATTTATTAATAATATTCCACTTTTACATTCATAATGACCAGTTGTGCAAAATCCATTGCCAACCTTCAAATAAAAACATATTATAAAGATAATATAAAATAAACAAACAAATCTTAACAAAAAATTAAACTTTTTTTACACGAAAGAAGGCTTCCCGTTGCCTTCTTTATTTTTTTGCAAAAAAATAGACTGCTTCTAAAATGATTTTACATTTTTGAAACAGCCAAAGTATTTTATAATGACAACTATATTTGAGGATGTGAGGGAGAGTTGTCATTATAAATTTAGGGTAATTATATTATGTTTTAAGCTAGTTCTTTCTATATTTCTATAATACATTACATATATGAATTTTATATGATATCTGTATAAACGACATATGAAATTATATATTTTAATTATATTAAATCTTATTATTACATTTACTGCAACAATACTCATATGTCTCTACATTGTTTGGAATATTTACAAATACAAATTCTTTACAGTTGTCACAATACTTTAGTATAGATATAGTTCCACAAGTGTAACATTCAAATGTCACACACTCCTCACTCTCTTCTATTACTTCAAATTTTTTACTATGTTCACCACACTCTGGGCACTTGCGATTATTTACATTCATAAATACTCCTCCTTATTAGTATAGTTAAAAACATGTCAAAAACTTAATCAAATGTATTTTATATTACTTATTATATATTCTATAATAAATCATATTCCTAGATAATAAAACAAATTAAATAAAAAAAAACCATAAATTTTAAATTTATGGATTAATTCTTGTAATGATAACTCTATTTGAGGATGTGAGGGAGGGTTATCATTACAATAGGGTATTATATTATGGTTTTTAAGCTAGTCTTTCTATACTCTATATAATACATCTGTTATATGAATTTTATATGATTTTTACATAAATATTTTATGAAGTTTAAAATTTTTGACTAATTTTGTCTCTGTAAAAAGTCCTCTAAAAATCCATAACATCATAAAAAGCCAGCATTTAAGTAAAACATCATAAAAAAATTTGTTCAACAATCTTAACAAGTTATATCACCTCATTAACGATTATTGACACAAAACTAAACAACCAATCTATAAATTATTCCTAAAACTTAATTTTGATAATTATTGATATACAATTTCTAGATTATCAATCTTATTTTGCATCTCTAAGAAAATTTCCTCAACTGAATTGTCAAATATATTGCCTAAATAAACTCTTTTATCTTTTTGAATGGAATAAGATTTTACACTGCCGTCAGAAGAAATGTATACATGGCTCCATTCTGCACCATATTTTGAAAATCTTTCTCTTATATCTTTAAACCTCATATCTTCTATTTTTATTGCTTTTCCTCTAGCTCCTCTTACTACTGTATGCCCTCTTTTTATCAAACTAGTTATTTTTATATCTTCTTTTAATTTAACATGTATATTGTCATTCTCTGAATATACATTCCATATTACTTTATGACGATAATCATCTAATTCTCTTATCAAACTTCTTTCAATAGTAAAACTATCTTTAGTTACTATAATTAAGTCAAAATGGTCTAACATATATTGAAATACTTCTTTCATATCTTTATTTTTTAGAATATCTTCACCAATAACTTCTATAAACCTACATCCTTTTTCATACATACACTTTAATAAGCTTATAACTTCAGAAAAATATTGAACCCTATTGTCATTACCATCTATCTCTATTGTAAAGTATAAAGGTGTAAGATATACTTTATTTCCTGTTATCTCAAAAACACTTGATAATGTTTGTGCCTCATCTTCAAAGGTTAAATACTCATTATCATAAAACATAAAAAATTCCATAACTTTATCTCTCATATCAGGGATATTTCTGTATCTGTTGGATAATATATCTAATACATCTTTAGTAGTATTTTTCCCATCACATTCTGCTAGTACAACAACTTGCTTCCAACTTAAACTATCCACACTCCCTATACTTTTTTCATATCCATTTGCCTCATCATAAATGGGACCAATTATGATATTTTCTTTTGGCCACATATGAACTCTAGTTCCATCTTTTAATTTTGGATATTTGTTTTTTACAGATTCATAAAATCTACTCATATCACCCATGATTTTTGACTACCCCCTATATTTTAAATATTACATGCTAAAAATAGCATTTTATTTGCATCAATCAAATAATTATTAAAAATTTATAATTGTATCTATTTGATATGGTTTTACATCAATTTTATATATATGTCATTGATGTTTATATACACAAAAAACCTTATTAATTAGACCTTAATGTAATTCTTACTACTTCTGGTTTACAATTAAGTCTAATAAGAACTTTTGAGCCTCCTAAGCCTTTATTTAAAACCATAGTGCTACTACCTTTTTCATATTTTCCCCAGTCATACTTAGGAAAAAACTCTCTATTTGGAGATAGTACACCTCCAATAAAAGGTATTCTTATTATACCGCCATGAACATGACCAGCCAGAACTAAATCAGCGCCCCATTTTACATATTTTTCAAAGAAGAACGGCGTATGAGCTAAAAGTATATTATACTCATTTTCGTTTATTTTACCTAACTTATCTTCTACAAAACTGTCACTCAATTCTAACTTTTTGTTATTAGCAAAAAAATATGGATAGCATCCCAATGGTATGATTAAACCATATAGATTAATATAACTATCTCCTTTATATATTCTTACAGATTCATTTTCCATATTTATTATTTTTTTTGAATACAATTCCTTAAAATAATCCTCATATAGATGTTTGTATTTTTTTATTAAAGATTTTTGTTCATGATTTCCAATTATATGGTATACTTCATATTTTTTTACTAAATTATCAATTAAATCTAATGCAATTTGAAAATTTTTATTTTCTCCATCAACTAAATCTCCTGTTATAAATATAACATCTGGATTTAAGGATTCAATTTTATCTATCAATGTTTTGTTATTGTTTTTGTCAAATACCTTATTATGTAAATCACTTACTTGAACTATTTTAAAGCCGTTAAATTCCTTTGGAATTTTTTCATTAAATATGGTATATTCTATTGTTTCTATATGTTGAGTTTCATACTTATACAGAATATATAAGATTGCTAATACTAATACTGTCAATAAAACTTTCATAATCATATATTCTTCCTCTTTATTATATTTTATTAATATTATTATAATGCTTTTATGTTTATTTTAAAACAATAATGTTAGTACATGTATACAAATCTTTTCGACATTACAAAAATAAGTTATCCATTTTGGTAATAAATATTTATTCCCAAAATGGATAACTATAAAATTATCTATAAACTTCTATATTATGAAATACAGTTCTTCCATTATTTAAATTTTTATATAAATGTTCTAGCGTCCCATCAAATCTAATTGAATGTCCAGACTCTAAAATATAAGTTTTTCCATCTACATTAAGCTCAAGTTTACCTTCTATTACAAGTACATACTCTTCCAGAACATGACTATGTGTAGATGAAACATGAGTACAATTTGCTTCAAGCTCAATTATAAAAAGTTCAAACCTTCTTTGAGGGCTAAAAGGATATATGGGATATAACTTCATATTGCCTTGCTGTTCAATAATAGGTTCCACATCCTCTTTTTTTATAACCTCATAAGTGTTTGTATTTTCATTTAACAGTGTTGTAAAATTTATTTTGAATCCAGATGAAATTTTCCATAAGGTAGATACAGTGGGGCTAGATTCACCTCTTTCAATCTGTCCCAGCATTGCTTTACTAACTCCTGTCATCTTTGAAGCTTTATCTAAACTTATGCCCATGTCTTGTCTTAATAACCTTAAATTTTCTCCTACATTAGGAAATTTATTATCCATGTTAAAATCCTCCTGATAGTCTATTTGTATTCTATGATTTTTACGCCTGTAAGTTCTACTATCTCTTTTAATTTTAACATATGGCTATTGCAAATTTCATCAAATTCATACATATAATCTTCAAGCCCTAATGCTTTATATTTATCAAGTCCAAATTTATGATATGGAAGTAATTCCATCTTTCCACCTAAAACATTTTGTTTTACAAATAATGCAGTGTTTCTTATATTTTCTTCACTATCATTCACTCCAGAAATAATTGGTACTCTTATAACCATAGATTTGTTTAATTTTGAAAGTCTACATATATTTTCTAATATTATCTCATTACTTACTCCTGTATATGCTCTGTGAACATTATCATCCATAGATTTTATATCTACAAATATATGGTCTATTTTTTCAAAGACATCTTTCACTTTATTCCACTCAAAATATCCACAAGTTTCAATTGCTATGTTTATACCTTTATTATAAAAAACATCAACTAATTCTCTTAAAAAATCAATTTGAAGTGTGGGTTCTCCTCCAGAAAAAGTTACTCCTCCGTTAGACTCAAAGAAAAATATAAAATCTTTTTCAACTTCCTTTACAATCTCTTCAACACTCATCTCTTCAGTCATTATACAGATAGCATCATTGAGACATGTTTTAACACATCTTCCACACAAATCACACTTATTATTTATTTGACTTCTATCAGATAATGAACTTATATTTTGAGGACAAACATCTATACACCTATTACAAGATATACACTTATCCTTCATAACTCCTAGCTTTACTATATTGCTCCATGAGTCTGGATTAGAACACCACTTACATTTTAATTTACATCCTTCTAAAAATATAGTAGTTCTTATTCCATCACCATCATTTACTGAAAAATGTTGTACCTTTACAACTTTACCTTTTTTACTCATAATCTACCTCATAATTAAAATTTACTATGTGAGTTTCTAGCTATTATAGCATCTTGCATCTCTCTTGATAAATTAACAAATTGAGTACTATACCCAGCAACTCTCACTAATAAATCTTTATATTCTTCTGGATTTTCTTGAGCTTTTAATAAGACATTATTTGATATTGTATTAAATTGTACATGGAATCCACCTAGTGCAAAATACGATTTAACCATAGAAGCTAGGTTTCTAAGTCCTCTTTCTGTTTCAACCAAATCTTGATTAAATCTTAAATTTAGAAGTGTTCCTCCAGTGTGAACATCATGATTTATTTTTGATGCAGATTTCATAGCTGCTAATGGACTTGTTGTATCAGTTCCAACAAATGGAGAAACTCCTTCTGTCAAAGGTTTTGTGGCTTTTCTTCCACATGGAGTTGCACCTACTATTTTTCCAGTTGGAACATAGTTTGATATACCCATAAATGCACTATTAAATTTAGATCCAAAAATATCCTTATATTTTCTAGTTTCACTATAATAAAAATCAGAAACTTCAATAGCCAATGAATCTACATAATCATTGTCATTTCCATATTTAGGGACATCTAAAGCAAACTTTCTTAATTCTTCATAGCCTTCCCAATCATTATTTAATGCCTTTGTTAACTCTTCTAATGTAGTAACCTTATCTTCAAATACTAATTTTTTTATAGCTGCCAATGAGTTTGAAACTACACCTAATCCTATACCTGTTAAGACAGGTCCTATATTGTATTTTGCTCCACCTTTACTCAAATCAATACCTTTATCCAAACAACCATCTACACAAGTAGATAAAAATGGTCTCGGTACTATTTCTTTATGAATTTGTTGAGCAACAGTAGTTCCTATAACAGAATTTTTTATAAGATATGCTAGTTGCTTTAAAAACTCTTCTTTAACTTCTTCAAAAGATGCAAATTCGTTGATATTTTTTACATCTAATCCCATTTTTTCTCCAGTTAATCTACTCTTACCTTCATTCATAGCATATTCCAGTGCTGCTGCAAAATTAATATTTACTGCTGAAGTCCATTGACCTGTCTTTCTAAAGTGAGGAACAACACAACCACAATTGCTCCAATCTCTTGCATCTTCTGCATCATATCCATCTTGAAGTAACATTTGTGCTCCTGCACTATCACTGTGTATAGCAGGAAAACCAGTACCTTGTTTTACCAATTTCGCAACTGCCATAACAAAATCATCTGGTGCTCCCTGACTTATTCTAACACTTAAACCTGGTTGATGAGTTTTTACACTTTCTGTTGCCTTTAAACACATATATGAAATATCATTAGTTCCATCAGTTCCATTTCTCTTTTTGCCACCAACAGTAAGGTTTTGAAATTGGTTGTATCCTGCAAAATAATTTGCTGTATTTGCTGATATTGTCCATACCCACTCTGATAGCTTAATCCATAGCGCCTCTATCAACTCTTGAGCCTCTGATTTAGTTATATTCCCTTCTTTAGTATCTTTTTCATAATATGGATACATATATTGGTCAAATCTACCTAAGTTCAACGCTAATGGATTTTCAGATAAAACACCACCTAATTGCACAAACCATACAAATTGTATCGCTTCATAAAAACTAGTTGGAGGATTTGCTGGTACATTCTCACATACTTCTGATATTTTTATAAGTTCTAACTTTCTTTTTGAATCTTTCTCTGATTCACTCATTTCTTTTGCAAGTTTTGAATATCTATTTGCCAATGTCATGATACCATCTGCAACGATAGAAACAGACTTATAGAAATCTATTTTTTCAATATTTTCTGAAATTGATATGTCTAGTTCTTTTATCTTCTTATCTACTTCTTCCTTGATACCCTTGTATCCTTTTACAAATAATATATCTTGATAATCTGGAGTTACTTCCCCTACTGCCTGTCTCCACTTAGAATCATTATCTATTATTCCTGTATCTACCAATATCTTAGCTGTATCTTCTGGAATTCTTGCTAAAAAAACTTCTTCCAAAGATTTACCCTTCCAATATGGAAATATCTCTTTTCTTATAAATTCTATTTGATCTTTTGATATTACATATGGGTCTTGAGTTCTTTCATCAAAAGTATCCATTTCCTTATCTACCCATTGCCAAGAAAATTCTGGTGTTAATATACCTGTTCTTCTGAATTTACCAGCTGTACCTACAATTAATTCATTCTCAAATATTTTTATAGGAAGTTCTTTGCATGTATCTAAAAAAGCTTTTGCTCTTCTTATACATATGGCTTCTCCCTCAGTCTTTTTATGTGATTCTGTAAAAATTCTAGCCCTTTCACAACATATCATAGGTTTAGAATTAACGTATTCTTGTCTAAATGCTTCTATTCTATCAGTTTGACTCATTTAAAATCCCCCTTTGGATAATATATATTAATTTTTGTATGTTATAACATACTTTAATTATATTATACTGTCCTTTAACATAAAATGGCAACCATAAATAATGTATTTTTGAATAAAAATACTTGTTCAAAAATAAAATGATAATTTATCAATATAAAAAGAGAGTGTCTTAAAATAATTTTTTAAAATCACTTTAAGACACTCTCCACCTTTACTTATTTAATTTTTTAATCCTTAAGTAATACATTATTCTTCTATATAATTGTACCAAATACAAAGTTAATAACATGATTTGTAATGCGATAGTACAAATATCTACTCCATAACCATTAAATAAATTTCTTATTTCAGTGAACAATAAATATATAAAAATAACTACTAAAATAGTAAATAAAAATAAATTCATGAATAAAATTGATTTTACTTTATCTTTTTTATCTAAATCACTATATAATTTAGGAGGTACATCTTCATATGTTTTAGTCCATACATACCATGAAGATGTACCTATAAAACTACCAATACTTCTAAATATGAGGTTCCATCCTCTAGACTTATATTTATTAAAATAATTTTCCTCAGCATCATAATAATAATCAATAGCGTATTTTATTTTTCTTGGAGTTCCTTTGTAAAAATAAAAGATTCCTCCAAGTTTACTTATCTTATATAAGTTATATCCTTGTTCTTCCATATCTTCTAACCATTCTTCTATCCTATCAGGTGAACTATACCAATCAAATTTAAACTTCATTTTCTTTTCCATAAGATTCACCTCCAAAATGATATTTTTGACATATAATAATCTATTTTAATAATTATATCATTTTGATATTAATTTTAGGTTACAATTAGATATCTAAAAATCTATTTAAATAGCAATAAACTAATAGCCATAACAATCATTCCTGCAATTAATCCATAAATTGATAAATGATGTTCACCATATTCTCTAGCTGATGGTAGTAGTTCATCAAGGGATATAAATACCATAATACCTCCAACAATGGCAAATACAATTCCAAGTGTAGTATCATTTAGAAAATTTCTAAGAAGTACATATCCAATAATTGCTCCTAAAGGTTCTGACATTCCAGATAAAAAAGAATAATAGAAAGCTTTCTTTTTATCTCCTGTAGCATAATACACTGGTACAGATACAGAGATTCCTTCTGGTATATTGTGTATAGCAATTGCTATAGCTATTGGTATTGCTATTGTAGCATCATCAAGCGCTGATATAAATGTAGCTAATCCTTCTGGAAAATTATGAATTGCTATAGCCATTGCTGTAAATATCCCAGTTCTTAAGAGAGATTTATTTTTTTGTATATTTTTTTCATCTACATTTTCCATTTTCTTTATCTCATGAGGATTTTCTTCTTGAGGAATTAACTTATCAATAATTGCAATGATAGCCATTCCTGCAAAAAAAGCTATTACAGTTGACCAGCTTCCTAATTTTTCTCCCATAGACTTCGTTAAAGCATCTTGTGCCTTAGGAAATATTTCTACCATAGATACATAAATCATAACACCAGCAGAAAAGCCTAAACTTACAGAAAGAAATTTAGTATTGGTCTTTTTAGCAAAAAACGCTATACAACTTCCTATTCCAGTAGACAAGCCAGCAAACAAAGTTATTAAAAACGCAAACATTATATTACTCAATTAAATCACCTTCTTTTTAATTGATATTGATTATCATTTTCTTTTATAGTATCATATCTTTTTTTTATAGTCAACATTTATAGTAACTATAGACAATAAAAAAGCAGAGTATAAACTTAGTCTCTGCTTTTTCTTTATAGTATATTAAAATTATTTATTTAAAAAGTCTACTGCATATTGAACATATAAAGCAGTTCCAATCTCTAAGGCATCTTCATCTATATTAAAACACCCATGATGATGAGGATAACAAGCTCCTTTGGCTTCATTTCTAGCGCCTACAAATGCCAATGCACCAGGTGCAATATTCATAAACTCAGCAAAATCCTCTGCTCCTGTTACTTTTTCAAATAGTGCTATACTTTCTTTTCCAAATAGCTTAATTACTGCATCTGTAGCTATCTCTGAGCATTCCTTGTCATTTATAACAGCTGGTGTTAAATATCCATACTCTAACTCAGCTTCTGCTCTATATGCTTCTGTTGTAGATTTTGCAATACGTTCTAAAATCGTAGGAATTTGTTTTCTAAGTTCTGGATTAAATAATCTTATTGTGCCTTCTAGAACAGCTTCACTTGCTATTACATTAAATCTTGTTCCAGAATTTAAAACTCCAACACTTACAACTAGTGGCTCTAAAGGACTTACTTCTCTACTAACCATGGATTGTAGGTTCATAACTAATGCAGAACTTGCAAGTACTGCATCAACACCTTGATGAGGAAGTGAACCGTGGCCACCCTTACCTTTTACAGTAATTTTGAAGAAATCAGCAGAAGCCATTCTTGGACCTTCTTCAACTGATACAGTCCCACACTCCACATCACTCCAAAGATGAATTCCAAATACACCATCTACACCTTCCATAGCACCATCTTTAATCATAGCTCTTGCACCTCTACCTACTTCTTCTCCTGGTTGAAAAAATAATTTCACAGTTCCCTTAATATCATCTTTAATATCATTCAAAACCTTAGCTGCTCCTAAAAGCATTGATGTGTGACCATCATGTGCACAAGCATGCATAAGCCCCTCATTTTTTGATTTGTATTCTACGCCTGTACATTCAACAACTTGAAGTGCATCCATATCTCCTCTAAGTGCTACAGTTTTTCCTGGGTTAGCTCCTTTTATAGTTGCAATTACACCTGTACCTCCAGCTGATACATATGGTACTCCTATCTTATCAAGTTCTTCTTTAATTCTCTTTGATGTTCTAAATTCTTCCATACTTTTTTCAGGATTTTCATGAAATTCTCTTCTAAGTTTGATTACATAATCTTTATATCCATTTGTTATTTCTTTAATATTCATTCCAGACCTCCAAGTGTAACATATTCTTCTTATTATTTAAATGCCTTATTTATTAGTTAAAATTTATATAAGATTTACAAAAATACCTGCTATTACTACAGAAGCTATTGTTACTGTAGTAAATCCACCAACAAGCATCTTTGGAAGCATTTTATCCATCAAAAATTCTTTTTCTTCTGGAGTTTCAGCCAAGGCCTTTACTGCTTCTTCAGTTAATATATAATTTGGTGGGAAACCATAAAGTGCTGTAAGTGAAACTGAAAATGCCATTTCCTTACTTTCACCTAAAAGCTTACCTACTATAATAGAGAATATCCCCATACCTATTACACCAAAAATTATAATTCCTACAAGAGGAACAGCCATTTCAGCAAGCATTGCTGGTGTAGCTTTTGCTAATCCTGCAAATATGAAAGCCATCAATGATGTCATTAACCACCCAAATGAACCTGATTTATTAAGTGGTTTTCTGTCAACTATTCCAAGTTCTGATGCTATTACACCAAATATTAAACAGATAACATATCTTGATACAACTTCATGTGTAAGATTTGTGAATTGCACTGCTAACCATGCTACAAGTCCTAATCTAAGTATTATCATATATGTTGTATCATACTTTTCAGGTAAATCTGGAATTATCTTAAACTTACTCTTTTGCTCAGGTACTTTTTTAGTTTCTTCTTCAACTTTAGTTACAGTCACTTTTCCACTTCTAAAATCTGATAAAAGTCTTTTTCCTTCTTTTTTAAGCATTAATGCTGTGATAGGATAACCTGCAAACCCCTGTGCCACATACATTAAAATTGCTAGAACTGCTAAGCTTGCAAGACCTTTTGCTGTAGCAGCATCTGCCATCATTATAGATGCAACTAATCCTCCAGTAAGAGGAGGTGTAGCTATTACTGCCGTATCCCATCCAAACACTAGAGTTCCTAATGCTAAAGCTCCTACACATATTCCTACTATCCCTGCTAGTGCTATTACTATTGTCTTCCATTGACCTGCTAACTCTTTAATACTCATCATAGTTCCCATATGAGTTATTAATAAAAGCATACCTAACTGTGCCAATGGTGTTCCTAGAGCTGCTAGGTCCACGATATTTTCTGGGAAAAAAGTCCAAAATCCTACTATAAATATAATTGCTGATACAAAAACTGATGGAACAAAAGCTTTAGTTTTTGCTGAAACTACATCTCCTATCGTCAGTGATACTAAAACTAGACAAAAAGCTGTTATTGCTTCCATACAAAATCCCCCCTCATAAATAAATATATTTGTATACAATGTATGTATAGTTATCCATTATTTTACTACTTTTGAAAAACATTTCAAGTCAAAATTCGATTTTTTTCATAAAATTCTATAAATTCTATTAATTAAAGTTAGTTTTCTAAATTATTCTTTTTGTAAAAACGTTACCCTACACATTGGCTATTTTACAGTACTCTTATAAATAGAATTGAGCATAATTTGCAAAAAATAAAACATAGAATACATTTTTCATAAAACATCTCATTAATATAAAATGAATTTGCTTTATAAATCTTAATATATTCTATGTTTATAAATTTAATTTATATGTTAGTTATTGTGTAATCTACTATATACGCCATTTTTGTTTACTAACTCTTCATGAGTACCTCTTTCTTCAATTCCTTTATCTGTCAGTACTATGATTTCATCAGCATTTTTTATAGTAGTCAA
Source organism: Clostridioides sp. ZZV15-6388 (assembly GCF_020657755.1). Classification (NCBI taxonomy): domain Bacteria; kingdom Bacillati; phylum Bacillota; class Clostridia; order Peptostreptococcales; family Peptostreptococcaceae; genus Clostridioides; species Clostridioides sp. ZZV15-6388. The sequence continues at coordinate 59,416 of NZ_JAGWCU010000006.1, read as the reverse complement.
TCTATGTGCAACAACTAAATTTGTTCTATCTTTGCTTAATTCTTCTAAAGACTCTTGAATTTCTCTTTCTGTTACATTATCTAAAGCGGAAGTAGCTTCATCCAATATTATTATTGGAGGATTCTTTAAAAAGATTCTCGAAATTGAAATTCTTTGTTTTTGCCCACCAGATAATTTTACTCCTCTTTCTCCTATATAAGTGTCATATCCATCTGGCAGAGTTTCTACAAAATCGTGTATTCTAGCTTTTTTTGCAGCATCAATCATCTCTTCATCTGTAGCACTAGGATTTCCACAAAGAATATTATCTCTTATAGTCCCTGTAAATAAAAATACATCCTGTTGTACTATACCTATATTTTTTCTCAATGATTTTAAGCTTACATCCCTTATACTCTTTCCATCAATTTTTATATCACCTTTATCAAATTCATAAAATCTTGGCAATAAATTGCATAATGTAGTCTTTCCTCCACCAGAAGGTCCAACTAGAGCTATAGTTTTCCCAGCTTCTATAGACAGACTCAGATTATCTAATACTTGAGTATCATCTTCATATGTAAAAGATATATTTTCTATGTCGATATTACCTTTTACATGTTCAAGCTCAACAGGGTTTTTAGCTTCTTTTTGATGGTCTTGTTCCATTATCTCTATGAATCTTTTAAAACCTGTCATACCATTTTGATATTGTTCTGTAAAGTTTATCAATTTCTTCATAGGTTGTATAAACATTTTTACATATAATATATATGCAGCAAAATCACCTAAAGTAATTTTTCCAAGATAAGTAAAGTATCCACCAGCTATGACAACTACCCATTCCAAAATATCCATATATAAGTTCATACCAGAATAGTATTCTGCCATTACTTTATAAGAATCTTGTCGTGCTCTCCTAAATAATTTATTGCTTCTTACAAACTTGTTTAATTCTTCCTTTTCAGTACAAAAAGACTTAGTTACTTTCATTCCAGCTATGCTATTTTCTAAAGTTGCATTTACATCACCTATAGTAACTCTACTTTTCATAAAAGCTATATTCATCTTATCTTTTTTTGTTATCGCAAACCAAATTATAAATGGCAATATAGCAAATATTATAAGAGTAAGAGGAATATTTATATCTATAAGTATAAAGAATGAACCAACTAACATTACTATAGAAATGAATAAATCTTCAGGACCATGATGTGCAAGTTCTGTTATATCCATTAAGTCATTTACTATTCTAGACATAGTTACACCAGATTTATTATTATCAAAATAAGTATTTGGAAGCTTCTGTAAGTGTGTAAATACCTCATTTCTCATATCAGCTTGCATATCTACACCAATGACATGTCCCCAATATTGCATAAAATAATTAAGTCCTGCTTTTGCTATAAATATAAGTATAAGTACAACTGCAAAAACTACTAGCATTCTTAAATTTTTATTTGGAACAATGTCATCCATTATATTTCTAGTTATCATAGGATAAACTAAATCACATAAAGAAAATAAGAATGCTGCTATAAGGTCTAATGTAAAGATTTTCTTATATGGTTTATAATATTTGACAAATTGTTTTATCATAAGTTTTAAATCCTCCTTTATCAATACGTCTAAAAAATACCCTTAAATTAGTATAACATAACACTAATTTTAAATCTTTTATAAAATTACAATTCAAAAAAATATTTTTCATAAAATTGAATATTTATTTTATATAATTACATATTTAAAATACACCTAAAAAGAGCCGTATCTATGTAAATAAAATTTTACAAAGATACAACTCTATATTTAGTACTAAATATTTTTTATAACTGTAAACTTAAAAACTTATTTTAAAGCATCCAATATTTTCTTATCTAATGCAGCAGTATTTATACCTGTTATGTATGCTGTTGCTTTTATTGCAGGTATATCATAAGTTGTTGGTAATATAGTAGTAGATACTATTAAATCAGCACCTTCTTGTTTTGTTGCACATTCAGCGATTTTACATTGTATAACTTCTGCTTGTATGTTATTTTCTTTAACCAATCTTTCTACTTTGTCGCAAACTACTGTTGACGTTGCAATTCCTGCTCCACATGCTACTAATATTTTTTTCATATTATCCTCCTACGATTACTATAATGTTTTATAATTCAAAATACGATTTTTATAATTAAATAAATTTCTCATATCTTTATTTATATATAAATAATTATACCATTTTATATCAAAATAATATCTTAAAATTATTCTTTTAATATGTTTTTTATTTCACTATCATTTAATTTTAAAGTATTATTTTTTATACAAGATTCTATGTACTTTGATATAGTTTTGTAGTCATTCAAACCAAACTGCTTAACATTTAAATCATATTCTATATCACTTACAATACCTATCAAATCAGATTTATTTGATAAAATATCCTTATACTTATCTTTTCTAGTTATCTCTAATCTTTTAAATCTGTAATTTTTATACCCCTCTATAATAATCAAATCCATGTCTTCATAAAACCTAATCATTTTATATAGTGGATTTTTATCTTTTAATTCTTCAATATATGCTAACCTCTTATTTGATATTATACAAACTTTTCTCGCACCTGATTTTCTATGTTTATAAGTATCTTTACCTTCCTCATCCATCTCAAAATCATGGCATGTGTGTTTGATAACTCCAACATTATAACCTTCTTTACTTAATTCTTTTACTATACCTTCAATTAATGTAGTTTTACCTACTCCTGAATAGGAAACAATTGATAATATATTATACATAAAACCATATCCCCTTCATAAAACTATATAACAACAACATCTACTAATTGGTTTTCTTTTATTATTTCTCTCTTTTTTATCTTAATCATGCAATTACTTCTTAATGTTGCAGATAATCTAGCCTTGGCATCTTTTTTATCATTTAACTTAACATATAATTTACCTTCATCTGTATATAATTTTCCACTTACAAACCTATCGTTATTTGAGAATTTGTTAAATTCTCCTTTAAATATAGCTTTTATATAATGACTGCTTTCTTTATATGTTAAATACTCAATCACAGGAACAACTACATTATCAAATACCACAATTGCTGCATGTGGATTACCAGAAAGCCCAAACAATATTTTTTCTCCCAATGTAGCTACATAGCAAGCACCTCCAGGTTTAATATTTATCTTCCAAAACAATTCTTTTGCTCCTATGTTTCTAAATACATCTGGTATTAAATCTTTATCTCCAACAGATACACCACCTGTAGTAATTAAAAAATCTACATTTTCTAGCATATCCTTTACTTTTTTTTCTAACTCTTGTATATCATCAGAACAAGTACATATTGTATCTGCTTGTATTCCAAGCTTTAGAAGCTTTGAATATAATGTATATCTATTACTATCATATATTTTACCATCCTCTAAAGTTTCATTTATATCTTGTAATTCTGTTCCTGTATTTAAAACGCCCACTTTTAAATCATCATATACATCTAATTTAGATATTCCAAGACTCGCTAATACTCCTATACCATCATACCCTATATTTTGATTTTTACTAATAATTAATTGACCTTTTTTTATATCCTCACCTTTAAATATATAATTATCATATTCCTTTAGTTTTACATTTAAAGTTATCATATCTTCTCTAATTGTCACATCTTCTTTTTTTACTACACAGTTTGCTCCCTTTGGAATTTTTCCACCAGTCATTATCTTCACTGCTTCATTTTTATTTAATATACCATCAAATACTTCTCCTGCATATAATATTCCTATGACCTTTAAATTTTTATTTTCAGAATTTGCATCATATGCATAACCATCATATGGTGACCTGTCAAATGGAGGACTATCAATTGTTGAATATATATCTTCTGCAACTACTTTATTTACTGCTTCTATAAGATTAACTCTCTTAATCCTACTTATTGGTATAACATTTTCTTCAATAATTTTTATGGCATCTGCTAATCCTATCATTTTAAATACACCCCAATATATTTTTTATATAAATCATTTTAGCTTATATTTAATTATAACTAATTGTTGTCTATAAGTGCAGTTTAAATTTAATGAATCTTATAAAATTATTATTAATTGTATTAATTTCAATTTTATACATAAAAAAAACTGTTTCAAGTTAGAAATTTACTTCTACCTTGAAACAGGCTTATATGCTTTAAAATTCATTATTCTAATAAAGCTCCTTTTATTATTTTTACAAATTTATCGCTCTCAATAGTTTTTATAGACTTTATTTTATTGTCTACTATACTTATTGTAAGTATTTCTTTTTCTAATACTTTATTATCTTTCTTTAATCTATAACTCCTCACTACCCTATTGCCTTCATGGTTATATGCTGTTAAATCATAATTGGCATTACCCACGATTTCATTTATTCTAGATTCTTCAACTCCAATATACTCTCCTAAATCAATGTTTTTATATTCTTCTAAAGATACAGCTGATTTTTCATTATCATTTTTTTCAATCATAATACCATAATTTTCATCTACAGCTATTATACTTTGTGATGAAAAAGAATTTGTTTCAACATTAACAACTTTATTTTTATTAATATTAATGTATAAAGCACTTCCATCTAATTCATTGTTTCCAGTATATTTAGGGTAAACTAATGTCATATAACTTGATGTATTTATATCTTGCATTGTATTTGATTCTTTTAAATTCTTATTTTTTATATAATAAATTGTGTTATAAGGTATTCCCATATTCTTTATAACATATTTATAATCTTTATCTATCATTTCATTAACATTATTTTGAACTTTTGTCATAGTTTTTTGCTGTGTTGCTTTACTTGCTACTTGATTTTTCTCTTTAGTAGTTTCCTTATGACATCCAACAAGTACAATCCCTAAAATAGTTACACAAACTAATGACCTTTTTAACTTCATAAATCAATCCTCCTTTCTTAAATTCTATAATATTTATCTATATCTCATTGTGTGATTATCTCTTTTTTCAATAATTACGTTCATTATTTTATAAAATAATTATATAATATTTATTTAAATTTAATAAGATTAAGAAGCTATTTGTAATTTTTTTGTAACAAAACACATTTTAAAGTTGAATTTTGAAAATTCAATTTGCAAGATACTTGTGGTAAATATCCTTATAACATTATACCAAATTATTCCTAAACAATCAAAAACTCCATAAACATTTTAAGGTTTTCTATTTCAAAAATCCCCTTCAACCATTAATTTATCAAATATGTTATAATAGTTTTAGATAATTTAAGGAGGATTAAATAATGGATTTTAAACAACTCGAAGTATTTGTTGCTGTTGCAAAACACCAAAGTTTTTCAAAGGCTGCAAGAGAGCTTTTTTTAACTCAACCTACTGTAAGTGCACATATACAAAATTTAGAAAGAGAATTAGAGACTGTACTTATAAACAGAAGCAACAAAGTTATTACACTCACAAAATCTGGTGAAATTCTTTACGAGCACGCTATATATATATTAAACAACTGTAAACGTGCAATTTATGATATAAAAGAATATTCAGGTAAAATAGAAGGTATTATAGATATAGCATGTAGTTCTATACCGGAAACTTATATTCTCCCTGATTTTATGAAGAATTTTTCTATGAGTTATCCAGATGTAAAATTTTCTATAAGCCATTATGATTCTCAATACGCTATATCAGAAATTTTAAATGAACGGATAAGCTTTGGATTAGTTGGTTCTAAAATTAACAATCCTCAAATCGAATATCTAGACTTATTAGATGATGAACTTGTACTTATTACTCCTTCAGATTTTAAAATTGATAACAAGAATAATTACATTGACATAGAAGAATTGGCTTCTTTCAATTTTATTATGAGAAAAGAAGGCTCTGGTACTAGAAACTTAATACTAAACACACTCAGCAAAAATAACTTTCCGGTAAACAAATTAAATGTAATAGCTCATGTAGAATCAAATGAAGCCATTAAAGAAATGGTTAGATTAGGCCTTGGTGTATCTTTTATATCATATATTTCAGCTATTGATTATCTAAATGCAGGCAAAATAAAATGCTACAAAATAAAAGATGTTGATTTTACAAGAAAATTTTTCTTTATTTATTCTAAAAAGAAAACTTTTTCTCCATTAGAAGATAAATTTCTAAACAGACTATGTGAGTACTTTGAAATCATAATATAATAATTTTAATACATGGAACTCAAATTTAAATTATAAACTACTGAATTAATAAAATAAATAGAGTAGTATTTATACTATGTTCATTTAATTAATGAGCATAGTATAATACTACTCTATTTACTTATTACTTATTACTTATTACTTATTACTTATATTATTGTATATTAAATTTATAAGTTTATATTAAAAAACGCCTTATATCCTTTGTACATTTCATATATATCTACTTTAGAAACAATCTCATGTGGTGCATGCATATTTAAAACACCAACACCACAGTCTATAACCTCTGCGCCTTGATTTGCTAGGATGTAGGCTATTGTGCCTCCTCCACCTTGGTCCACTTTCCCAAGTTCAGCAGTTTGCCATACTACATTACCCTCATTAAAAATTCTTTTTACTTCTGATATAAACTCAGCATTGGCATCATTACATCCACTCTTACCTCTCGAACCAGTATACTTATTTAAAACTATTCCATTTCCCATATATGCAGAATTTCTTTTTTCATATGCCTCACCAAAATTTGGGTCATATCCAGCTGCAACATCAGCTGATAATACTTTACTATTTGCTAAAGCTCTTCTTACTTTAATATCACAGTAATCGCCTTCTAAAGCTATTAACTCAGCTACAGTATTTTCAAAAAACTTTGAATGCATACCTGTATTTCCTTGGGAGCCAACTTCTTCTTTGTCCACACATAATGTAACTGAAGTAAATTCTGGTTGTCTAGTCTCTAATATAGCTTTTACAGCAGCATATGAACATACTCTATCATCATGGCCATATCCTAATACCATTGACCTATCAAATCCCAAATCTCTTGCCTTCCCAGCTGGAACTACTTCAATCTCAGCACTTAATAAATCTTCTTCAACTATACTATATTTTTCATTTAAAATTTTTAATATATTTGCTGTTATAGGTTCTTTTTCTTCGCCATCCAAAGGCATATTTCCAATCAATACATTTAAGGCTTCACCACTGATTCCTTCTGACAATTTCTTTTGCATTTGGTCTCCAGCTAAATGAACCAATAGGTCAGTTACACAAAATACTGGGTCACTGTCTTCTTCACCAATAGATACATCCACTTTTGTACCATCATTTAATATAACTACTCCATGTAAAGCAAGAGGAATAGCTGTCCATTGATATTTTTTAATTCCTCCATAGTAGTGAGTCTTAAAAAAACCTAGATTAGCTTCTTGATACAATGGGTTTGGTTTTAAATCTAATCTTGGCGAATCTATATGACTACCTATAATCTTCATACCTTTTTCTATATAATTTTTACCTATCACAAAAAGTGCTACTGCTTTTTCTTTATTTATAGCATAAATCTTGTCCCCATGACTCACACTTCCCTTTTCCATAGCTTCATCTATTGAAATATAACCATTTTCTTTAGCCAATTTTATAATTTCTTTTACTGAAAGTCTTTCAGTTTTTGATTTACTTAAAAAATCCATATAATTGCGAGCATATTCCATAACCTGTTCAATAGCATTTTCTTTTTTTTCAATTTCCCATGCATTCTTAAATTCATGCTTTAAGTCCATGTTTTCCTCCTATTAAGTTTTAATTTTTATTATTTTTCATATATTGTTCATATTCCTCTGGTGAGACTACTTTAACACTGTCAAGTCTTGATTTAAAATGAGCTCTAAAATTTTCTAAATATTCCTTTCTTAAAGTCTCTCTTTCTTTGATTTCATCATCAGAAAGAGCTCCCTCTTTATTTTTCTTTGCTAATTCATTAATCCTATCTAATTTCTTCTTGTCAAACATTTTTTCCTCCTAAAAAACTTCTATTTATTAATAAAATAATTTATTACTTTTTATATCTAATTTATTTTTATATTCACAGAAAAACTCATCTATATTATCGCTTATTATAGATATTCCCTTTTCTAATTCTTCCATACTTGGACGAGCTATATTTATTCTAAAAAATCTATCATCCACTAGATTATCAAAAAAATAAGTCCCTGGAAGCATGGATACTCCTTTATTTAACATAAAACTTGTAAAACTTTGAGATGTATATCCTCTTGGCAATTCTAAAAAAAAGTTTATCCCTCCACAAGATTTTCTAACTTTTAATTTACCACTCAATTTATCATTAATCAAGCTTTTTGCTAACTTGTATTTATCAGTATATATTTTCTCTATATGACTCAAATAATTCTTCCAATTAAAATTCTCCATGTAGTAGTACATTGATTTTTGAATAAGACCTGGGGTTGATATGTCTGATGAATATTTAGCCCATAAAACTTTTTTTAATAATTCGTTTGGCATTTCTACAATCCCTATTCTTAAACCTGGCATAAGTATTTTTGAAAAACTCTTTATATATACTACTCTATTTTTATCATCATAACTTCTGACTGTTCTATTGTCTTTTGAGTCAAATATAAAATCACTTATAAAATCATCTTCAATTATATAAAAATCATGTTCTTCTGCCAATTCTATTAGCTTCTTTTTTTTATATGTTGAATAAGATATACCTGTTGGGTTTTGAAAATTAGGCATAATATATATAAGCCTTGGTTTTATTTTTTCCAATTTTAATTTTAAAATACCTATATCAATTCCATCATCTAACATAGGTATAGATATTATTTTTGCACCTCTACTTTTAAATACTTCAATTGCCCCATTATAAGAGGGCTCTTCCATAAAAACAACATCAGAATAACTTATAAGACCTTTACAAACTATATCTATACCTTGCTGTGCTCCTGAGATTATTTGAATATTTTCTTTAGTAGTATTTATATTTTCATCACTTAAATACTCTACCATCTTTTCTCTTAATTCCTCAGAGCCTAGACCTTCATCATAATCAAATATTGAACTTCCATCTTTAGATAGTGCCATATTTACAGCATTTTTAAATGAATCTATAGGAAACATATCATTAGATGGATTTCCATTATCGAAATGAATTAAATCATCTCTTTGTCTAATATTCTTGTTTTTCCCTTTATCTATACCATTTTTATAAGAATTTGAATTTGATACAAAAGTTCCACTTCCTATAATTTTATATACATATCCTTCATTTTCTAAAAGCTCATATACTTTGACTATAGTAGTATTATTTACATGTAAATAATCTGATAACTTTCTTATTGGTGGAAGTTTTTCATGCTCAACTAGTTCTTTGTTTATTATTAACTGCTTTATATGATTAAATATTTGTATATATTTAGTTGACTTCCTTTCACTTAAATCTATTTTGTATTTTTCCACATTTATCACCGCTTATTGTTTTTATATTTTGTTGATGCTTTAGTATATATTTGATATTATTTAGTATGTATATATAATACCAAAATTTTTATAAAAAGGGGAAATATTTATGTTTTACGACTATCACATGCACTCAAGTTTCTCTACTGATGGAAAATCTACAATGGAAGAAATGATAAAAAAATCTATAGACCTTGGTATAAATGAAATTTGTTTCACAGACCATGTCGATTATGATGTTTATGCTGATGATTCTTTTTCAATTGTCTACGAAGATTATTTTAAAAGTCTAGAAACTCTTAAAAATAGATATAAAGATAAAATATCAATAAAAAAAGGGATTGAATTTGGAGTTCAAACTCAATTAATAGATACATATAGAAAAGAAGCTCATCAATATCCATTAGATTTTATAATATGTTCTATTCATGCTATAGATACAATGGATTTATACCTTGGTAGCTATTTTGAAGGTAAGACTCAACATGAGGTCTATGAGAATTACTACCTTTATTTGTATAATATTGTTAAAAACTATAAGGATTACTCTGTTTTAGGGCATTTAGATTTAATTAAAAGATATGCACCTTATGATACTATCTTAGATGATAGACTATTTTCAGATATAATTGAAGAAACTCTTAAACAAGCCATCTATGATGGTAAAGGTATTGAAATAAACACATCTTGCTACAGATACAACCTTCCAGATTTAACTCCATCTAGATATATCCTTCAGATGTATAAAGATTTAGGAGGAGAAATCATAACTACAGGCTCAGATTCACATCATGTAAGTCAAATTGCATACGAGTTTGATTACATATATTCATTGCTAAAAAAGATGGGATTTAAGTATGTATCTAAATTTAATAAAATGAAGCCAGAATTTATAAAATTATAAATTTTTACACCTCCTTATGAATATATTTAAAAGATAAGGAGGTGATTTTTTTGAAAGTACCTTATTTAGTACTATCAACAGTTATTTTATTTATGTCTAACTTTGTCGTAAGAATATTTGGATTTTTATATAAAATATTCTTATCAAGAGCTTTGGGCGAAACAGGTTTAGGTATTTATCATATGATTTTTAACTTTTTAATGATTTGCTTAGCTGTTACAACAACTGGAATACCTACTGCACTTAGTTGCCTAGTTGCAAAAAGAAAAGCTTTAAACGATAAACACAATACTAATGCTTTATTTATATCAACTTTATACATATCATTTTTTGTAGCATTAATTATATCTATAATTGCATCTTTCAATAGTTCTTTTTTATCACTTAAGTTTCTAAAAGACCCTAAATTGAATTTATTTATACTCGCAGTTTGTCCTGCTATAGTTATAATAACACTTTCAAATGTACTTAGGGGGTATTACTATGGCATAAAGAACGTAAAAGTCCCTGCTATTGGACAAATTATTGAACAGATGGGTAAAATTCTATTTGTTTTTTTACTCGTTATGTATGTAAATGATAAGTCTATGAACTGTTATATTGCTCTTTTAGGTATATCTATTGGTGAATTGAGTAATATCATATTTATGCTCATATGTCTATGTCGAGATTCTTCATTTGACAATAAATATATTATAAGTATAAAGGATTTTTATAATTCTTCTATGGAAACATTAAAAATGTCTATACCCATAACTTGCAATAGAATGTCAAACATACTTTTACAATCTATTAGTTCTATGATGATACCATCAAGATTAGCATTATCAGGAATGACTTATCAACAATCATTAAGTATGTACGGTGTCGTCAGTGGAATGGTAATGCCATTTATATTTTTACCATTTACTGTTGGCTCAGCACTTATTGTAAATTTGATACCTACTATATCACAAGAAATTGCTTTAAGAAAACGTAAAAGTGTCCTAAAAAAAATAAAGTATTCTATACTCCTAACTTTATTTGTAGGTATGCTATCATCAGTGTTTTTTTATTTCTTTGGAAAAGATTTATGTATATTAGTATTTAAAAATAAACTTGCTGGAGAATATTTAAAAGCTATGTTTTTAGTACCACTATTTATGTCACTAAATCAAACGCTATCTGGTATTTTACATTCAATAAGAAAAGAATTAGCTTCAAGTATAAATACTATCACTGGTATGTTAATTCAGCTAGTAGCTCTATATGTATTTCTTCCTATTCCAGGGCTTAATATTTATGCATACATATACACAATGACAATAGTATCAATATTTACTTGTTTATTACATACTATAGTACTTTTTAAATCTATAAAATCTATACATTAGTTATAAATAACGTGAAGGCTACCAATGTAAATCGTCTACTATTGGTAGCCTTCCTTAAATGATTTTTATTTATAATTTAAACTGTCTATATATCTACCTATCTATCTGTGGCAACCTGAATTTTCATTTCCTTGATTAGGTCCACATTGCGAAAAATCACATACTTTAGAGAAAGTATCAACAAGTCTTGGTTGGATTGGGTTTGGTGATGCTAAAACTACTATTTGTTCACTTATTAATGTGCTAACTGTTTCTTGTAAGCAAAGTACTAAATCTATATCATTTGGTATGATTAATTCAAAGAAAGGATCACAACCTTCTCTACATTCTAATTTTAATATAGATTTTCCTATACAATCAACTGTTAAATTAGTTTGGAACTCTTGTCTTAAAGTGACAGCTCTTCCATCAGCTGGCAAGCATATTGGTGCTGAAAGTGTGTTAAAAGTAAATTCTACAAAATCAACTCTTCTCTTACATCCACCTCCTGCTCTGACTGCTGGGAAAGCTAATGCAACGAATTCTGTACATCCACATCTACCTCTTAGTTCTAATACTAGATTACGAACTGCTACAGTTAATCCTCTTTGTTTATAAGCTACTGATTTGCCTTTTCCTTGTCTACAACATTCAGCGTTTCTTTCTCCACATACTGCATATTCAAAAGTTGTTTCACAGTTTCTTCCTATTATATCTCCTAATGGTTCCAATTCAAAATCTTCTAAAGTTGTCATTCCTGTGTCAATAACTATTCCATCATTACTTAAGCATATTTTGTCTATAGTTACACTTGCTCTGCCTGCACTTGGAACTGAACCAAATACTTCTACTACTTCTGTTTCAAAAGTTAATGGTTCTCCATTTGGTCCAGTTGCATCTGTAAATGTTTGGAATTGCATAGTATCAAAAATTCTATTAGCTTCTATTGCAAATGGAACTGCATTTGCTATAGAAAAGTTTCTTGGAGATATAGGATTACAGCAGTTTGGTCCACATTTGTTTTCAAAACATTCATCTGAATCCATTTGACATGGTTCACAATCACATTTGCAATTATCATGGCATCCACAATTGTCATCACATGGATTAGGTTTACATGGATTACATGGATCACATGGATTAGGTTTACATGGATTGCATGGTTTACAATCATCATGACAATCACAATTATTATCATTGTTACATCCATTATGATGATGTGATTTTTTGAATCCTCTCATATCATCTGAATTTATCTCATCTGTATACACTTCTTCTTCATTCATTGTAGACATTGGCTGATTTAGCATTCTTTTTTTATTTTTTTTGTAATCTTGCATTTTTCATTGCCCTCCCTGTAAGCGATTCTTATTAAGTCTTCGGCTTTTTATAGCCTAATTAATACTATGCACTTATAATATCATTTGTTACTTTTGCTTTTTAAGTTTATATATAATTAAGTATATTTGGTAGAAAAATGCATTTTAATAAAAAAAAGTACTACTATTTAAAATAGTAGCACTTTTTTTGTCCCGAAACACCGGTGGCTAAGTAAATTCACACCCTAGGCACTCCCAGGTGGGTGACTTGCCAGTAACCTTTAACGTCCAAACTAAACAGGCATGTTATAATTTACTAGACACGGTCTCCCGTATTTCATTTGTAGGTTGAATTTAAAAAAGCCTTATCGTATGTTTCAGGATTTCATATTATTATTATATAATAAATTTCGAATTTTTTAAAGTGGTTTTATATAGTAATTGAGATAATCTTATTCTAATATTACTTTTTCTGCCTTTTCTCTTTATGTATTTAGTTAATTATCACTTTCTCTTAGCTTTACTTCTAGTATTTTTTTCATTATGATTATGTTCATGCTTGTGTTCATTAACATCATACAATTCTTCATCATACACTATATTTTCATCATTATCTTCATCTTCATAGTCTGTTTCTTCATCTTCCATTAATTCTTCTTCATTATCATCTATCTCATCTTCATAATCTAATTCATTATCTTCATATGTTGACTCTTCATCTTCAAATTCTTCATTATTATCTTCATTATCTTCATATTCATCCTCATCATCATTATTGCTATCATCACCTCTTAAAAGAGTTCCTAGCAATTTAAGATTATTCATACTACCTAGATTATTTATATTTGCCAAAGAACTTAAACTAAATCCACCTTCTCCAAAATCATCAGGTAAAAACAATTCTGCAAATAAATCTATCTTTTTTTTCATTCCTATAGCCTTTTCAACAGAATTTTTTCTCTTTTCTGGAAATACATCTATAATTTCTTTTATCATCATATTTTTTTTGTCTTCACTATCCATTTTTCTAAAAAAATCTGTTTCCTCTTCAACATCTACCACATCTATATTGTTGAGTTTCTTTATGCCTCTAACTAGGTCTAAAACACTTTCTATTTTTACTAGTATTTTCCTTTCATCTCTTGACATGTATTTTTTAGTTCTTGTTATTATTTCCATTCCCATTTCTAGGTCTTCTTCACTCAAATCCATAAGTCTTAGACCTCTTTTTATATCATTTGCATCAAACCTTAAAGTTTCATGTATAGCTTTTGATAATTTCTCATTTGAATTTTTTTTGTTTTTTCTAACTCTATTATTTTTCTTTGATTTATCTTTATCATCAAATATAGAGATATTACCATTACTCAATGCAATCACTCCAATCAAAAATAGTAAATTATTCAAGACAATTCCCCCTTATATTATATAATTGCCCTATATTAAAGTATGTTTTTCATATTTTAATGTTCCATTTTTAAAGCTCAGTGCATATATATTATCTATAAGAATTTTTATTTATATTATATATCACTCACAATTCACCACTTCAATATTATTTCTATATATAAATAGTATGAATATAATTCAATATATATTTATAGAAAGGGGTTTTTTTATGAAAAAAATAGATACAGATTCATTAGAAAAGATGGCTAAGCAAAAAAATATTGACAAGGATAAGATAGAAAAGATTGCTGATAATTACAAAGGAAAATCAGAAAGTGAACTTATGGAGGAACTTATAAAAATAGGTAAAAACCTAGATGGAAGAGAGGAAGTAGTATCAAAATTCAAAGCATTTTTAGATGACAATCAACGTAAAAAATTAGATACTATAATGGATAAAATATCAGATGCAGAGACTCAAAGAGATACTAAACCTGCTAAAACTACTAAAACTAAAAAGACTAAACAACCTACTAAAGGTAAATCAAATACACCTGCACCAAAAAATACACCAAATAATCAACAGAAAAAATCTAAAAGTATATTTAAGAAAACTAAAAAATCCAATCCTCACGAATAAACAAAAATAAACTACTTTTAAGACTTAAAACTATTATTTTTAATTAAAATATTTTAAATTTCATATTATTTAAATTAAAAATCAGGTAGTGTTTTAAACACTACCTGATTAACTTTAATAACTTTATTTCTTTCTCTCTATAACACTTTCTCTATCAATAATTTGATAAGGTAATTCTATTTTCTTATTTTCAATTAATTCTTTATTTATTAATTTAATAACCATTCTTATCGCCACTGCTCCCATATCATATAAAGGCTGATAAACTGTAGTAAGTTTAGGCCTATACATTTTAGCTATCTTAACATCATTAAATCCTGCAACTGATATGTCTTCTGGAACCTTATATCCAGCATCACAGATAGCGTTTATAGCTCCTATAGCAGCCTCATCACCCGTAACAAAAGCTGCATGAGGTATTATTCCTTCATCCAATAATTCTTTCATACTATTGTATCCACTTTCATAATCAGTTCCACCATATTTGATTAAACTCTTGTCCAACTCTATATTATTACTTGAAAGTGCTTTTTCGTAGCCTGAAAGTCTTTCCATCTCTAAAACAGTATCATCTTTACTTGTCATTATAAAAGCTATCTTTTCATGACCTTTCTTTATAAGATGTTCTGTCATATCAAAAGTAGCTTCTTTATTACTAGTGCTTACTGTGTATATATCATAATTTCTAGCAGTTTTACTTATATACGTTGCTGGTATACCACAATTTTGTATATAGTTGATATGTTCTTGTTCAACTACCCATGAAATCATAACTATACCTTCAACTTGTTTTGCTCTTAATAGATTTATACTCTTTAATTCTTGTTCTTTATCAGAGTATGTATTAGCTAAAAGAATATCATAATCATACATTTTAGCAACTTCTTCTATTCCATTCAATACCTCATTAACAAAAGAATCTGAAACTTCTGGAACTATTACCCCTATTAATTGACTCTTCTTAGTTACTAAGCTTCTTGCAAGTGGATTTGGTATATATCCAGTTTCTTTTATAACATCTAAAACTTTTTGTTTGACTTCATCAGTCACAGGTTTTGAATCATTTATAACTCTAGATACTGTAGATATTGACACGCCTGCTTGTTTAGCAACATCTTTTATCGTTATATTACTTTTCATTTTCATCCTCCTAATTTTGCTAAATTTATCTAAATCTGAACCAAATTTATACAGGTTCTTATTTTAACTATATTTATATAAGTTCTTATTTTACCATAAAAGCAAGTACATTTAAATACATTATATTTTATATTATACCCTATATTCAACAATTTTAATAATATTCATTCTTAATTTAAATTATATTAAAAAATAAAATAAAAAAAATGCTGGTATAAAATATACCAGCATTTTTTCACTTTAACGGTTTAGTTTTAGCAGCCACAACCGTCATCACCATCAAAGAATCCACCACATGAACAAGTTATTAATAATAGTATTAAGAATGGTATCCATGACATTATATCGATATCTCTCCAACAATCTTCAAAAGCTAAGAATAGGAAGAATAATACGATTATCCACCATCCTCCCCCACCAAAACATCCATCGTTTCCAAAAAATCTATCTAACATAATAAAACCCTCCTTTTTTAATAACTGTTACCCTTAATCTAAGCATCCACTACAGCAGCAAAGTATTAATAAAACTATTAAGAATGGAATCCATGCCATTATGTCAAATTCTGCCCAGCTATCTCCAAAAGCTAAGAATAGGAAGAATAGTACGATTATCCACCATCCTCCTCCACCAAAACATCCATCTTCTCCAAAGAATCTATCTAACATTCCACGTTACCTCCTGTTGATATTTTGTTGAGCTTTTCGCTCCTAACATATACTATGCATTTGGTTTCCATTTTGCTAATGTATTTTTATTATTTTTTTAATTTTTTTATCTTAACTAAAAAAGGCAAAACCATAACTTGTATAAGTTACTGGTTCTGCCTATTTAATAATCAATATTTTTTAGCAACAACAACCATCATCGAAGTTAAATAACAACAATACTATCAATATAACCCATATCCATATATTGTCATCGCATAATAAGTCTTCTAAAATGTCTGTACATAATAATAAGAATACTATAACTATTATTATCAACATTTTATTACCAAAAAATCCTTCGCATCCTCCAAAGAAACGTTCCATATTGTCTTCTAATTTTGTCATAACTAATCCTCCTTGAATCATTAAGAGACTAACTTTTGTCTCTTTAATTAAATATATGTAGTAATAGACAGATAAGTTACTTCTAAAAAGTTTTTATTAATTAATTTATTTATTTCTTTTTCTCCCAATTTATTGTATCTATCAACTTCATCTAAATAATCCTTTTTTTCTTCTGATATAGTGTAAATTAAACTTTCTATTGATTTTACTTTGTATTCTTTATATCTTTCTATCAAGAAGGATGTTTTTGAATTTTCTATCCCTTTCTTTACATGCATTAATCTTGATATATAATCGTCCTTTTCATTAGATACATAGCCTTCCTTCTCTGCTACATCTTCAAGAATTAAATTTGTTTCCATTACATAGTCCTCTATTCGTTGCATATCTAAAGTTATTGAATTATAATAAAAATTTACTGCTATAAGTAAAAATATTCCTACAGATGTTAGTAATAAGCCTACATATTTCATAGCATTTCCTCCTAAGTTATATTTGTTATCAATAAAGTTTATTCATCAGATAAGACTTTATTACTACCTTTATAAAATTTTATTACTTTTTACTAATTCCATATTGAAAAATTTTTGATATTATATTAAACTAACATTAAAATTAATTAAAACTGCTGTAGGAGGCTTAAAATGTTTGAAAAAATAAAAGAAATAATAGCAGAACAATTAGGGTTAGATAATTTAGATGAAATAACTATGGAAGCATCTTTAATGGAAGATTTAGAAGCTGATTCATTAGATGCTGTTGAGATTATAATGGCTCTTGAAGATGAATTTGGTATAGAAATACCAGATGAGGAAGCTGAAAACTTTAAATGTATTGGTGATATATGTAAATATATCGAAGAAAATAAATAATATCATCTTTTCTACAAATATAAATAGTCTGTGTCTACTTCTATTTAATATTTCTATTAGAAGTTTACACAGACTAGTCTACATTTATTTATAATTATATTAACTATACATTTATTCTAATTTAATTTATATCTAATTATATAAATTACTCAAATTAAGATTACTTTTCTTCATAAAATGTTACATTCTTTATTACTATATCTATAGTTCCATCTTGATTTTGCTTTACAGTATATTTCATTGGGTCCTCAAAATCAGTTAGGTTACCTTTTATATCAAAGCCATTATCAGTTTTTATACTTCTCTTTTTGAGCTTTTTCTCAACCCATTTTTTATCTATGCTAAAACCTTCATCAAGACCTTTTTCTTCCATGTGCTCTTTAAAACTACCTTTTAATTCTTCATCCTTAATTGAATTATCAACAAAATCATTTATATCAATTTCATGTTTTTCTTTTAATGTATAATTTAATATACTTCTTACATCTTCTGCTTGCTTTATATCATTGCTAAGAGCATTAGTTATCCAATTTTCGGCTGTATTTTTAAATACTTTTGTCTTATACTTATCATCATCTATTTTTTTAGCATTCAAAAATTCTGTTACAAACTTTGATTCTGAACCCTCTTTTTCTGCATCTTTGTCTAAGAGTCTTAGATGAAACTCATCATTCATTCCACTTAATCCAATTAAAGCCCCTTGCTTTTGTCTTATAGTTTCTGGAATTCCAATTTCATTTGATACCATTTGAATATTAAATTTATCATCTACAAACTCAATTGAATGAGTATACAGTTTTTTATAATCTAATTTCAATATAGCAACACTCTTCTCATCTTTTACAGTATACAAGCAAACTGCCAAATCACAAGATTCTAATGCCGCATTAATCTTCATGACCTCAAACAGATAAGATGCTATTTCTTTAGAATTTTTTAAAAATGAACTCTCATCGTATATTATTTGTTCACAACAATTTTTGATTAAATTGTCATTATAATCTTTAAAGATACCTTTTCTTAAATCTTCATCCTTTGAAATTCTCTTTATTGCTTTTTGAAAAAATCCATCTACTTCTTGATTAACTTTACCTTCAAAATCATTTAATATTGGAACATCACTATTTTTATCCAAAACATGTATTATAAATTTATGTATTATCATATATATCACCCCATCTATCTTAATTTCGATATTAACTCTTGCATATCCTTCGGTATATCTGTTTTAAATTTTAAAATTTCTTTTGTTCTTGGTTGTTCAAACTCTAAGCTATATGCATGAAGAGCTTGCCTATTTATAAGGTTTTCATCTATATAACCATATAACTCATCACCTATTATTCCATGACCTATATAAGCCATATGCACCCTTATTTGGTGTGTTCTACCAGTTTCTAGCTTTACTTCTAGCATGGTTGCATTTTTTAATCTTTCTACTACTTTATAATGGGTAACAGATGCTTGTCCTCTTTCATCTATTACTCTCTTTATTGAATCCTCTTCAGGTCTATAAATTGGTTCATTTATAGTTCCCTCATCTTCATCTATAATCCCATTCACTACTGTTATATATGTTTTTTCAACTTTATTTTCACTCATTGATGTAGACAAAGTATGATGTGCATAAGCATTTTTTGCTACTATAACAAGCCCTGAAGTGTTCATATCAAGTCTATTCACAAATCGTATTTTTACATTTTCTTTATGCTTCTCTATATAATAACTAATACCATTTGCTATTGTATTATCATAGTGACTTTTAGTTGGATGAACTACCATAAATGGTGGCTTATTTACCATAATTATATCAAAATCATCATATATTATTTGTAAATTTAAATCTTGTGGCTCAAAATTTGCTTTTTCTTCTTCTATTTTTACCTCTATTAAATCACCACACGACACTTTTAAACTTGGTTTTTTATATACACCATTTACTAATACACTTTTTTCTCTTTTCATCTTTGACAATGACCTCACCGAAAAATTTAGCTTGTCCAGCAAAACTTCTTTTAGAGTCATTTCTTCTTCATTTGTATATGATATAAGATTATATTTTTGATTTTCTTTTTTAAACAAACTTTTACCTACTTTCTTTTATATCTTCAAAATCATGATATTATATATTTTACACTATTTTTGTTTAATAGATAATAGTTATTTTTTAACCATAAAAACCTGTAAGAATAACAAATAGTTACTCTTACAGGTTAAATTCCTGGTTAAATGTTTAATTTTTAAAAATTATAATCTAAAACTATCTTTTAACTATTAAAGTAGTTCCCATTCCACCACCTATACAAAGTGTAGCTAAACCAGTTTTAGCATCTCTTCTCTTCATTTCATATAAAAGTGTAGTAAGTATTCTTGCTCCTGAGCATCCTATTGGATGTCCTATAGCTATTGCTCCACCATTGACATTAACTTTAGCCATATCTATGTTTAAATCTTTTACTACCGCTATAGATTGAGCAGCAAATGCTTCATTAGCCTCAACTAAATCTATATCTTCAATAGTCATATTAGCAGCTGCTAAAGCTTTTTTCGTTGCTGGAACTGGTCCATATCCCATTATTGTAGGGTCAACACCAGCTGTTCCATAAGAAACTATAGTTGCAAGAGGTTCTATTCCTAGTTCTTCAGCTTTTTCTTTAGCCATTACTACTAACATAGCAGCACCATCATTAATTCCTGATGCATTACCAGCAGTAACTGTTCCATCTTTTTTAAATGCAGGTCTTAATTTAGCAAGTTTTTCTATTGTAGTACCAGCTTTAATATATTCATCTTTGTCTACTACAGTGTCACCTTTTCTTCCTTTTATAACCACTGGAACTATTTCTTCGTCAAATTTTCCTTCAGCTTGAGCTTTTTCAGCTTTATTTTGACTTGCAAGAGCTAATGCATCTTGTTCTTCTCTAGTTATATTCCATTGTTCTGCTATATTTTCAGCAGTTATACCCATGTGATAGTTATTAAATATATCTGATAATCCATCTTTTATCATTGAATCAACAAAAGCAGTATCACCCATTCTTGCACCATATCTAGCACTTGGTACTAAATAAGGAGACATACTCATGTTTTCAGCTCCACCAACTAGCATTATATCAGCGTCCCCTAATGCTATAAGTTGAGATGCCATTGAAACAGATCTTAATCCAGAACCACAAACTATATTTATAGTCATAGCTGGTTTCTCTACTGGTATTCCTGCACCTAATGCTATTTGTCTTGCTACATTTTGACCAAGACCTGCTGTAAGTACTCCTCCTAGAAGTGATTCATCTATCATATCTGGAGTTATATTAGCTCTTTTTATAGCTTCTTTAGCTGCTGTTACCCCTAATTCTACTGCTGAAACTGATTTAAATGCTCCTCCAAAACTTCCTACTGCTGTTCTAGCTGCACTGGCAATTACTACTTCTCTCATATTCATTACCCCCATTAAATTAGATTTTTATCAGATTTTTGAGATTGTTTTTTTTTAGACAATATCAGTTAAATTTTTTAGATTTAAGTTCTTATTTATTATAATCATAGAATCCTATTTTAGTTTTTCTTCCTAATTGATTAGCTCTAACCATTTTAGCTAAAAGTGGATGAGGTCTATATTTAGTATCTCCAAATTCAGTATATAGAACGTTCATTATAGCTAAAACAACATCTAATCCTATTAAATCCCCTAATGCTAAAGGTCCCATTGGATGGTTTGCACCTAGTTTCATAGCTTCATCTATTTCTTCTTTACTTGCAACACCATCTGCATATATACCAACAGCTTCATTTATCATAGGTATAAGTATTCTATTTACTACAAATCCAGGAGATTCAGATACATCTACTGGTACTTTATTGATACTCTTAGATAATTCAAATACTGTATCAAAAGTAACTTTTGATGTTAATTGACCGCTTATAACTTCAACTAATTTCATCATAGGAACTGGATTGAAGAAATGCATTCCTATAACTTTATCTGCTCTATTAGTAGAAGAAGCTATTTCTGTTATAGATAATGATGAAGTATTTGTTGCTAAAATAGTATCGTCTTTACATAACTCATCTAATAATTTAAAAACATCTTTCTTTATGTTCATATCTTCTACAGATGCTTCTATTATTAAGTCCATGTCTTTTAAATCTTCATAGTTAGTAGTTGAACTAACATGACTTAATATTTCTGATTTTGTAGCTTCATCCATTTTTCCCTTAGTAACTAATTTAGTTAAATTTTTATCTAATAATCCTAAGCATTTATCTATAGCACCTTGAGTTCTACTCTTTAAACATACATCATGACCACAACTTGCAAAAGTTTGTACAATACCACTTCCCATAGTTCCACTACCTATTACAGCTAATTTCATAGTTATAACCTCCTGTTATTTTAGTATTTATATTCTGTTAACTAGATTAAAGTATTTATTCAATCTAGTTAACAGAAAATATATTTTTAATTAGATTTGTTTACCCTTTTATAAAGTTAGCTTCTCTTTTTTCAACAAAAGCTGACATTCCTTCTTTCTGGTCTTTAGTTGAAAAACAAAGTCCAAAGAAATTAGATTCTATATCTATTCCAGTATCTATATCAGTTTGAGCACCAAGTTGTATAGCTTCTTTAGAGTATCTAACTGCAAGTTGAGCATTTTTGGCTATTGTTTTAGCTAGTTTTTCAACTTCTTCCATTAAAACTTCTGGCTCGACAACTCTATTTACTAGCCCTATTTTTTCAGCTTCATCAGCTTTTATAACTTGACCTGTAAAAATTAATTCTTTTGCTTTTGCCAGTCCAACCAGTCTTGTAAGTCTTTGAGTTCCTCCATATCCTGGAGTTATTCCAAGAGTTACTTCTGGTTGCCCAAATTTAGCTTTAGCAGATGCAATTCTTATATCACAAGTCATTGCTAGTTCGCATCCTCCACCTAAAGCAAATCCATTTACAGCTGCTATTATTACTTTTTTACTATCTTCTATTTCTCTAAAAGCTTTAGCTCCTAGAAGGCTAAAGTCTTTAGCAGCTACAGCATCTAAATCTTTCATATATGCAATATCTGCTCCAGCTACAAATGCTTTTCCTTCCCCTGTCAATATTACTACATCGATAGTTTCATCATTGTTAATATCTGCAAATACTTCATAAAGTTCTTCTAAAGTTTTTGAATTGATTGCATTAAGGGCTTTAGGTCTATTCATTTTCACTGTACATATATTTTCATTTACTTCAACAGCTATATTCTCATAAACTTTAACATCGCTTGTACTCATAATACCCTCCCCAAGAAATTAGTTAGCTAAAACTTCACCTTTTTCTTTTGCAACACTTAATTGACTTATAAGTTCTGGAAGTACTTTGTGAACATCTCCAACTATACCAACATCAGCATATTTAAATATTGGAGCTTCTGGGTTTTTGTTTATAGCAACTATAAACTCAGCATCTTCCATACCAGCTATATGTTGTATTGCTCCAGATATACCACATGCTATATAAAGGTCTGGTCTTACAGTTTTACCAGTTTGACCTACTTGTCTTGCTTTATCTAACCATCCTGCATCTATAGTTGCACGAGAACCAGAAACTTCTCCACCTATAATTTCAGCTAATTCATAAAGTATGTCTAAATTTTCTTTTCCGCCCATTCCACGTCCAGCAGAAACTAATATTTTAGCATCTTCTATTTTAACTTGTTTTTTAGCTTCTTTTATTATTTCTACAACTTGAACTAATTTATCAGCTTCAGTAAATTCTACTTTAAAACGATTAATTACAGCTTCTCTAGTTTCATCAACTTCATTTTTCTTCATAACTCCTGGTCTAACTGTAGACATTTGAGGTCTGAAATCTTTACAAACTATTGTTGCCATTATATTTCCACCAAAAGCAGGTCTTGTCATTAATAATAATTTTGTATCTTCAGCTACTGCAAGTCCTGTGCAGTCAGCAGTAAGTCCTGTATGTACTCTAGCAGATACTCTAGGTGCTAAGTCTCTACCTATTGAAGTTGCACCAAATAATACAACTATTGGGTCAGCTGCTTTTATTGCTTCATATGCAGCTTTTGTATATGGTTCAGTTGTATACACTGCTAAAGCTTCATCATCTACTACTATTACTTCATCAGCTCCATAATGTGCTAATGTATCTATTAAATCTTCTACCTTACTACCTAAAAGTAATGCAGAAACTTTTGTATCATAATCTTTGGCTATTTCTGTTGCCTTTCCTAATAATTCTAAAGAAACAGTTTGAATTACATTTTCTCTTTGTTCTATTACTACTAAAACGTTACCCATTCTTTATCCCCCCTTAAATTATATGATATACTTCTCTTTTAATTTATCTATTACAATTCCAGCTGATGTTTTTGCATCTTCATTGTATATTGTTCCAGCTGGTTTAACTGATTTTGTAAATGATTTAAATACACTAGTTGGAGAACCTTTAAGACCTAAGTTAGAAGGGTCAACTTCTATATCTTTTACAGTCCATGTTTCTACTACATCATTTTCGAAAGCATCATATATTCTTCCAACTTTCATGTATCTTGGTGTGTTCATATCTTTAAGAGTTGTTATAAGGCATGGCATTTTAACTTTTAAGTCATGACAACAATCTTCAAATTGTCTTTTTACTAACACATATTCGCCTTCAGTTTTTATTTCTTCAGCATATGTTATTGATGGAAGTTTTAAATGTTCAGCTATTTGAGGTCCAACTTGTGCAGTATCACCATCTATAGCTTGTCTTCCAGCTATTATAATATCAAAATCTATATTTTTTAATGCTCCTGCTAATGCTGATGAAGTTGCCCAAGTATCAGCACCTGCAAAAGCTCTGTCTGTTAATAATATTCCTCTATCTGCACCCATTGCTAAAGCTTCTTTTAAAGCCATATCTGCTTGAGGAGGTCCCATTGTTATTACAGTTACATGAGCTCCCATTTCTTCTTTTAATCTTATAGCTTCTTCTAAACCTGCTTTATCATCAGGGTTTATTATACTTGGTACTCCATCTCTAATTAAAGTACCTGTATTAGGATCTAGTTTAACTTCTGTTGTATCTGGAACTTGTTTTATACAAACGACTATCTTCATAAATCCTTCCTCCATATCTATTTTAATATCGACCTATTGTGTATATTTTAATATCTCTATTTTAATAATTTTCCTGAAATAACCATTCTTTGAACTTCACTAGTTCCTTCATATATTTCAGTTATCTTAGCATCTCTCATCATTCTTTCTACTGGATAATCACGAGTGTATCCATATCCACCATGAAGTTGTACAGCTTTTGTAGTAACTTCCATAGCTGTTTCTGCTGCAAATAATTTTGCCATTGCTGCTTCTACTCCATAAGGTTTTCCTAAGTCTTTATTTATAGCTGCTTGATATACAAGATGTCTAGCCGCTTGTATTCTAACTTCCATATCAGCTAATTGGAATTGTGTATTTTGGAATTTTGATAATGGTCTACCAAATTGTACTCTTTCTTTTACATATTTAACTGTTTCATCAAGAGCACCTTGTGCTAAACCTAAAGCTTGTGCTGCGATACCAATTCTACCACCATCAAGAGTAGACATTGCTATCTTAAATCCTTGGCCTTCTTTTCCAAGTAAATTTTCTTTAGGTATTCTACAGTCTTCAAATATTAATTCACTAGTAGCTGAACCTCTTATACCCATTTTCTTTTCTTTAACACCAAAGCTAAATCCAGGAGTTCCTTTTTCAACTATAAATGCTGAAATTCCTCTATTACCTTTAGCTTTATCAGTCATTGCCATTACTACGTATATATCTCCAGCGATTGCATTTGTTATAAATATTTTTGAGCCATTAAGTATGTATTCATCTCCATCTAAAACAGCAGTAGTTTGTTGTCCAGACGCATCTGTACCAGCATTAGGTTCAGTAAGACCAAATGCTCCTAATTTTTCCCCACTTGCTAATGGTCTTAAGAATTTTTGTTTTTGTTCTTCATTACCATATTGATATATAGGCCATGAACCAAGAGATGTATGAGCTGATAATATAACTCCTGTAGTACCACAAACTCTAGACAATTCTTCAACTGCCATTATATAACCTACAGTGTCTCCACCTTCTCCGCCATATTCTTTTGGATATGGTATACCCATCATTCCTGCTTTTGCCATTTTTTCCACTGTTTCATAAGGAAATCTTTCTTCTTCATCAAGTTCTGTTGCTAAAGGTTTAACTTCATTTTCAGCGAAGCTTACATATAACTCTTTAAGCATCTGATATTTTTTAGAATTTAAATCCATAATAGCCTCCTCAGTATTTTATAAATATTTTATTTTCATTTATTAATTAAAATCTCGGCAACATCTATAATAAAGTATTTGAGTATACGTCGAGAAATTTATAACCTTAATTAAAGTCCGCCCTATATTTATATGCAATTATATTAACCGATTATGATATTAATTTAATTATAAATTGTTAATTTAAAATCAACTTCGCTTAAAAAAAATCTCGCTTTTTGGAATTTTGTGAAATTTCAAGCTATAATAAGACTTCTCTCACAATGGCTATAGATAAAATAATTTGTTTATGATATTAATTCTAGGGTATATCAATAGTAAATGTTCTGTATATTAGTATTTCAACCCATATATAAATTTTTTCTATCATATCAAAATTATTTTAATAGAGCTAAATAATCATATTTTTTGTGATTATTTTTGTTTTTTAAATATCTTACATCTATAATAGTATCACTCAAAGGATAATTTTTCAATAATTTCTAATTATTTTTTTAACAATATTTACTACATTTTTTCCATATTTTTGTCATTTTTTTATTATTTTGAAGAAAAATCAGAATTTTTTAACTTTATTTTGGATTATTAGTTTAAATTAGATTTTCCTCTTAGATTTATAAATATTTTCCACATAAAAATATCCCCACACAGATTGTATACAGGGATATTTTTTTACTAATTTTCACTATATTTTTTACCAATTTTTACAAACATCTACCCATTTCTCACACTTAGAAAACTTCTCCATTTCATCACATGTAAGTTCTATTGCTGAATTACTGCTCCCACATGCAGGAAATACTGTATCAAATCTCTTCATTGAATCATCTAGATATACTTTTAAAGGCTTTTTTAAACCAAATGGACAAACACCACCAATAGCATGTCCAGTAAAGTCTAGAACTTCTTCTGGTGCTAACATTTTAGCTTTACAACTAAACTCATCCTTGTATTTTTTATTATCAATCTTAGCATCTCCAGCTGTAACAATTAAAATTGCATCCTCTCCTATTTTAAATGAAAGAGTCTTAGCGATTCTAGCTGGAATAACTCCCGCCGCTTCTGCCGCAAGTTCTACAGTAGCACTGGATTGTTCAAACTCTAGTATGCTATCTTCCCTTCCAAATTCTTTAAAGTACTCTCTTACATTGCTTATTGACATTGAACACCCTCCCAATCTGAATATTTATAAATTTCATACTATTTTAATTATATATGTAATAACTTTATTTTTCAATTTTTTCAAATTACTCCATAACATTAGAATTCCATACATCATTATTTTTTCCAACTACTAGATATAAACCTTTTGCGATAGGTATTTCCACAGTAAATTCGCCCTTATATTCTACACTCATACCAGAGTCATTAAAATACCTATAATCAAAGTTTAACCCCTTTGGAATCACAAAATCGACATAGCCTTGATTATTCGACTTTATCCCATAGTTTAAGGTTTTTTCAGTTATAGAATTTTTTTCATTAAACAAATCTATATTTACATAATAAGAGCATTTATTCTCTCCTTTTTTACTCTCTATACAATTCTCAAATCTCATTTTTGCACTGTTTAACCTATAACTGTATTTACTGTTATTACTTATTTTGAATCTTATTACAGTACCAATTTCTTCACTTCTTCTGCTATCAAAATCAAAAACAATTTCCTCTAAATGATTTATTTCATAATCTTTGACACTTACCATATCTCTATATGCTAATTTATTTATAGCTATGAATAGTGTAAAAACTCCCAAAATAAAAATTGAAACTTTTATGAACTTATTCATTTCTAATCTCCTTATATTTTACGCTATAATATTAATTAAAAACTTTTATAATTAAACTTATTTTTTTTTGAAATCTTAATAGAGAAATACATAGATATTATAAAAATTATTATAGTCAAAAACGTCACACTGTATAGATTTATATATCTAGTATTAGTCATATCAGTAATATAATTTGAAAGGTATACGCCTCCTACCTTACTATAATTAACATGCTTTACTTGATATACTATCATACTAACCATTCTTAAAAGACTCCCATATACAAAATAAATTAAAATACTTATTATTAATCCACAAATTTTCATTTTCCCATATCCAAATTTAAAAAACAAAGGAAGTACTATTGATAAAATTGCTAAAAATATATTTATAGAAAAGAATACATCATTTAAAACCATGCTTCTAAAAAACACTAATGATGTCAATTTACTTATTAAAGATACAATTGTTGTTATAAAAATTATTAATCCCACACCTAATAAGTACTTTGAATACACTATATCTTCGATACTAACTGGCATACTTCTTATAAATATTCTCGAATCACTTTCATAATCACATTCAAATGTATTTACAAAAATTAAATAACCTATGACAACACTTACTGTATAATACGAAATTGAGTTAAGGAAAAAATAAAAAACAAAAAACAGCAATATGTACTTTAAATTACGAACACCATCTGAACTAATTCCTATTATTAAATCTTTTTTTATCAAATTGAACATTATTTCACCTCATTTATATAATAATACATTAGTTCTTCTATAGTAGGATTTTTAACTTTATGCTTATCAATTTCTATCAATAAGCTTTTTACTTTTAAGTTATCTCCAACTTTCAGTAGTGCTTCACTATAATATTTATACTCTTTTACACCAACTATATTTTCTTTAATTTCTTCTAATTCTGCTTTATTTGCCCTAATTATTTTATACTCCTGCTCTAACATATCTTTCTTTATTGTAAAAATCTGATTTCCTTTATTTATAAAAATAAGATAATCCGCAATCCTAATTAAATTATCAGTATTGTGAGTTGAAATTATTACACTACTATTTCCATTTTTCACAAAATCTTTTAGATACTGCATTATTTCTTTTCTTACAATTGGGTCTATTCCAGCAGTTGGTTCATCCAGAATAAGTAGTTTTGCATTATGGCTAAGTGCATTTGCTAGCATAAGCTTCTCAGATTGTCCTTTGGATAAATTCTTAATATGTATATTTTCTTCTATCTCAAATTTTTCAAGATATTCATCAAATCTTTCTCTATCAAAATTACTATAAAATAAAGATACTATTCTTCTAAACTCTTTCACCTTCAAATGCGGATAAAATTGTAAAGAATCATATACAAAACCAATATTGTTTTTAAAACTTACTGGAGAATTGTTAATTGTTTCATTACAAAGTTCAATTTCACCCTCATCAGCATCAATAATGCCCATTATAATTTTTATTAAAGTTGTCTTTCCAGAACCATTTGGTCCTATAACTCCAATAATATCTCCTTCTTTTAATTCCAAGTTTATATTATTTAATTTAAATTTACCTAATTTTTTTGTGATATTCTTTACCTTAAACACGTCTTCACCTCTTATATAATTTTTTATACCCCCTATACATATTTTAACACATTCACAACAAGCTAGGTCATTTATAAATTTATAAATTAAGAATTATAAAACTATGTTATAATACAAAGTATGAAGAGGTGAATATATGAAAAGAATTATAACTATAAATGCAAACCAATTAAATAAGTCCCTTGAGACTAAAGAACTCTTAACTAGAAAACTTGTCAATGCTGGCTTTGAGGTGTATTCAGATATTTATCCAGATACAGAACTTATTATATCAATTGGCGGTGATGGCTCTTTTTTAAGAACAGTTAGAGATTTCGATTTTCCTGAAATTCCCATAATGGGTATAAATACAGGACATCTGGGATTTTTTCCTGATATTTTACCAGATAAGATTGATAGCTTTATTGAAGCTTATATAAAAAAGGATTATATTATTCAAGAAATGTCACTTCTTAATGCTGAAGTATATACAACTACTAGCGGTTCTAACATGCTTGCTGTAAATGAAGTTGTTATAAGAGGAGACAAGTCTAGAACTATACATCTTAATCTAAGCCTTGATGATAAACATATACAAAATTTTAGTGGAGATGGTATGATTATTTCTACTTCCACAGGTTCAACCGCCTACAACTATTCTGCTGGCGGTAGTATTGTTGAT
Organism: Clostridioides sp. ZZV15-6388; assembly: GCF_020657755.1. Taxonomy (NCBI): domain Bacteria; kingdom Bacillati; phylum Bacillota; class Clostridia; order Peptostreptococcales; family Peptostreptococcaceae; genus Clostridioides; species Clostridioides sp. ZZV15-6388. The sequence goes on along the minus strand of NZ_JAGWCU010000006.1, from coordinate 28,960 downwards.
ATAAAACTTGAACTTATGCAGATTACACCTTTACATCCAATAAACACTAATGCATATAGATGTTTTACATCAAGTATAATATGTTCAAATGAATCTGTTATAAAGATTGCACCAGAATACAGATTTGAAGATTCATTGTTGATTGTTGTTGATGGTGTTGAGCACAGATTTAGACAAATCGAAAATATAAAAGTTAGCATGTCTGATGCAAAAATAAAATTACTTAGGATGTCAAATTACGAGTTTTGGCATAGAGTATCTGAAAAATTTTTATAGACTGCACTTAGGAGGATTTTAATATGAAAATAGGAATAATGAGTGATACTCATGGTAGTTTACTTTACTTTGAAAAAGCATTAAATGTATTATCTGATTGTGATATTCTCTTACATGGAGGAGATGTCTTATATCATGGTCCTAGAAATGATATTCCAGAAGGATATAATCCTAAAAAATTTATAGAAGTGTTAAACAAATTAGAAAATATTATAATTGTTAAAGGTAACTGTGATGCAGATGTCGACCAGATGGTAATAGAACATCCTATCCAAAGTCCTTATGTCATGAGCCAATTTGGAGAAATTAGGATTATATTAAATCATGGTTATACAGAAACAGAAGAAGAAATTATTGATAAATCAAAGAAAATGGGTGCTGACATATTAGTTTTAGGACATACTCATGTAAAGAAACTATATATGGATGATAATTTAATAGTTATAAATCCAGGAAGTACTTCTATCCCCAAAGATGGAAGCCATTCTGTAGCAATTATAGATATTATAAAAACTGATGATGAAGATGAGCTTGAACTTGATATCAATTTAATCGATATTAATACTGGAAATATAATCAATATTAACTAAATGTAGTATTCCATAAGAATGTATGAAAAACATTAAAGGTTAATACTTAAAACATATATAGTAAATTTAATTGAAAAGAAAAATATATTATAGATAGACACTTCACATTGAGGTGTCTTTTCTATATCATTAGAAAACTGTATAACCTACTGTATTGTAAAGTATCTATTAGCACAAAAACAAGTAAACTAAGCTATTTGCAACTTAATTAGAATTTCAAATACATCAATTCAAACTTCTAATTAAACATAACTTAGTTTACTTATCTTTATTATATAATATTACTAATTATTGAACATAATATTACTAATTGATAAAACTACTGTAATCCTAATGCTTCTGTGTAAGGATTACTATTTTTTCCTCCACCAACTTGTACAAATTTATCTGCTTTTACTTTCTTTATAAAACTTTGTTGTCCATTACTTAGACTTCCACTTGCAAGAATGACAGGTGACTTTGTTTTTGCCGCCAATACTCCAGCAGCAAGCCCATCAACTAAATCAGCTTCTCTACCACTTCCATCCTTTGCAAAATACATATTACTAACCTTACTTAATTTTCCATAAAATTTTTCTAAAACTTTAGCATTTGTATCTTTTCTATCTGTTCCAGCTAGTCTTTCTGAATTTACTAGTTGTCCCTCAAGTTTTTTGCTTATATTATATTCTCCACCTATTATGTATGTCTCATTTGAATTTTGTGTTATAAAACTTTTAGCCTCACTTCTTATACTATCTTTACTTGCATATATTATAGCCATATTATCACTTGCAGCTGGACTTGATATAGAAGTTGCATCTGCTAGACCATTATATCCATTAACTACTGCTATTTTTGAAACGCCTAAATCTCCTGTATCATCCAATTGTTTAGTAAGAAGCAAAGAAGTTTCTTCTCTGTCTGCTCCTCCAATTCTACTTACTAAAATACCTGTATCTTCAAGATATTTTTTTACACTTGATGAGATTGCTCCTTCACTTCCAATTAAAATAATTTCTTCAGGATTAAGTCTTGTTATCTCATCTTCTACATTTTCTGGTACATTATTTTTATTAGTAAGTAGTATTGGAGCATCCAATTTACTTGCTAAAGGAGTTGAAGCTAGTGCATCTGGTAATGAATTTGAATTTACTAGAAAAACCCTTTCTGAACCATTATTCCATCCACTTTGAGATATTTTTATAGCTGTATCAAATCTATCTTCCCCAATTAACTTTTCTCCCTTTGGAGATTTTCTATTTTGAATATAGCTATTCATATTTTCCTGCGAATTTTGATTCTTGCTAGTTGTATCTGCATATACACAGCTATGCATTACAAGCCCTAATACAAGTGCAAATACCATTATTTTTTTAGATTTAATTTTCAATATAATTCCCCCTTATTTAAAATATTAATACTTATTGTTACTCTGCAATACTTATTTATACCCCAAAGTGAATATAATTACCTTTTATCAAAATAATTATAAAAATAGCTACATCATCTTAAATACAAAACAAGCTTACAATCAGTTTGTTTTATAAAGAATGATATAGCTATTATAACTTTAAACTCTTAATTTTTGAATACTTTTTAACTAAACTCTTTCAGCATATTTTTCAGCTATTCTTATAACTAATTTAGTAGCTTTCTCCATAGAACTAACTGGAATACATTCATTTTTACCATGGAAGTTTAATCCTCCAGTAAATATATTTGGACAAGGTAATCCTTCAAATGATAGTCTTGCACCATCAGTACCACCTCTTACAGGAACTAAACGTGGCTTTATACCTACCTCTTCCATTGCCTCTTTGGCTATATCAACGATGAACATAACTGGCTCAATCTTTTCTTTCATATTATAATAAGAATCTTTTAAGTCTAATTCCACTCTATTATCATATTTCTTATTTATTTTCTCTATATTTTCTATCATTATAGATTTTCTTTGTTCAAATTTTTCTCTACAATGGTCTCTAATAATATAAGCCATGCTTACAGTTTCAACATTTCCATTTATAGTATTTAGATGCCAAAAACCTTCATAACCTTCTGTTGTTTCTGGTCTTTCATCTGCTGGGAACATTTCTGAGATTTCAGATGCTATATGTATAGCATTGACCATTTTATTCTTAGCTGAACCTGGATGAACGTTTCTACCATGTATAGTAATAGTTGCATTTGCTGCATTAAAGTTTTCACATTCAAGTTCTCCAACTACTCCTCCATCTAAAGTATATGCATATTTTGCTCCAAATTTTTCAACATCAAATAGATTTGCACCTCTTCCAATTTCCTCATCAGGTGTAAATCCTATTTTTATATCTCCATGCTTAATTTCGGGGTGATTGATTAAATATTCTATTGCAGTTACTATCTCAGCTATTCCAGCTTTATCATCAGAACCAAGTAAAGTTGTTCCATCAGTAACTATTAAATCATCTCCTTTAAATTCTACTAATTCTGGAGAATCTTTTACATATGTAACAACATTTAATTCTTCATTTAAAACTATATCTTTTCCATCATAATTTTTTATTATTCTTGGTTTAATATCTTTTCCACTTATATCTTCAATTGTATCCAAGTGTGATATAAATCCTATAGTATCTACACCTTCAACATTTCCTTTTAAAGTAGCCATTACATAACTGTTTTCATCTAAACTTACTTCATCAATGCCAATTGATTTTAACTCTTCAACTATATACTCAGCTAAAACTCTTTGACCTTCTGAAGATGGACAATTTTCACATTGAGAATTCGATGTTGTATCAAATGATACATATTTTAAAAATCTTTCTACTACTTTTTGTTTCATGCATATACCTTCTTTCTTACAATATTAATGGAATTTTTATTTATTAGTGAATAAAATTTTACTACAAAAATATCTTAATTATTTATAGCTAAAAGATATCCACCTTCTTAAGTATATCATGCATACATACCAAACCCAAACAAAAAATTACTCCTATTATTCCCTTTACCTGAATTCCAATAAAAATTGCAGCCAATGTTGCTAATGGACTTAACCCAACATTTACTGATACTAATTTTGGTTCAAGTATTTCTCTTATTAGAGATAAAACAAAAAATATTATAGTCATGCTTACAGCTATAAAATAATTTTTTATAAGAAAATAGTACACGATTATTGGAAGATATATTGTTATTATTCCTAAAAATGGAATTAAGTCCATTAAAGCTCCTACAAAAGCTACTATCAGACCATATTTTAATCTAAATATAGCGAAACTTCCCCATATCGCAAAAAAAGTTATAGCCATAAGTATTGTATAAGCTCTTATATATCCTACAAGAGAAAGACCTGCTTCCTTCTTTACATTCTTTACCTTTTTTCTGACATCAACAGTAAACATATTATAGAAATTATTTTCAATTTTATCTAAATCTTTTGCTATAAAATATGTAGCAATAAACAAAGTAATTATAAATATTATAATATATGGAATAGAAGTAGCCAGTCCAAGTATACTTGTAAGGAGATTTTTTGTAATATGCATTACTTCATTACTAAACTTACTTACTAATTGTTCTATATCAAAATTAGCTATTTCTTGAAATGATTTCATATAGGTATTTACTTTATTTAAAAAATACATAATTGTATTGCTTATATCTTCAGGGTTGGTAGATATATTATTTAGAAATCCCATTAATTCTTTCACTGAATTTATTACGATTATTGTAGTAACTGTACTTACTACTGCTACTGCAAGAAAACTCAAAACTAATGTAGACACACCCTTATTAATGTTAAACTTATTTTCTAATTTTTGTGATATAGGATTAATCATAAGAGCTATTATTCCACCTAAAAAAAATGGAGCTATGTATGGAAATGCTTTATAAATAAAAATAAACAACAATGTGTATATACAAAAAAAGATAGTGTTATTTTTTAATTTGTATAAAAAATCATTTTCTAATATGTTCATCTTAAAAATCTCCTTCCTTCTAATTTATATTTCTATTTTGTCCATTTCATACTAGTTTTATTTGAATATAAAATAAAAATAAGTGCATTAAATATAGAATTTAAATTCTACATTCAATGCACTTATAATAAATTTAAGAACATTATTACATTATGTATATATTCTTATTTTTTTGATTCTATTTTTTTCTATACTTTCTATACAAAATCTTATATTATCAACTTCAATTACTTCATTTTCTTCTGGCAATCTGCTTAAGTGTCCAATTATAAACCCACCTATAGAATCAAATTCTTCAGATTCTAAGTTTACACCTATAAGTTCATTAACATCACCAATTTTAGTACTTCCATCTACAATATACTCATCTTCTTTTATAACTTGTATTTCATCATCTTCTTCATCATATTCATCTTCTATATCACCAACAATTACTTCTACTAAATCTTCTATAGTCAAAAGCCCAGATGTCCCACCATACTCATCTACAACTATAGCCATTTGACTTTTTTCAAGTTTCATCTCTTCAAGAAGCTGTGTTATCTTTTTAAACTCATATGTGAAAAATGGTTCTCTCATATAATTTTTAATATCAAATGACTCTATTTGCTCATCTGATAAAAATATAATATCTTTTATATTAAGTATTCCTACAATATCATCTATAGTTTCTTCATATACAGGCATTCTACTTAGTTTTTCTTCTTTAAATACTTGTATGATTTCATCGTAACTATCTTCCATATCTATAGCTACCATATCTATTCTCTGTATCATTGCGTTTTTGGCTTGCATATCTCCAAATTCAAATACATTATTTATGATTTCTCTTTCTTCCATTTCAAGGACGCCTTCTTCATGGCTTACATTTACCATAGTTTTTAATTCTTCTTCAGTTATAAATGACTTGGCTCCTTTATGTGTTATACCAAACAATTTAAATATAACGTTCGTAATTATATTAAATACCCATACTACTGGTCTTAATACAAATATAATTACTCTTATAGGCTTAGATACCAAAAGCGAAACCTTTTCTGAGTTACTTGCTGCTATTGTCTTTGGAGTAATTTCACCAAATATTAACACTAGTACTGTCATAACAGCTGTAGCAAGTGCTACTCCTTTTTCTCCCATCAACCCTATAAACAGTGACGTTGATATGGATGTTGCTGCTATATTTACAACGTTATTTCCAACTAATATAGAACTTAAAAGTTTATTTGGGCTTTCTATTAATGAACTTACTAACTTAGCTCCTTTGACTCCTTCATCTTGCATATATCTAATTCTGATTTTACTTAAAGACATTAAAGCTGTCTCTGATGCTGAGAAAAATGCAGACCCCATAAGTAATACTACTAAAATTATAATCTGGACCAAACTATTGGGCGATTCCAACACTTACCACACTCCTACTTACTTGTTTTTTTATATTGATATTAATTATAAATAAATTTAATATTAGTTTTAATTATATCACAATTATATATTTTTTGGAAATGTTAGATAATATATTCAATTAACATATTGTTTCTAACTGTATTCAATTTTTACTTTTGAACCTACTCCAGCTTCACTAGATGAAACCAATAACTTAACAGGAACTCTATTTTTAAGTTCTTCGACATGACTTATTATACCCACACTTAGATTATTACTATGCAATCTTTCCAATGATTCTATAACAATCTCCAAAAGTTCACTATCCAATGAACCAAATCCTTCATCTAAGAAGAAGAATTCCAGCGGTGCACTTCCTTTTAATTGTATTTGAGATGAAAGAGCAAGTGCTAATGATAGTGAAGTTAAAAATGTCTCTCCTCCAGATAGAGTATCAATACTTCTTCTTTCTCCACCATTAAAATTATCTCTCATTACAAAATTGAGTGTTGAGTCAATTTCAAGTGCATATCTTCCTTTAGTTATTCCTTCTAATCTTTTTGATGCTTCTAAAGCTATATACTTTAGCTGATTTGTAGAGACGTATTCTACAAATTTATTTCCTTGTATACATTTATCTAATTCTTCTAACAAATCTACTTTATGTTCAACTAATCTAAGTTCCTTATTAAAATCATTTATCTTATCTAAAGAATCTTTTAATGTTAACAACTTATTTTGATTAGCTCCAATATCTTTGGATATATTTCCTATTTCTACTTTCATATTATAAATATTATCTTTTAATTGTTCAAAGTATTCTTTTTTAATAATTCTTCCATTTAACTTTTCTTTTGATGATTTTATTTTAAACGATAATAACTTTTGTTCTTCTTCATATTCCAATATTTCTTCAATCAATTTTTTTACTTCTTCACCTTCTAATAAAGCTCTTTTTACTGCATATATACTTTCAAACTTATTTTCTGATAGCAGTTTATTTAATATTATTTTTTGCTCTTTATATTGTTCTTTAGCAGTTTTAAGTCTTCCATCTATATTGTGCTTCTCAGCAAGATTTTTTTCATATTCTAACCTCTGTTCTTCTAGCTTTACTTTACTAGACTCCTCTTGTTCTAGTATCTTGCATATACGTTCTTCAACATTATGTAAAAGATTTTTAGCTAAATCACCTTTTGTTATATTAATTACTTCTTTATATTTACTTTCTCTATGCACTTTTTTTTCTACATATAACTCTCTAGCTTTTATTAACTCTAGCTCTATTTCATGTAATTTACTTTCTTGTTCTCTTATTTTAATATCTAATAAATCTCTGTTTTTTAATAAGTTTGAATATCCAGTATTTAATAATTCTAATTTTTTTTCATTTTCTCTTAATTCTTCTACTTTTGATGATAGATTTGAAACTTTAGTGATTGTTTTTAATCCTAAATACTCTTGTTTTAATTTCTTACATTTATGTTCCAGACTTTCAATTTCGATATTTAAATCTTTTATTAATTTCTTATAGTTATTCAAACTTTCGTTTATCTTTAATTCTTCTTTTTCAATTCTATTTTTTTCTTCTTTTGCCAATATTATTTTATTTTCGGTGCTTTCTTTCTCTTTTTCCCACTCTTGAATATTAGACTTAAGTACAGCTAATTTTCTTTGTTCGTCATCAAGTCTTTTAAATAATTGGCTAGATGGAATTTCCCCAAGTTTTCCTTTTACATCTTCCAATTCTTTAGTTTTCATTTTTTCTACAGACACATAACCACTTACTTTAGCATTTAATTCTTCAATATTATGTCTTATGCTTACTTTTTCTTTTTCCAATTTATCTAATTTATCTTTAACAAAAACTATATTTTCATCATAATTAGTTATATTATGATTTTCATGGTGCTTTGAGCCACAAACTGGGCATGGCACATTTTCTTTTAATTCACGTCTAAGCTCAGAAGCCAAATTCAAGTATTTTAGTTCTTCTAACTCTTTTTCAAGGTCTTCTCTATTTTTTCTATTGTTCTCAAGCTTTTCATTTACTAGATTTAACTCTCTCTCAATATTAAATTTATTTTCTAAAACTACTTTTAATTCATCTTGTATATTATTTTTCTTAATTTCATTTTCTTTGGTATTATTTGCCTTATTCCTTAATTCAGTTACATATTCAGATTTTAAAAGCAAATCTTCACTTTTGCCAGGACATTTTTTAAGAAGAACATCTAAATGAAGAGACAAACTTTCTAGGTTACGGTTGATGTCATTTTTGTCTCTATCAATATATCTGACCTTTAAATTTATATCTTCTGTATCCTTAGATATTTCTTCTAGTTTATTTATTTTTTGAGTTTTCTCTTCTAATACTTTATTATAATCTTTCTCATATTCATATGCTAAAAATATTTTTTGTTTTAATTCTGCACTTATATTTACTTTATCTATTTTCCCTTCAATTTCTTTTACAGACTTAATAACTGCTTCTTTTCTAGATTCAGAATCTTTTTTTAGTTTTTCTAACTCCATTTTGTTCTTACTTAAATCAAGACCGTTTTCTTTTAATTCTTTTAATTCCTTATCTAGTAAAACTAATTCTTCTTCTAATTTTATTGCTTGTTGTAACTTTATTTTTTCCTCACTTAACTTAGGAACTTCTTCATTTTTAATTTTACTTATTTTTTCATATCTATGTTTTGTAATTTCAAGTTCTTGATTTAAAATTACTAATTTTTTATCTAATCTATCTACTGTAAAACTATCTTCTTCTATTCTTTTTTCTAAATTTTGAACTGTTCCTATGTATGGGTCCACTTTTCTTGCATTATTATCATTTTCTACAAGATTAGTCTTTTCCTTTATCTCATTGCTTTTTAGGTTGAGTTCATTTTTTCTAAGCTCATTTTTCTCTAGTTTCAATTGTTCCTCATATATTACTTTACTCTCTTCATAAGATTTTTGAGCTAAATCCAAAGTTTTATTTTTCTCTTTTTCTAGTTTTTTTAACTCTATTAGTTCTTGATTGATATCATTATACACTTCTTCTGTAATTCCATCGTATTGACTTAATTTTGATTTCAAGTCTTTTAACTTTTGCAAATGTAAAATTTTTCTCTTTTTTACCTTATCTCCAAGACTTCTTCCATACTTTTCAAGATTGAAAATTCTCTCTAACATATCTCTTCTATCTGCACGTGATAATCTCAAAAACTCATTAAATTTATCTTGTGGCAAAACTACTGACCTCGTAAAATCGTTTGATGTTAGTCCTACAACTTGAGCCACCTTTTCATTTACTTCAACAACTTTATCAGCCAAAACATTTTTTGTATTATCATTTAACACCTCTACTAATCTAGCACCAGAAGTCTTTGTTCCTGTTTTACTTCTTACAATAGTTCTATCTACAATGTATCTTCTTCTTGTATTTTTGCTTCCTATCTCAAATTCATACGATATAATTGCTTTATCACATACACTGTTTATATATTCTTTTGTATTTCTAGATATATTTCCATACATAGCAATAGTTATAGCATCTAAAATTGTAGATTTCCCACTTCCAGTAGTCCCAAATATTCCAAACAAACCTCTTTCAATTAGTTTTTCAAAATCTATAACTTGTTTATCAATATAACTATTAAGTCCAGTCAGTTCTAATCTAATTGGTCTCATCTGTTGATTCACCTTCTTCACTTATTATATCTAGAAATAAATCCATAAGTTCTCCTTTTGGTTCTACACCTCTACTAAAGGAATAAAATTCTTTGAATAATTCTGCCATAGACTTTTCTTTTATATCTACACTTTCTTGTTCATAACAAGATGTTATTATTGGTTTTATCTCTATTATGTCTTTTAATAATTCTTTCATTTTTTTAATTTCACCCTGAGATATTATCTCATCAGTATTTATTTCAAAGTATGACCAGATATCTCTATCTTGATTTTGCTCACATATATCTAAAGCTTCATCTATACCATTACATTTAAATACTTCTATTGGTTTGTAATTGTTAAAATAAACTTCCTCAATATTTGGTTTTTCTCCTGCTTTTATATCCACTATATACGCACCTTTAGTATATGCTCTTTCGTCTTTGCTATATTGAAGTGGAGAGCCAGAATAATATGCATTTAATCGTTCAGAAGCTTTTTGTTGTTTGTGCAAATGTCCTAGTGCAGTATATTGAGCTTTTTCTGGTAAGTCTTTTTTTTCAACCAAAAAGCTTCCTCCTAGTTGTATAGGTCTTTCTGATTCAGTACTCTCTCCACCTATTACAAATATATGTGATACTGCTATATTTATAGTATCACTTCTAAAATTTTCTCCTAAACTTCTAAATATGTCTCCTACTTTTTCAGAGTAAGTCTTTTGCTTTTCCAAATCATCTTCACTTGAAAAAACCTCATTTAATCTTTTTTCACTTGGATAAGGCAATGTAGCAATTACAACACTTTCTCCATTTATATTTAATGTTGTACATCCTTGTATAGCCTCTGTTATCTCAAATTTTTCATACTTAGCTTTTTCTGTAGAACTTGATGGATAACCAAATATAAGTATACCCTGTTCATGTGCTAAAGGTGTTATTGCAGAAAGTCTCTCTGGATTGTCATGATTCCCAGAAATTATTATTACACATCTTTGTCCATTATTAGCAAGTCTTGAAACTGTTTTATAAAACAGTTTTTCAGCTTGTGCTGGTGGATTAGAATTATCATATATATCCCCAGCAATTATTACCATATCAACTTCACTTGATTCTACTATTTTTATGAAGTCTTCACAAAATTTTGCCTGCTCTTCAATTCTAGAATGACCTTCTAGGGATTTCCCTAGATGCCAATCTGATGTATGAATGAATCTCATTTTTCCCCTCCCCTTTATCTTTATGTCTAATTTATATCAAAATAATTAATAACAAACAGCCTCATCAACTCCAAATAAATATATACATTTTTCTTTTACTGATTTTCCAGTTAAAGTTTCAATAACATCTGCATATAAGTCTAATTGTTTTTTATATTTCTCTATTATCTGATTTATATTTTCCTCATTTACAAAATCTGTTTTATAATCTACTAAAACTATCTGATTATCTTCTTCAAAATAAGCATCAACTATACCTCTTAACATGACACTTTCTTTGTCATAAATTTTCTTATCATCATTTTTTATCAATTCTTCATAAATATATATATCTTTCATATTTACTTGTGCATAAATTGCTTTTTCTCTATTTATAAGTTCAGCATTTAACATCCTTTTTCCTATGTTAGATGTAAAAAATTTATATATTTTATAAGGATTTACTATACTAGCTTGCTTTTCTGTTATTATACCCTTTGAAATAAAACTTTTTATTTGCATCTTTATATCATTTATGTTGTTTACCTTCTTTAAATCTAAAACTTCCATAACTAAGTGAATTATTGTACCTCTTTCTGCTCCATTTATTTTTTCTTTTTCTTCATCATTTTGAATAAATAGAGGTTTTTTTAAGGTTATTTTTTGTTCAAATATAGTATTTATCAACTCTTCTTCATAATTATTTTGTATCTTTTTTATTTCTGTAACCGATATACTAGCAGGTTTTTTTGTACTAAATTCATATGGGTATATATAGTTTAACTTTTCTTCTATTTCAGTATAATAATCGCTATCAGGCTCATCTACATCTATTTTTTCAAGAATTTCTTCAATACTTTCTTTTTCTTCATCATTTTTCTTTTGTATTAAAATATCATCCTTATTCCATAACTTTCCATACCATTTTGAATTATGTTCAACATTAAATGGTACATCTAATCCCATATCTTCCAATAAATTAGATAAATCTTTATGTTTTAATACACAAGGCATTATCCAATCTAAGAAATTCTTACTTTTTAGTATTTCATATTGTGATATTGTATCTAAATTTTCAATTCCACTACACCATTTTTTCATGCTATCTTGTACATTTCTAGTAGAGCCTGTTATAATCAGTTTCTCTTTTGCTCTTGTAAATGCAACATATAAGACTCTCATCTCTTCTGATAAATTTTCTATATTTATTTTACTTTTTAGTGCTTCTTTAGCTATACTTGGAAAAGAAATTCGTCTCTCATAGTCCACAAACTGAGGTCCATATCCTAAGTTATGATGATATAAAATACTCTTTTTAAAATCTTGAGTATTGAAATTTTTTCCCATAGCAGAACATATAACTATTGGAAATTCTAGACCTTTACTCTTATGGATACTCATTATTCTAACAACATTTGCATTTTCTCCAAGTGTTTTTGCACCCCCCATATCAGAGCTAGATTTTTTTAATTTTTCTATAAAGTTTACAAAGTTGAATATTCCCTTAAAGCTAGTCTCTTCAAATTGTTTTGCTCTCTCAAAAAGTACTTTCAAGTTAGCTTGTCTTTGACTTCCACCTGGTAATGCTCCAACATAAGCATAATATCCAGTTTTTGTATATAAATACCATATAAATTCATCTGTACTCATGTACATTGATTTCTCTTTAAATTCCTTTAGTTTAATCAGAAAGTCTTTACTTTTATTTATACATTCTTCACTTGGTACAAAATCCGACTTACTTTCATTCTGTGAATCTGTAAATTCATCATACTCTGATGTACTCTCTAAAACTTCATAAAAAGTTTTATCTTTATTTTGAATTCTAATGTCAATTAAATCCTCTGGTGTAAATCCAAATATAGGTGACTTTAACACAGCTATAAGAGGTATATCTTGCATTGGATTATCTATTATCTGAAGTAATGATAGTATTGTTTTTATTTCAATTGTATCAAAATATCCCACTCCAACATCAGCATAAGTAGGTATATCCATATTCATCAACTCATCTGCAAACACAGGTGCCCATGCAGATGTAGCTCTTAAAAGAATCACTATATCCTTAAATTCCACAGGTCTATAGGCATCAATTCCTTTATCATAAACTTTTTGAATCTTTCCATCTTCATTGGCTTTCATTAAATCCTTAATAATCTTTCCAACCATTCTAGCTTCAAGTTGTATGTTGTCTAGTTCTTCATCTTCTTCTACTTCATTTTCTTCATTATTAGCATTATTATCTTTATTGTTTATAATATCATTACTAGGTTTAGTATTTTTTTGTATAAGGTGTATTTCTGTTGCTCCACCAACAATAGAGTTCTCCTCTAAATCTGATTTAAAATCTGCACCCAAATTAAGTCTTTCTTTTTCTGTATATTCAATCTCCCCTATATTCTCATTCATTATATTTTCAAATATATAATTTACAGAGTCTACAACTTCTTCCCTACTTCTAAAGTTTTTATAAAGCATTATCTTTCTGTGAGAACTTCCTTTTTCATCTTTATAGTTATTGTACTTTTGTAAAAACAACTCTGGTTTTGCTTGTCTAAATCTATATATACTTTGCTTTACATCGCCAACCATAAATCTATTTGGAGTCTCTATGTTTGCCACAGTTTTAAGAAGTACTTCTTGTACAAGATTGCTATCTTGATATTCATCTATAAATATTTCATAGAAATTATCTCTATACCCCATAGCTATATCAGAAGGTATGATATTTCCGTTCTCATCTATATTCGTAAGTATATTTAAGGCAAAATGCTCTATATCATTAAAATCTATTATTCCTTTTTCATTTTTCTTATTGCTGTATTCTTCTTCAAATCTCAGAACAATATTAGAGATTGGTTTAACTATATTATAAAGATATTTAATTTCATCTTTAATAGATTCATTATCTTTATTAAACGTAGAATTTATTATACTTTCTAAAGATTTTTTAATTTTGTCTCTTATTGCTTTTGCTTTTTCTTTTGACTCTTTTATATATGAAGGAGCATCTTTTGGTATCCTTTTTATACCTTTGACATAGTTTTCAAAAGACATACTTGACATCTTCTTATATGCCTCATTCCATGATTTATTACATGCTTCTGAAATATCGACCATTCTCTTATATTCAATCGACAGCTTCTCTGTAAAAGTTTCTAGTTCATCTATTGACTTAACTTCTTTTAAGGCCTTTTCCATATTTGAGCAAATTCCATCAATTTCTATTTTTACAGTATCTAATATAGCTCTAGCCCAAATAGATTCTGAAAAATCAAAATCCTCATCAATGTTAAATCTCTCTGCTGAATCAATAAGCCATTTTTTAGGCTCAGGAGAAGCCATTGCAAATGAATATATTCCTAGAATAATATCCTGAACTTCTTTGTCTCCTCCTCTTTCTGCATAACTTTCAACTAAATTTAAGAAACCCTCATCTCTTTCTTCATATAATTTTTCAAATACTTCTTCGATTGCCTCTTGTTTCAAAATAGCACATTCAGTTTGGTCTCCTATTCTAAAATTAGGGTCTAAGTTTATTCTATGAAAGTTCGATTTTATAACATCTAAACAAAATGAGTGTATTGTTGTAATACTTGATTTATTTAATAAAACAAGTTGATTTTGTAAATGCTTATTTTCTGGATTTTCATCTAATGCTTTTCCTATAGCATCACCTATTCTCTCTCTCATTTCTGATGCAGCTGCATTAGTAAATGTAACTACTAATAATTTATCTATATCAATTGGATTTTCTCTACTTGTTATCATTTGAATTATACGTTCAACCAGTACTGCTGTTTTTCCCGACCCCGCAGCAGCTGCAACAAGTAAATTACAGTCTCTACTTTCTATAACTTCTGTTTGCTCTTTTGTCCATTTAGGAGAACTCATCAATCAACATCTCCTTCCATCATTTTTATTATCTCTTCATTGCTCTTATTATTTAAAATTTTATATTTATTATCTTTCATAGTTGAATCAAATTGACATATAGCTGAATAATCACAAAAATCACATGATGTTCCCTCTTTATGTTTATATGGAGATATCTTTATTTCACCACTTAACATTTCTTCACATAAATCCTTTATCGCATGTTTTACATATTTTCTAAGTAACCTAAAATCTTCATAACTTACTGTAGATGTACTTTTACCTACATTTCCATCCTTTGTAAGACCTACTGGTATTACTAAGGAATTTTTTCTTTCTCCATCTATTAATGATTTATCCATCTCTTTTATTATATGAGAATCCTTTACCACAAGCCCCTTCATTCTAAGTTCTTTTAGTATAGCTTCTTGAATTTCAGTATCATCTTTATCTTCATTAAACTTTGCTATTGGATTATTTATTCTACAATATAATATTGCTGCTGGATTTAAATTTATATCTTCTTCTTTTACACTTTCAAGTATTGCATCAAGATACACAAGTAATTGTAATTGTAGACCATAGTATATCTCTGTTAAATTTATAGTTTTATTACCTGATTTATAATCTACTATTCTTATATATTTGTTTTCACCTTCTTCAAATTCATCTACTCTATCTATTTGACCAATTAAATTTACTTCTTCTCCATTATTCAAAACTATTTTTATAGGAGGGTATTTACCATCTTTACCAAATTTAACTTCATAATCTACAGGTTCAAATGAACCTTGTTTTATCTGTTGGCTAATTATATTTATAGCTGTTGTAAGCATATTCTTTAATCTATATGCAAGATATTTATATCTTTCAGAACTATTTAATATATACCCTGGTATCTTTGAGATTATTTCATCAACTATAATACCTACCTTTAGTTCTATATATTCCTCATCAATATCTTTCCACAATAAATTATCTTGTGATAGCTCTTTTGAAAATCTATCTAAAATATTATGAACAAAGGTTCCTAAATCTGGTGGTGTAAATGAATATTCTTTACGCTTCCTAGCTTTAAGACCGTATTGTATAAAATAAGCAAATGGACACTCTGCATATTTTTCAAGCCTAGACACACTAAGAGAATTACTTTTATATAATGACCTTATTTTTTTCTCTTCAATTCTATGAACTTGATTAGTATAACTAAGACCTTTTATAACTTTTTTTGTTATAGAACTATACAGTTCATCCTTTAGATAGTATCTATATATATCTAACCAGATACTATTAATTTCTTCTTTGCTGTACTCATCATTATCGTAGTTTTTTATTACACTTATAAGCTCATTAAATGTAGGTGATTTTACAGTTATTTTTTTAAGTATATCTTCATTAGTTCTTTTATCTTCTTCTATTAAATAACTTTTATTTTCTATATTTGGGAATATCTTCTTTAATCTTGATATAATTATTGAAGGTCTAAGTGTCTTACCTTCATGGTCAGATATAGGATATGTTATAATTAAATTTTCAGATGTTGAAGTAAGAGCTTTATATACTAAAAATTGTTCTTCAAAACTTTTAGTTTTACTATCTATATCAACTTCAATACCTTTATTTCCAAGACTTTCCCTATCATTATCACTTAATATTCCACTATCTTTTGTAATTAAAGGAAATACACCATCAGTAGTTCCTATTAAGTATAAGTATTTTGTATTTGGATTTTTCATTCTATCCACACTACTTACAAGTACTTGGTCTATACTAGGAGGAACTAGCCCTAACTCATACTCATCAAATCCAAGAGTTATTAATTTTATAAATTTTTCTAAGGATATTATTTCTTCACCCATAAGTTCCACCATTTGGTCTAAAACATCCACTACTATATCCCAAACTTGTGAATACTGATTAGCAACGTCAAGTTCTCCTTTATCCTTAAAATTTACTATTAAACTCTCTATCGTTTCTGGCATACTTATATCTAGTAAAAACTCATATATATACTTACAAATTTCTTTTACTCTATTTTTTCCTTTTAGTTTTTCTTGTAAATTTATTATTGGCTCTAATACTCTATTTTTTATCTCATTTATTTTATCTTTTAATTCTAACTCGAACTCACTTTCTTCATTAGAAAGACTTTGTGTTATTCTATAATCCCATTTTTCATCAAACCATTTCTTACCTTTAATTCCATTGGCTAGTACATAATTTTCCAGCAAATTTATATCATCATTATCAATGCCTATAAGACCACTCTTTAAATACCTAAACATAGTTTCATATCCATATCGTCTGTTTTTCATTTCTAAAGCTGAAATAATTAATATGACTATTGGATTACTTTTTGCCTCTCTCTTTTTATCTATAAAGTTAGGTATATTATACTCATTAAATATAGAATGTACCAAAAAATCATATCTATTTAAGTCTCTTGTAGCAAGAGTTATATCTCTATACCTAACATTCTTGTCTCTAACCAAATGTACAATTTCTTTAGCTATTTCTTCTACCTCTGAATATAGATTATTAAATTCTTTTATTTTTATATTTTTAGTTGGATTTATATATGTTTTATATGGATAAGCATTATAAAATTTTTCTAAATGTTGTAACTCTTGAATTTCTTCAAACCTTTTTATAACGCCTGTATTCAAATTTACTTGTGGTAATATTTTTATTCCTTCTTCATTACATAATTGAGTTAATTTTGAATAAGTAAACTTAGTTCTAGAAAATACATCTGTTTTACTATATCCAATATAATTAACATTATCTACAGTCAAAGATATGCTAACATCTTTAGCTTTATTTAATATACTTTTTATAACATTGTATTGATTTGGTGTAAAACCTGTAAACTCATCTATATAAACATAAGCTCCTTCTAAATAGTTACTCAATTCTATTTTGCCTGATAATGAAGTCAACATATCTTGAGCATCTATATAATTTTCATGTAATTTTCCTTCAAAAGAATTATATATCTTACTTATGTCTTTTAATTTTAAACTTAATGTCTCATTTTCTAATTCTCCAGATATGTTTTCTAACATTTCAGGGCTTATATTGTACTGTTTCATTTCTGATATCATATCTGTAATTGAACTTACAAAACCAGATTTTGACTTTGATTTTGAAAATACATTTAACTCTTCACTTACATCTTCTATCGCTCGATACACCATCATTGCTTTTCCACTAGAATTTATATTTACATCTGTTAATCCTCCTGTTTGAGAAAAAACTATGTTACTCAGTGTTTTAAAACTAAGTACTCTAACTCTTAAATACTTGTCCTTTTCTCCTCCTAAAAATAGCTTGCTTACTCTATTTTCAGCTTCAAATGTATACTGTTCTGGAACTAAAAGTATAACAGATGTCATTTCATTTTTTTGAGATTCTTTTTTAATTTCATCTAATATATATGTAGATTTTCCACTTCCACATCTACCTAATATAAACCTAAGTCCCATAAATTTCCGCCTCCAAAATACTATAATCTATTTCTTTGCCATTGCATAATTTATTAAATTCACAATACTTACAATGACTTTTATTTCTATAGCACATACGTTCTTCTTTATTATATACCTTTTCTATATTATTGTATAGATTGTGTTCGTATGTATGTTCTTCATAATTAGTACTTTTTATCATGTTTATATAGCTTTGAATTTTATTTCTATTTGTCTCATGTTTTTCTTCATTATATGAGATATTAATTGGCAAATCATCAAATTCAGGTTGGTAATATTTCATACTTATATCTTTAACATTTACTTCTATTTTTAAAACTTTCGGAATAACTTCTTTTGCCAAAAACATATAAACTATTGTTTGAATCCTACTTTCTACATTTTTATGGTTAATCTTTTTAGATTCAGTTTTCCAGTCCCATACCTCTATATTTCCTTTTCCAATTACAATTAAATCATACTTTGCTTGTAATATGTCCCCATTTAAATTCATCCTTACTTCATATTCTGGTAAATATATTTTTTCTTTTTTGATGGGAACAATTTTTTTTATATTATCAATCCATTTTAAAAATCTTTTACTATTTTTGTCATCTTCATTAAAATAGATTCCAAGTGGTATATTACTAAAGTATCTTTCACAAATTAAATGAAAGTCTCTTCCAGTTTTTAAACTATCATAATACTCTCTACTACCTATATCATCATTTTTCCAATTTATTTTATCAATATACTTATACTTAAATTTTAGTGGGCATGACTTATATGTGTTAATTGAATTTTGACTATAAGAAAAATATTTTAATTTATCATTCAATCATATCACTTCTTTCTTAACTTTATTTTTTAATAACTATTTATTATATATTAATTTGACCTTTTCTCAATAATATGTCGATTCAGCCTTCTTAAATAGACACATGGTTTCTGTTCTTTTCTTTTATTTCCTATATCATTTTCATCTCTATAAGCACTCCCTGAAAGTACTAACATCTCCTTTGCCCTAGTGATTCCTACATATAAAAGTCTAATCTTCTCATTTATAGAATCAATTTTAGTTTGATAAGCGTAATCAGTTGAAATACTCCCTTTTAGTATAGCTTCAATTTCTGACTTAATAATAGCCATTGGGTTTTTGTATTTTTCTTTTAAGTACCATTTATCACTCTGAAATTTCTGAGTAATATTGTCAGGAAAATTATATTCAACAAGACCTAATAAAAACACACAATCCCATTCCATGCCCTTTGATTTATGATAATTACATAGTGTTATGCTGCCAGGTTCTGGCTCATATCCATTTATCTCATAAACTACATCTATTATGTGATTAAACACCTTATTTTTAACATCAAATAGAACATTGTAAACATCCTCTAAGTCCATATATATATTTTCCGAAACTAAATACTTTATATAAAAAGATATATAATCTAATACTGCTTTATCCTCTTTTTCTAAGTTAAGCTTTTTACCAATAAATAGTATCAGCAGGTCTAACCTTATTATTGGGTATTCTAATATCTGTTTTATAATATCTATACCATCTTTAAAACTTGTATATATATTGCTTTCCTCATTAATTTCTAGTGGTTCAAATTTATCTTTATTAAATTTAAAATCATATATAATTTCTTCTGTTGTATAGTTTTTTAATCCATCTAAAAAATTCTTTTCTTCTATTTCATTATCTGTATTTATAAAAACCTTATCAAGTACGGTTATTAACTTTTCTATATCATCGCAGTTTAGCATAAAATCTATAATAGAAGCTATGTTACTTATAACCATCCTTTTACTTAAAGAATTTGGACCCAATTCTTCAAATGGTAGATTATACTCTCTAAGTTCCTTAGCAACTTGTGTAACTTGTTCATTAAATGGAACTAGTATCCCTATACTCTTATCTGGATATTTCTTTTTTATACCTTTAACATATTTAGCAGTTTGTTCTATTTCATTTTTCCAACTATCATACCATTTTACATTTATATTATAATGCTCTGGATTAGGGTTTTCTTTATATCCCACTCCAGTTGGAACAGTTTTTATTTGCATATCCTCAAGAGCATATCTACATTCTTCTTGTTTAAATTCTTTTGTGACATATTCTACAAGTGTATTTGCTAAATCTAGTATATCTTTTGAACTTCTATTTGACATATCCATCCTATAACAACACTTTGCATTTTTTATAAATGCTTTAAAAAACTTAGGGTCTGATGATGAAAATGTACCTGTTATACTCTGATTTATATCTCCCACTCTAACTAAATTATTGTTTTCACTCGATATAATTTTTATTATATTCCCTTGTATTTCATTTGAATCTTGACATTCATCTTCAAAAATATATTTATATCTAGTTTGGAATTTTTTTCTAAGTCCTTCATCTAAGCTTAAAGTTTTTTCTGCTAAAATTAATATATCATCATAATCTAGCAAGCCATTTTGCTTTAATTTTCTATCATATAATTTGTATATTGGCAAAATCACTTTAAGCATGCCTTTGTGTCCTCTTGATAGTATCTCTTCAAGCTTATCTGGAGAAATTCCCTTGTATTTAAGTTCACTTATAGCATTTCCTGCAAATTCAAAAAAACCTCTCTCCCAAGCTTCGAGAGTTATCTCTTTCCATCTCTCATCTTTTTGCTCTTTTAGAAACCATCTAAATGCTCTTTCTCCTCCATCAAATCTAAATTTATTTATACATTCATTTAATATAATACTTTTTTGTAAATCATCAGCTATATTAAAATCCTCACTCAACATTACTATTTCGGGTTTTTCTTTTATTATTTTTACAGCTAGACTATGTATAGTCATTACTTCATATGAGTTAATATCGTTTATTTCGTTTTCTTCAAGTATTTTTTTTATTCTACCTTTAAAATTATTTACAGCACTATTCATATATGTAAGAACTAATACTTTCCCACCTTTATGTTTCTGTTCAAGTAGTAGTTTAGCTACTAAATTTGTTATTATAAATGTCTTTCCAGCCCCAGGAACTGCTGGAACTGCCATAGTTCCATCCTCATAATTTATTATTGGTATTTGGTCTTCTCTATAATTTATATTAATCATAAATTTTATCCCCTTTATGTGAGAGTTTCAAAAGTATACCATATAGCATACTTTCTTGAATATAACCATTAATTGTGTATTCACTCTTATATGCATAAACTTTATTTGCACTTAACAATAAATTATATATTGTATTATATAGATAGTATTTCTTGTAGTACTCTTCGATTTCATTTGTATAAATTTTTTTCTCTTCAAAAGATTTTCTAAGTACAATTAAATTACTTATATCTTTTTCTATTTTCATATTCCAAGAATTACTTCCTATATCTACCCATATTTGAATACTTCTATCTATATTTGATGATATATATGAATAAGGAGTCGCTATTACTATTTTATCTTTGCTTTTTAACTCTTCTATATCAATAACAGAATAATAATCATTTATTGTCGTCTTTAAAGCTTCTATAAAAATCTTTTCCTCTTTCAATCCAAGTAGGTCTGCACTTTCACTAAATGATTCACTTTCAGCTATTATTTGTTTACATAGGCCAACATTCTTTTTACCATCTTTTAAATTTAACATTTTATCTATATAAAACTGAATTAAAAATTCATGTATTTTTATGTCACTTTTCTTCTTTTCTTCAATATACTGTAAAATATCACGATATTGATTATATCCTTCTATTTTATCAACTTCTAAATGCCTTGTCTCTTTAAAAATCTTAAATGCTTTTATTCTGTTTATGTCTAAAATGGTCTCTAAAAAACTTATATATTCTTCATCTTTTATAAAGTCTAAATATCCATAAAATATGCAAGTAGCAACCACTAGAGCATTTCCATATGGATAATCTATAGCTTTTTTATCTTTTTTAGTGTTAAAAACATCTATATTTCTTTCTCTCAAAGAATCCTTAATTTGATACTCCAATATTGTATTGTTTATAGGTGATATAATTGCTATATCTTTTGGAGATATCCCACTTTCTATAAGAGTTATAACCTTTTCACTCACTAAATCTAACATTTCATTATACAGTTGACTTGATTGATTTAATTCTATACTTGAAGGTAATAAATATAAATCTTCTATTTTTATATTACTTTTTTTAAAGTTAACTTCTTCTTTAAATTTAATTTTAGATATTATCTTTTCATTTATATAATCCATGTCAATATTGTTAAACACAGAATAATCTTTACTAAAATCAAAGAATATATAGCTTTCTAATACATTACTTGATACCTTTTCAATAAAATCTACTTCTGCATTACTTGAATTTTCAAGACTATCAACTATTATATATCTCAATTCTTTAAGTAAAATTTTTAAATAAAATTCATCATTAAGAAGGTAATTATTATATAGATACACACTCAATGCATTATCTAACATTGAATTTGAAAGTAATGTATTTATGTAATATGATATAATTTCATCCATCTGAGTATATGAAAATCTATAGATACTATTTCTATTTTTCTTTGATGAATATATTTTTTCTCCAATAAAATCAAAGTCAATTAAATTAAATGCTGACTTATTTATATTTGTAATTATACTTTTTGCGATTGATTTATTTGTTCCTGTGATATCTTCAAAATATCCTTCTTTCACTCTTTTTTCCTTAACTTTTTTAATTATTAAATATTCACTTAAACTATTTGATATAAATGTTGGAGATATAGATTTTTTATTTATTCCTTCACATTTTTCTATTATAAGTGCCCAGTATTTTAATAATTCTTTTTTTACAAATCCTATATATGTTGTTATTTTTAATTCTTCACTATAATCTAATTCTAATGACCTCTCATATCTTATTCTAGTATTGTTATTTGGTACTAATAAAATAATACTTCTTGAGTTATTTTCAGTTCTATCTAACAATTCCTTATATTTACCTAAGGATTCATTTTCATCTTTTTTTAGACTGCTTTTTTTAAATAAATACTCCACATAATCACCTTCCTTAATTAAATTAAGTGTATATTATCTAATTATATCATATTGTGCATTTCTCAAAATACAATCAAATTATTGCATTTAACTACAAAAAAGACCATATATACACTGTTATGCATTCGTATATGCAACAATGTATATATAGTCTTTATATATTTACACACCCATATTTCAAATTATAGCTTTAATATAAACTCACAATCATAAATTTATATTAAATTTTAAGCACTCTATTTGTAATTACTTTAATGATTCTTCTATTCCTTTAGCTATTTGTGTGCCCATTTCTTTTACTTTTGCAGGTGAATTTACTAACTTCATATCACTTGCATTATCCAAAAATGCACATTCTACAAGTACTGCTGGCATATTATTAGTTCTTAAAACGTATAAATAATCTTTTGTAGGGTCATCTTTAAGTACTTTTGTTTTTATCCCTCTATTTTTAAGATTAAACTTCTCTAAAATTCTATTTAATATGTTTGTAGCTACAGTTTTAGTGGTTCCACCATTTTTATCTTTAAGCTTATAAAATACTTCTACTCCACGACCTTGTTTATTAGTAGAACCATTATAATGTATACTTGTAAATAAATCTGGTTTCAATGAATTAGATAGAGCAGTTCTACCTCCAAGTGATAAAGTCTTATCTGTATCTCTAGTCATAATTACATTTATACCTTTTGAACGTAAATATTCAGTTGTTGCAAGTGAAGTATTTAAAGCATAATCTTTTTCAAGGGCTCCTCCAAATGCTCCACTTACTCCAGGTGCTGAACCACCATGTCCTGGGTCAATCATAACTGTCTTTGCTCCACTATTAGTTTCTGGGTCTGTTGGTGTTGTATTATGCTTAGATAATGATGAAGCTATAGAATTCATCACCTTAGAAGTCAATCCGCCTCCTATCTTATACACTTTATTAGCAGACTTAGCTTCTAAATTATCCTTATGATATG
Source organism: Clostridioides sp. ZZV15-6388 (assembly GCF_020657755.1). Classification (NCBI taxonomy): domain Bacteria; kingdom Bacillati; phylum Bacillota; class Clostridia; order Peptostreptococcales; family Peptostreptococcaceae; genus Clostridioides; species Clostridioides sp. ZZV15-6388. Next base: position 4,578 of record NZ_JAGWCU010000006.1, on the reverse strand, counting down.
CAGATACATATGTCTTTGGTGTTATAAGTATTGGAGATTTTAAACTAGCAGCTAATGGCCCTGCTGCTAAAGCATCAACAAGTACATCTGATTTAGCTACTAAAACAGCTTCTAATTCATCTTCTGTATAGAATTTTTTTATTACATTTGCATTTGTTTCATGTCTATCTGCTCCAGATACTCTATTATTAGCAACATTATCCTTAGTTATATCATTTACCTTATTGATAACATTTGTTGATATCATTTGAGAACCACCTATAAAGTAGGCACTTTGTAAGTCCTCACTCTCCAGCCATTTATATGTAATATTTGTAATGCTATCTTTATCAGTCACTATAATCGGTTGCTTATCCTGACCTGCTTTTGCTGCTATAGTAAGTGCATCTAGTTCTCCTCCATCCTTACCATTTGTTATATACACTTTATCTACATCGTGATTTTTATCTATTTCTTTTGCTATCAATAGAGATGTCTCATATCTATTTGAGCCATTTATACGTGTTTGATTAGAATCTACAGCTGATTTTATCTGATTAGCACTAGTTTTAGAAATAGAATTCTCATCTCCAATTATAATTATATCTTTAGGATTTAGACGTTTTAATTCTGATTTTACACTATCAGGCACATTATTTTTTTCAACCAAAAGTATTGGTGCATTATATGTAGTTGCTAGTGGAGTTGATATAATACCGTCGATACTTACATCTCCATTTATTATAACTACCTTATCTGAACCATTTTTCCAGCCATCTTTACTTATTTTAACTGCTGTTTCATATCTATCACTTCCTGTAAGTTCTGTAATAGGTGCAGAAGTCTTTCTCAAATATTTATTTACATCTTTTCTTGAAGTTATATCTTCAATTATACATTCCTGTGTTACATTGTAGTCTTTTAAATTTAATCCCATATTTTCTAAATCTTGTTTGTTTAAGGTTTTAGGATTATTTGCACTGTTTATTCTTATTCCTTGTAACTCCCACACATTTTGATATTCTGGATCTTGATTATAATTGATAGTTCCTTCATATGACCCAGTTGATTGATTGTAATTTAGAGTTGTATCTAGTGGCATGTCATAGCATTTATATTTTAATGTAATGCTATCAGCATCTGGCTTTTCTTTAAATTTCACACTTACTTTTGATGTACTTCCTAAAACTATACTTTTTTTCTCCAAATTTATATTTAAATTATCATTATTTTCCATAGCATTAGACTCATTAACAAATGCCATTGTAGGTGCAACAATTGCCATTGAAAGAATTCCTGTTGTTAATAATCTCGTATTTTTTTTCATATTAATCTCCTTACTTAACATAGATTTCTACCTTGCTTTTTTAGTCTTTTTAATTTTTTAAAACACATCAAAGTGTGTATGCCCCAAATTTGCAAAAATTTATTAAAAATTAAATTACAAAAAATAAACAATTACAAAAAATAAACACAATTAAATATATTTAATCATTTCTACTATATCATTTATTACCAAAAAAATCTATAAAAGACAAATAAAAACATATAATGATTATATTTTGTAGAATTTTATACCAATTTTTTGTAAGTCAATAAATATTGTTCAAGTCCTCGACCTATTAATATCGAGAAGTTAAATACATTGCTATACTCGTACCTTAATCCTATCAAGCAGAACTTAACTACAAAACAGAATATGTATATGCTATTTGCACTTATATATGCAAAAATCTATACATAGTCTTTATTAATAATAGAATTATATTTTTATTTTATGAATTTAAACTAAATCTAAAGTCATAAATTAATTTATGCTGAGTTTTTAAGTATTTTCATTATATACTATTTTAATGACTCTTCTATACCTTTACCTATTTGTGTACCCATGTCTTTTACTTTTGATGATGTATTTAATAAACTCATGTCCTTTTCATTATCTAAAAATGCACATTCTACAAGTACAGCTGGCATATCATTAGTTCTTAAAACATATAAATAATCTTTTGTAGGGTCAGTTGATAGTGTTCTTGTTTTTATTCCTCTATTTTTAAGATTGAATTTCTCTAAAATTCTATTTAATATGTTTGTGGCTACAGTTTTAGTAGTTCCACCATTTTTATCTGCAAGTTTATAAAATACTTCTACTCCATTTCCAGTTGTATCAGATGCATTATAGTGTATACTTGTAAATAAATCTGGTCTTAAAGAATTGGATAAGGCAGTTCTATTTCCAAGAGATAAAGTCTTATCTGTATCTCTTGTCATAATTACATTTATTCCTTTTGAACGTAAATACTCAGTTGTTGCAAGTGAAGTATTTAAAGTATAATCTTTTTCTTTAATTCCACCTAATGGTTTACCTGTAGTTCCAGTATCTGAACCACCATGACCTGGGTCAATCATAACTGTCTTTGCTCCATTATTAGTTCCTGGGTCTGTTGGTGTTGTATTGTGCTTAGACAATGACGCTGCTATAGAATTCATTACCTTAGAAGTCAATCCGCCTCCTATCTTATACACCTTATTAGCAGATTTTGCTTCTAAATTATCCTTGTGATATGCAGATACATATGTCTTTGGTGTTATAAGTATTGGAGATTTTAAACTAGCAGCCAATGGCCCTGCTGCTAAAGCATCAACAAGTACATCTGACTTAGCTACTAAAACAGCTTCTAATTCATCCTCTGTATAGAATGTTTTTATTACATTTGCATTTGTTTCGTGTCTGTCTGCTCCATATACTCTATTTTTAGTAACACTATCTTTAGTTATATCATTTATTTTATTGATAACATTTGTTGATAACATTTGAGGACCACCTATAAAGTAGGCACTTTGTAAATCCTCACTTTGTAGCCACTTGTATGTATCATTTGTAAGACTGTCTTTATCACTTAATATAATTGGCTGCTTATCTTGACCTGCTTTTGCTGCTATAGTAAGTGCATCTACTTCTCCACCATTTGCATTTGTTATATATACTTTATCTACATCATGATTTTTATCTATTTCTTTTGCTATCAATAAAGATGTCTCATATCTATTAGAACCATTCAAACGTGTTTGACTAGCACTTACAGTTGATTTTATTTGATTAGCAGTAGTTTTAGAAATAGAATTCTCATCTCCTATTATTATTACATCTTTAGGATTTAGACGCTTTAATTCTGCTTTTACACTGGCTGGTACATTGTTTTTTTCAACTAAAAGTATTGGTGCATTATATGTAGTAGCTAGTGGAGTTGATATAATACCATCAATACTTACATCTCCACTTATTATAATTACTTTATCTGAACCATTTTTCCAGCCTTCTTTACTTATCTTTACTGCTGTTTCATATCTATCACTTCCTGTAAGTTCTGTAATAGGTGCAGAAGTTTTTCTCATATATTTGCTTACATCTTTTCTTGAAGTTATGTCTTCAATTATACACTCCTGTGTTACATTGTAGTCTTTTAAATTTAATCCCATAGCTTCTAATTCTTGTCTGTCTAAAGTCTTAGGATTAGTTGCACTATTTATTGTTATACCCTGTAATTCCCACACATTTAAATATTCTGGGTCTTTATTATAGTTGATTGTTCCTTCATATAATCCAGTTGATTGATTGTAGTTCAGAGTTGTATCTAGTGGCATGTCATAGCATTTATATTTTAATGTAATGCTATCAGCATCTGGCTTTTCTTTAAATTTTACACTTACTTTTGATGTACTTCCTAAAACTATACTTTTTTTCTCCAAATTTATATTTAAATTATCATTATTTTCCATAGCATTAGATTCAGTAGCAAATGCCATTGTAGGTGCAACAATTGCCATTGAAAGAATTCCTGTTGTTATTAATCTTGCATTTTTTTTCATATTAATCTCCTTATTTAACACAAATTTCTATTTTATTTATTTTTTGTCCTACTTACTGTTAGAATTGCTTTTAAAACGTATGTCAAAGTGTATCTCCCAAAAATTTTAAAGAAATTTATAAAAATAAACTTACAAAAAAACAAAAAAAATTAAATATTTAAATATTTAATTATATTCACTATATCATTTATTACCAAAAAAATCTATAAAAGACAAATAAAAACATATAATAATTACATTTTTATAAAATTTTATACAAAAAAAGATTACGTGGCTACGTCCTACTCTCCCAGGCAGTTTCCCACCAAGTACCATCAGCGCTAGAGAGCTTAACTTCTGTGTTCGGAATGGGAACAGGTGTATCCTCTCTGCTATTGTAACCACATAATCTTTTGGAGCGGGTGAAGGGGATCGAACCCTCACAGCTGGCTTGGAAGGCCAGAACTCTACCATTGAGCTACACCCGCATTAGATTTTTATAACTAGTAAAACCAGTTTCTTTAAAGTTAACACTCTAAAAACTACATATATATTTTAATTAATGAACATCAAATAAATATTGGTCAAGTCCTCGACCTATTAGTATCGATAAGCTAAATACATTGCTGCACTTACACCTTCGACCTATCAACCAGATAGTCTTTCTGGGGTCTTACCCTTGCGGTGGGAAATCTTATCTTGAAGTTGGCTTCGCGCTTAGATGCTTTCAGCGCTTATCCATTCCGTACATAG